>CAYVHQ010000029.1:0-13078 GCA_964451345.1 uncultured Gammaproteobacteria bacterium | reverse complement strand
AGGGTCGATCCGGCGGCCTGCAGGTGGGCCTGGCTCTTGCCGGCGACATACTCCTGACTGACACCGACCTTGCCGTCACCGCCGATGATGCCGAGTGACCCGTCCGTCGCGGACGTCAAAACCGGCAGAATCTGTTTGACGCGGGGTGACTGCTTAGCAGCATTGACGAAATCGGTATAGGCGACCAGTACGCGGTCATAGGTCTTGTCGATGTACCCATCAATAACAAGCTTGGCAATCGGCGCAACACTCGTTGAGTTGACGGCCGTCTCTTCTTTTACGAATTGGGCGCTGACATGCAGCACGGCCGAAAGCGATTCCCCTTTCCGGCCAAGGATTATAAGATCAGTTACATCCTCCAAGCCCTTAACCGCCCGCCGGGCTTCGGCGATAATCGCCGTGTTAAAACCGCCGCAGAGTCCGCGGTTGGCGGCAATCAAAATCAGCGCCTGGCGCTTAACGTCCGGACGAACCTCGAGAAGCGGGTGCGAAATCTTGTTAGCCGAAGCGCGGGCGACATTCAGCAGCGTTTCCCAGGCTAGGTTGGCGTACGTACGCGTCGCCAGCACTGCCTCAACGGCCTTGCGCATCTTGGACGCCTCAACCATCTCCATGGCGCGGGTAATGCGCTTGGTGCTGGTGATCGACTTGATCCGGCGTTTGATGTCTTTAGTCTTGGCCATGGGAATAATTAAATAAGTAACAAGTTAATAAATTAATTAATTTTTTATTTTGTTAATTTATTCACTTATTAAATAGTCTAGGGTTCCTTTGAAGTCAGCTACGGCGCTCGTCAGACGGGCGACGATATCATCATTCAACTCACCAAAGGATTCGATATCGGACAAAAGATCAGCATGCGAAACTTTCAGGTAATGGCGCAACTCTTTTTCAAAGCGCGTTACTTCCTCAACCGGCACGTTATCGATATGACCGTTAATAAGCGACCAAAAAACAACAACCTGTTCGGAAACCGACAACGGTGAGTACTGGCCCTGTTTGAAGATTTCAAACAAGCGGCGGCCGCGCTCCAGCTTGGCCTTGGTCTCTTCGTCGAGGTCAGAACCAAACTGCGCGAAAGCGGCGAGCTCGCGATACTGAGCGGCCTCGAGGCGGATCTTACCAGCGACTTTCTTCATCGCCTTGATCTGCGCGGCGGAACCGACGCGCGAAACCGAAAGTCCGGCGTTGATAGCCGGGCGGTTGCCCTGGTAGAACAATTCCGGTTCGAGATAAATCTGTCCGTCGGTGATTGAGATGACGTTGGTCGGAATGTAGGCGCTGTTGTCCGAAGCCTGAGTCTCGATGATCGGCAGAGCCGTGATCGATCCCCCGCCATGTTCAGCGTTCAGCTTGCAGGCGCGTTCAAGCAAACGAGAGTGGAGATAGAAGACATCTCCCGGATAAGCTTCACGTCCTGGCGGACGGCGGAGCAAGAGGGCAATTTCACGATAGGCAACGGCATGCTTGGAAAGGTCATCGTAGACGATCAGCGAGTCCTCACCCTTGTCCAAGAAATATTCGGCCATAGCGCAACCGGCGTACGGCGCGAAGTAGAGCAGCGGGGCCGGAGCCGAGGCGCCAGCTAACACAACAATCGTATATTCCATGGCGCCGGCCTCTTCCAGCTTAGCGAGGATAGTCGCGATCTTCGATTCTTTCTGACCGATGGCGACATAGACACAAGTGACGCCCTTGCCTTTCTGGTTGATAATCGTGTCGATGGCGATGGCAGTCTTACCGAGCTGGCGGTCGCCGATAATAAGTTCGCGCTGGCCGCGGCCGATCGGGATCATAGCGTCGATGGCCTTGATGCCGGTCTGCAGCGGTTCATTAACCGACTGGCGGGTAATAACGCCCGGAGCAATCTTTTCAACCGGGTATGAAGCTTCGGAAGCGATCGCACCCTTGCCGTCAACCGGCTTACCCAGAGGATCAACGACGCGACCGACGAGGGCCGAGCCAACCGGAACTTCGAGAATGCGGCCCGTCGAACGAACTTCCGTACCTTCGATAATGCCTTCATAGTTTCCGAGAATAGCCGCGCCGACGCTCTCTTCCTCGAGGTTCAGCGCGACGCCCTGAATCATGCCTTCGGATCCGGCAAACTCAAGCATTTCCGACATGCGCACATCGCTCAGTCCGGAAACGACGGCAATACCGTCGCCGACGCGGATAACGCGACCGACATTCTTTTCTTTGGCCGACGGTTTAAAATCGGCGATGCGTTCTTTAATTTGCTCAACAATGAAATCTTTAGTCTTTGACATATGCGGTAAATTAACTAATGAACCAATTAATGAATTAACTCATTCGAATCCTTAACTTGTTCATTTGTTCATTCATTAATTAGGTAATTAGTTTCTAATTTCTTCAGCCAGCTGTCCGACGCGATTGGCCAAGCTCAGATCCAAGACCTTATCGCCGTAACGGATGACAGCGCCACCCAACAGAGCTTTGTCTATTTCCTTCTCCCAGACAATTTCCTTGCCGTGGCTGCGTGTTTTCAATTTCTTCTCCAGGAGTTCCATGGTTTCCTCATCAAGCTTATGTGCGCTCGTGATGCGTGCACGAATCACCCCGCTGGCAGCGTCATCAAGTTTTTCAATCTCAGCCAGTAACATGTCTGTCTTTCCCAGGACGCTTTTTTCGGCCATGATCTGCAGCGTGCGCTCAACCAGCTCGCCGACTTCGGCCTGGCTTTTTCCCTGGGAGGCTTCGTACAGGGCGCGGGCGTAGCTGCGAATAGGAAAGGCCATATTATTCCAGGTGCTTTAAGGACTTGGCGATGAGCTTTTCATCGGCCGCCTTGTCCATCTTCTCGCCGAGAACCTTTTCCAGGCTGGACTGAATCATGTCGCCGACTTCGGCACGAATCTGACGCAAGGCATCAGCCTTGTCAGCCTGAATCTTGGCTTTTTCCTGATTGATGAGCTGACCGATCTCTTCCTTGGCCTGGGCGACGACCGCCTGTTTGCGCTCTTCAGCCTGCAAGCCAGCTTCCTCCAGTAAAGCAGTGGCCTCTTTCTTGGCCTGCTTAATCATCTCTTTCTGCTCGGCCTTGGTCTTTTCCAGACGCTCTTCAATCTCCTGCGCATCCTTCAGGCTCTTGTCGATTTTCGAAGAGCGATCGCCCATCACCTTGAACAAGGGACGGAACACAAAATAAAAGAGCACGAGAAAAACGATGCCAAAGTTTACCGCCTGCGCGATGAGCAAGCCGAGGTCGAGGTGGAATGTGGAAATAAGGGCTTCCATGTAGTTTAAGATAATCTTTTAATGCCTATCCCGAAATGATTCGGAACAGGGAACCAAAAGGTTATTTGATGCTCAACGCGATAACGAGCGCGTAGATACCGATAGCTTCAGCGAAGGCGGCCGACAAGAGCATCGGGACGAGGATCTTGCTGGCTGATTCCGGGTTGCGGCCGATGGCTTCCATGGCCTTAGCGCCGATGTAACCGATGCCGAGGGCCGGAGCGATCGAACCGATGCCGATGGCCAGAGCCTTGGCTAACATAACGTTCTCCATAGTATATATTTAATAATTAATAAATTAACCAGGTAACTAATTAATGCATTCGTTAATTAGTTAATTTATCAACTTGTCTAATGCTCTTCAGCGGTAGTGCTGATCGACACGTAAATCAACACCAATATAGCAAAGATAAGGGCCTGAATCAACCCGACGATGATTTCCAGGAACATGAATGGAATCGGCACGGCAAAAGCTAAAATAGCGGCCATCGAAGCGAGCAGTACTTCGCCGGCAAAGATATTACCAAAAAGACGGAAGGACAGCGAGACGATCTTAGCTGCCTCACCGATAATTTCCACTAAACCGACAAAGACCTTGATCGGGTTGACGAGGATGATGGTCGGCTCCTTCATTATCTTCTTCGGAATCTCAATCAGCGCCTTGATATTGATGAACTTATTGAGATAATTCCAGCCGCCAACTGCGACGACGCCAAAGATGTGGCTGGCGACAACGGCAATCGAAGCGAGCGCCAGCGTCGTGTTGAGGTCAGCCGTCGCGCCGCGCAGGAATGGCACAAAGGTTTCATGTCCCCCTTCGCTCACGAAACGGCCGATCGAACCGACACCGGGAATAAGACCGAGCCAATTATTAACGAGAATGAGCACGAAAAAACTCATGACGAACGGCGCCAGCTTAATTGATCGTTCACGCGAGTTAGTGACGAGGTCAAAGATGTCGAGAAACTGCTCCATGACCATCTCGACGATGCTCTGCAGCTTCTTGGGGATTGTCGCCAGCCGGGCGCGGAAAACGAGGGCGACCGTCAGAATAGCGATCAGCGCGATCCAGGAGGTCAACAATGAATTAGTGACGGTAAAGGTGCCGATATTGAAGAGCGGTTCAGCGTAGAGGGTGTGCTCATGTTCGCCGGAAGCAGCTTCGTGCGCTTCGCCAGTCGCCGGCTCGGCCGCATGCGTTTCCGTAGCCGTCGTCGTGGCGGTTTCAGTCAGGTTAATTGTCTGCTCTGCTTCAGTCATGTTCAGGGTCTTTTTTGTCAGGGGTCAGGGCGGCGATTTTGGCGTATTCTTTCTTAGCCTGCCAGGCCATGCCGATTGTGGAGATGATAAATGATCCGGCCAGCGAAATGAAAAACCATTTCTGGCCTCCGCCAGCGCGCTGGTCGAGCCAGCGTCCGAGGCTGAAACCAACGATAAACGGCAGAATCACCCAACCGGACAGGCGGGTGAACATCGAGACGGCTTCCTGCCACCAGGGGGCCTTTTCCTGTCCCGAGGGAGCGGAAACGGACTGATTCGGTGCGGCGGACATAGATTGGAAAAATAAAACAAGGGCGGAATGTCCTTGAAATGCAAGAGTCGTGGGACTCCATCACTAGTATAGGCTTATTTTAAGGGGAAGTCAATAAATTCCTGCAAAAAGCAGGCATATGCTCAGTTTTAAGCAAAATAGTTGACATTTATTTAAATATATGATATAATGTATTATTAGTACCTTTACATATATTTGAATAATTCATAGGTTTTTCAGCATACCGGGCCGGCAACATAACCCTAGGCTCGCTCCTGAAAAATGTATAAATTATTCAAATAAAATTAAAAAAGGAAAGAACATGGAATCCATGGAAGATTACCGTAATCAAATTAAAAAGGAAGCTAAGGAAGCATTCCAAATAGGCGATACATCTCATTTCTCAGAACTGATAGGTAGATTAATACGCATTACCTTCGGAGATACTGAAATAAGCGCAAGCATTACATCGGTTAAATGCCGCTATAAAGATTTCTTACCAGGCCAAGCCAATGCCCATCCAATTAGTGGCTTCTTTGTAACACTGCAAACAGATCATTACGAATCTACTGAACCTTTTCGTATTCGTCTCATTTGTTACGGAGTCAATAATAAGATATGTCGCGCCGTACAAGGACAACTCGTACAACCCGATATCGAACCTGATTGGCATAAGATGGAAGTTGTCATACAAAAATCACCATCCACAACAACCAACAATGAATGGCAAGAGTTAACAAGTACAAAATAAACAGACAACAATATATCTGTCCTATAGGCGGAGGTGCCGCTAAACCAATATATATCCATCATGGATGAATCAGAAAAAGCAAAGCAAGAATTAGCAATGGCAAAAAAACTTATACCCGCATTGCTAGTCTTAGCTAAATTTCCTTTGTCGGACAATTATGGCCGACAGATTAAGAACGTTGCCCACAATCTCGGGGTTGACGCTCAGCAACTGAAAGACCTATTAGATCCGCTCATCATTGAAGCGGCAAAAATAGTGGTCAGTAAGAAGCTAAACAAGGAAGGCAAAAAAAAGAAATAAGCAGTACGCTTAACAAAGTCAGGGTGAGCGAATGCTCCTAAAAGGGTAATTGAATCCTTCATGTAAGACGGATTCAGAATAAGAACCTATCCCCACTTTGCTTAGGTTAACCGGTCGTGATTACTCATGACCGGTTCTTTTTATTTCTGGATATAAAAACGCCGCTCCATACAGAGCGGCATTGCTTTGCCTATCTTTTAAAAATGTATTTGTGGTCCAGTCGCCTGACGTGTCCCCATGTCATACGTCGAACCCGCCGCCAGAACATGCAGACGCATATCGGTCAGCGTCACTGCCGCGTCCGGTTCAACATAACCGATATTGGAATAACCAATATCTTTCACATCAATGACAATCACCGAACCTTGGCCGATAACTGTCATGACATCACCGTCAAACACCGCCGCCGTGTCTTCATCAATGCCGAGACTGATGCGCTGCGGATAATGACCAGCCGCCATGATAAGCCGTCCAATACGTCCGCGCGGGAAAAAATGAGTGTCAATAACGACGATATCAGGTAAGAAACCCATACCCGGTCCGATGATGGCCGCCTCCGAGCAGGGGTATTTTTCCTGCCGTCCGCCAATCAGCATCGAACTCGACATCATCGCCGCGCCAGCGCTTGTGCCAGCAATAATTACGCCACCGTGCCAACGCTTGATGATTGCCTCTTCCAGGAGGCTGCCGCCTATATGCGTCGAAATGTGAATCTGGTTGCCGCCCGTAAAGAAAATTGCCGTTGCCTGGGCGATAATTCTGACATTTTCCTCGGACTGCGCGTCGGCGCGGGAGGATACGCAGATTACATCGACCCGCCGTGCGCCGAGTCCCCTTAACAGCTGCCGGTAGCGAAGACACAGAGCTTCTTTCTCCTGCGGATCGACGGCTGTCGCAATAACAGCGATGCGCGCTTTGGCTCCCCCGGCATAGCGCATGAATTCACGCAGGACAACGCAGTCCTTTTCGCGATCCTCGGCGCCGCCGATAGCCATAATAATTCCTTTTTTCAATGTACCACTCCTTTTTTTAATTTGAAAAAACCTTACCATGCGGTAAGGCGAAAATCAACCCGGAACCAACTAGCGGTTTAGACCACCTCAAGCAATTGCTTATACGCTCGGGCGTACTGCTGCATCATCCAGCCATCGCCGGCCGTTTTTGCCTCCTCGGCCTTGGCCCGCAAGTTGGCGCACACACCATTCAAGTCGATACCAGCTCCACGTATCAACAGGCCCGCTCTATCGGCGTCCAGACTGTACAGGCTAGTGATAAATTGCGCTAAAAGAAAATCTTTTTCAACAATGTTTTCTTCAGTGAAAATCGCCGTGGCTTCTTGGGCAAAAACCGACCAATCCTCGTCAGTCACCAAACGGCCGACATCCGACCGCAGATCAGTCAGATGGGAAAGATAATAAGCCAGATACCAAGGCGCGTGCGGATTAGTCGCCGCGCGCAATACGGCGACATGACCAGACGCCTCGTTGACCATTGCCGCCGGCATGTCCGGAACAACGATATCCAGCTTACGGAGACGCGAAGCATAGAGCACATAATTCCAGATGCGTTCGTCGCCTGTCTCAGTCGCTAGTTTCTTTTCCATGTCGTCCAGCAAACTCTGCGTAACCTCAGCCGATAGATCAGCGGATGCTCCTTCGCTGATCTCATGCAGGGCACCCGCTATTCCGGCGTAATGCCACCAGTCGACCGGCGATTGCTCGTCTTCAATCCGCTCAGGAGAACCAGGACGACGGCGCTCCAGCTCCTTTTCAATTTCTGGGACGAGGCGCGCCAAAAATACGGCCGGCACTTCAGAATCTGGTATCCCTTCCCGGTTTGTCATACTAGCGTAGTTTAAATAAACGTTTGGCATTCGCCGTTGTCAGCTCGGCGATTTTTTCCGGCGTCGTTCCCCTGATTTCAGCCATGCGGGCCGCGACGAATTTCACCAAAACCGGCTCATTACGCTTGCCGCGGTGCGGCTCGGGCGTCATATACGGAGAATCAGTTTCAATCATGATTTTGTCGGACGGAACTTTGCGAATCAGTTCATCCCAGCGTTGGCTAAAGGTAATAAGGCCGGTAAAAGAAATAATCAAGCCAAGATTAAAGTACTCCCAGGCCAAATTCTCGTCGCCAGAAAAGCAGTGTATTACGCCCCAGGGTCGATCCTTAGGAAGGAGATCCTTGTACTCTTTGCGGAAATCATGCAGCAAGGGCAGCAGATCGTCATGCGCCTGACGGCAGTGAATGACAACCGGCAAATCGAAACGCCTAGCCATGATCAATTGATCACGCAAAGCTTTTTTTTGCTCGGCTTTGCGGTTAGCAATATCGTCGTCGCCGTCGCGCCAGGCGTAATCCAGGCCGATCTCGCCGATGGCCACGGTTTTTGGAAACTTGGCGAGCACTTCATACATGCCAAAACTAAAAGACTCGGCCGGCACGTCGCGGACTTCGCCGTTGACTTCTTCGCGTGAGGGGCGCAGCGAGAGCGGATGCAATCCGACCGCCGCCCAGACGCCGTTCTCAAATTTATTAGCATACTCCAGAGCGCGCTTGGATGATTTATAATCCGTGCCAACTATCACCAGAGCCGTCTCGTTCTCCAGGGCGCGCTTGATTACCCGATCGGCATCGGCCGCAAAGGCATCAGTATTGATATGGCAATGAGTATCGAAATGCATAGGTAATCGGAAACTGGCGTTTAAAAAATAGCCCGCACCTTCTTATACATCTCCGGCAGCAATGGCGCAAGAATCTTGGAGAAGCTTATAAGGAAAGCGACGATAGCCGAGCTGTCCAGCCACTTCCCCCAGGCACCGCTGCCCGGCAAATAGCGGCCGGCAACATAGAGGATAAGTCCCAGGACGAGGGCGCCTTCAATAAACCCGAAAAGGGCGCCGAGCAGTCGGTTAAGCGTCTTAACGAACGGTACAATGGCCGCAACTTTGAAAGCCTGTTCGAACAGAACGAAACCCCAGCTGACAAGCCGGCTGACAATCGTGAAACAGATAATGAAACTAACAACCTTACCGACGTTTTCGCTCCAAGGCCAAATCTTATCAAACCAGGCAAAGACTTCAAGGTAAAATCTTCCAGCCAACCAGGCGCCAAGCAACACCCCCGCCAGGCTGCCAACGGCCCGGATCAGGCCGAAAAAGAAGCCGTAAAAAACAAAACCAGCAAGCAGAATAAGGAGTATAACATCGAAGATAACCATACGTGCTAAATTAGATAACTAACTAGTTAATTAATTAACTAATTAATTTGTGAATTGTTATATTTCATCCTTGCGTTCACGGACATAGCGCGTCCATTGTTCGGCAATTTCAACGAATATCTTAAACGGCGCCTCGATAATGAAGTCAAGCACAAAGACAAAGACATTGACGCGAGAGAACTTGCTGGAAAGCCATTTGCCGGTAGCGATAATTGGCGTGGCAAAGAAATCCGAAACAAGCCGGGTCATGCTCTCGCGCGTCTCAACAACGTTCAGTTCTTTGGCGCTGCGGCGGATGCGAATAATGAAGAAGCTGACAAAAGTGAGGAAGAAAAGGAAGATAATGATGCTCACCCAGCTAAAGTGAATTGATTCAAGGAACCAGACCACCAGACCGAAGGAAAGGAAGAAAGTTACGACATACAGGAAGGTAAAGATGCCATCCATGACGCCATGACGTCCGCGCGGCTTGCGCAGCTTGATCGGGTCGCGACGCTTTTCATTGAAAACAATTTCCTCGATGCCGGCCACAATGCGCTGGCTATTGGCCTCGCCGGGCAGGCGGGTAAAGGCAACCGCCAAGAAAAGCAGGGCAGCCGGGAAAGAAACGTTAATAGCCAATGAGCCCAGGTTAAGCGCCTCGCCAAAGAATTGCGTTGCCGGAACTTCGAGGAGCACGGCGAAGATCGATTTGGTGAGAAGTATGTAAATGATGCTGCGCCAGCCTGCCCGCCAGAGCTTTTTCTTCGCTTCACTATAGCGCTTATTGCAGGCCTTCTTAATGCGGCGAGCAAAAGCCTTGGGATCATCGCTAAAGCTGTCATACACCGCCACCGGATCTTCGCTGATAACATCTTCTAAGACGCGGAAATAAACGGTGTAGCGTGAGACAATACGGTTGAGCTGAGCGGAAAGCGGATGCACCAACTGATCATTAATGACACGCTTGAGCACAAAAAGCTGGGCGGCAATCTTCTTCAGGGACGCCTCCGAAGGCGATGACCAATCGCCGTTAAAGTAGCGGAAGAGAATAAGCGAAAGCATATCCTCGTCGAACTGCAAAAGATTACGATAAATAGCCAGATAGGTCTGGATCGGCAAGTCCTGAACGTAGGGCAAGCTTTCCGGAAGCTCAATGCGTTTTTCCAGCATCTTATACATAACCAGGACAACTGTGCGCGGCACCTCGTCCTGGCCAATATGTTCCTCAATTTCAGCGGCGGCCAGTCCGAGCAGCCATTGAGTCAGTTCTGAACGGTTTTCCAATTCGCCTTTCTTGCGGGAACCGCCGGAAAAGAAATTAAATTGGCTGGCATTTTCGGTCAAAGCCGCTGAGCGCAGCGACGTGTACTTTTTAATAATAGTCCCCACTTCATCCACTTTGCTCTCGGGTAAAGAGTTGTTTGGCAGATAGCCGGCCCGGATAAGCTCAATAAGAAGATGATGAGCAATGGTCAGACTGTCATCGGCGCGGACAATGCGCACCGACCCTTCAATAACCAGCTGGCGCTTAAGAATACGGAAAATGGCATCCTTGCGCAGCAAGTGATCTTCCGTATAGTGAACAGCATTGCGAATCTTTTCATAATAAAAGGACATCTTCGAAATCAAGTCGGATACCTGCAGACGAACGATGGTTTCATCCAGCTTAGCGGGCTGCTGGTGACGGTAAATCGCCTGGAAGATTTTCTTAGCACCAGGCGTCACGGTCATCGGGCCGGTTTCTTCGTGTTTAGTTGTAGCTGATTCAGAAGACATAGGGGAAACTTTGGCGGCGCGCAGGCGCGTAGTACCTTAACTGTATACTTTTTAGGCTTACATTTCAACTCTCCAGCCCGTAGCAGTACGGGCGAGACGGCCGCGCACGCTGAAGCCGGCGGCCTTATGATGCCCTCCCCCGCCGAGACGGCGAGCCAGGCGGCTGACATCGATATCATGACGCATCGTTCGAAAATTTCCGCGCAGGTTTCCCTCACCGTCGTCGCGCAAAACGAGAATTACGCCAACCTCCGGCAAACTGCAAATAAACTCCGCTAAACCGGCAATCGCGCCCTCGTCCGCGCCGCTCGCTTCAAAGTCTTCCGGCGTCAGGACGGTATAGGCGATGCCATAGTCGGCACGGAAGGTAAGACGGGCCATGGCCATGCCCCACAGTTTCAAATCAGCCAGCGTTTTATTGCGTTCGGTATAACCAACGATTTTCGCCAAGCTCGCGCCGCCAAGCAGCATATCGGAAGCAGCGGCAATTGTGCGCTGACTCGTCGTCGGGAACATGAAATTTCCGGTATCGGTCAGGATGCCAGTCAGCAGGCAGCGCGCCATCGGCTGCGTCAGCCGTAAGCCGACTTCCTGTGCGATGTGATACAGTATTTCCGTCGTCGAGGCCGCCCCTTCTTCGCGGATAGCCAAATTACTGCCTCCTTCATGGGAGGGATGATGATCAATCTCAATATAAAACTGATCAGCACGACGAGCAGAAATGAGAGGAGCCAGAGCGGTGCGTGCCAGATTGGCGCAATCGACGCTGATAATAAGGTCATAATCGCTCAAGGCGAAACGATCCGCATCGGTCACCATGGAAAAATAGCCGGGGACGTAGGAAAAATTATGCGGCAACGGTCCGGCAGTGTAGGCCGTGTAGCGCTTGCCAAGGGCCTCGAGCCACTGAATCATAAAACCGAGCGCACCGATGGCGTCACCGTCTGGATGGAGGTGGGTGACGACAAAGACGCGCTCGGCCTGTTTCAGGCGCTCGTAAAATTGCTGGTAGGAAGGGTTCATGAAGACATCTGCTCGAACAGCGTCTCGAGCTGGGCGGCCTCCCGTTCGGTCGTATCAAGTTTCCAGAAAATAGTCGGCATGCGCTTGAGGCGGACCCGCCGGCCGACTGACTGGACAAGCTGGCCAGTCTTTTTACGTAAACTTTCCAGAACGGTGCCTGAGAATTTCTCCGGCAGGACTGAAACAAACACATCGGCTTCCCGGAGATCAGGCGTGCAATCAACCCGCATGACAGTAATTAACCCGCCGCGCAGCGGAACGTCCTGGGAAATCGCCGAGGCAAATTCCTGCTGCAAAAGCGAATTGATTTGTTCAACGCGGGGCATGTATAAAAAATTTAGCTGACTTTCTTAACAGTCTGCTTCTCTTCGTAACAGTTCAGGATGTCGCCTTCTTCGACAAGAGTCTTACCTTCATAACGCAGACCACATTCCTGGTCGATTTCGACAGACTCTACGTCCACTTTGCCGCTCTGCAAACCAACGATTGTGCCCAAGCCAATGATTTCCTTCTCGCGGACTACTTCGACAATGGCTTTCTTAACAACGCCATCCAGAACCTTGCCGCCAATAATTTGCATTTTTGGTTCCGTACGGAAAATCGCCAGTACTTTAAGGCGGCCGAGGTCAACACGCTCAGTCTCCGGCTTGACCAGCTCCTGAATCTCAGCCTTAACGTCGTCGATCAGATCGTAAATAACCCGGTAGAGCTTAACCGGCACTTTCTTGTCGCGGGCGAGCACTTCCGCCTGAGGCGACAGCTTGACGTTGAAACCGACAATGCGCGCATGGTTCGCTTCAGCGCGCAGGATGTCGCCCTCAGAAATATTGCCGAGAGTCTTGCCGATAATTGACAAACGCACTCCCTGGCTGTCGATTTTGGAAAGTGAGTTTTCAATCGCTTCGCCCGAACCAAGCATGTCGCTCTTAATAAGAAAATTAATAGAAGCCGCCGGCTCAACGCCCTCTTCAGCCTCGCTGGTAGCGGTGATAGAAGGGCGGCTGATCTGATACGAGCGGGGCTTCGATTTCTCGCCCTGGCCAACTTCCAGAATATCACCCACTTCCGGGACGAGTTTCAAACCAATAAGCTTGGCAGGCATGCCGGGCAAGGCCGCGGCAAAGGGCCGGCCGAGATAATCCTTCAGCGCCCGCACTTTGCCGGCCGCAAAACCGTTAAACATAATAGAATCTCCGACACGGAGAGTGCCGTTCTGAACGAGAACCGTAGCAAT
>CAYVHQ010000028.1:0-13300 GCA_964451345.1 uncultured Gammaproteobacteria bacterium | reverse complement strand
CGATATCGTCTTCTTTGTCCTGGGTGATGTTCAGGCGGATGATTTCGCCGATGATGGCGACTAAGTCTTCGCGGCGCAGGATGCGAGTAGACTTGTTGTTAGGAATATCAAAACCAAAGCGCTTGTTGATCTTATAGCGACCGACGCGGTCGAAGTCGTAACGATCGAAACGGAAGAACATGGAATGGATCAGCTGCTTGGCGTTATCAGCCGTCGCCAGGTCGCCTGGGCGGATGCGCTTATACACTTCGATCAAGCCCTCCGCTTCGTCTTTAGCGGTATCTTTAGCTAAGGTGTTGTCGATATAATTAACTTCACCGATGTTGATTTCAGTGAAGAGCGAGCGGATTTCTTCGTCCGTGCCGAAACCAAAAGCACGCAAGAGCGACGTAACAGCCACTTTGCGCTTGCGGTCGATGCGTGCCCAGATAACTCCGGCAGCGTCAGTTTCCAGCTCGATCCAGGCACCGCGATTAGGAATAATCTTAGCGCCGTAGTACTTGCGGCCGCGAATCTGTTCGGCCGAAAAAATAACGCCGGCGGAACGAATCAGCTGAGAAACGATAGCGCGTTCAATACCATTGATAATGAAGGTACCGTTCTTCGTCATGAGCGGGAAATCACCCAAAAAGACTTCCTGAGTAATCTTGCCCCCGGTCTTCTGATTCAATAAAGTTGTCTCCACACGCAAGGATGCCTCATAGGTGACATTCTTGGCCTTACTCTCCGCTTCATCGAACTTCGGCTCATCGAGATAATATTTTCCAAAATGGAGCTCCAGTTCGCGACCGATAAAATCAGTGATCGGCGAAATTTCCTCAAACAGGTCAGCTAAGCCTTCCTTTAGAAACCAGGCGTAGGAATCCTTCTGGACCTCGATCAGGTCAGGCATCGGGATGACAGCATCCTGGGGAGTAAAGTACTGGCGGCTGGCGAGACGCAGCGACGAAGAGGGAGACTTTGACATAAGTGATAAGTAAATACGACAAACGTCTCAAGGGGGCTTTGAGGCGTAATCGTGGCTAATTATTTAATTTGTTAGAAGGCGCTGAAGAGAGGGCACGCATGGGAAAAAATTTCCAAAGCGCTAAAAAAACAAAAAAACGGCCTTATTTTTAGAAGATCGGCATACTGCCGAGACTTACTGGTTTGGCCGCGCAAGCTATATAGAGTTTACAAATTCGCTTATAAAAAATCGCACAAGATTCCTCTCTAGATTAACAGCAATAATAAGAAATGTCAACTCTATTACTGCCTAAAATATATTATTGTCAAGAGGCTAAAAATTGTTTAATACTAGCTAACATTCTTTAAGACTCAAAAAACCATCCAAAGTACCGCCCTACTTATCCACAGGTCGACTCAATTTAGCTAATTCCTCCCGGCAAACTGTCCTATCATCCCAGGCTTCCCGGCGACCATGGGCCCGACAGATGGCCTGCTCGCTTCCCTTCCCGGTAACAAGAACAATATCGCCACTACGAGCTAAGGAAAAAGCCTTAGCAATGGCTTCTCGGCGATCACTCAGTGTGAAAAGATTTTCATTCGGTATCATCCCGGCCTTTTCCGCCCCAGCCGCCACCTGCGCGATAATAGCCAAAGGATTCTCGTCATACGGATCCTCGTCGGTAATGATGGCGATAGTCGCCCGGCGACCTGCTAAATCACCAAGTACGGCCCGACGCGATTGATCACGGCCACCACCCGCCGAGCCTAACAGATGAATAATTCTCTGGTGCGGCAAGGCATCAACCGTTTCATACAACTTCTCGACCGCCCGAGGCTCAAAGGCGTAATCGACAATCACTGTAAAATCCTGACCCGCATCGACCCGTTCCAGCCGTCCCGGTACGCCACGTACTCCACTCAAACCGTTTGCCAACCGAGCGAGCGGGATATCGAGTGATAGACCGACAGAAAGGGCCGCCAACGAATTTACTAAGTTAAAGGCACCAAGTAAATTAACCGAAACTCGACCGTCGGGCAGCACGAGCTCATTCCCCTTTTCCGTAGAATGAGCCTGAGCGCAAATTTCCGCAACCGTATCGTCGAAGCGATGTTTTGTCAGGCCTTGACCATCAAGCCAAAAAGAAAATTTCTTTTCTGCCCAGAAATCAAGGTAGTAACCGGCATGCCCATCGGCCGCATTAGCGATAATAGTTTTCTTGACGCGGCGCAATTCGGTTTTTTGCAAGCCGCTTTTCGGACGCCGCACCGTCATGTCATCACCGATGTATTTTGTCTTGCAATCCTTCAGGTGAGCAAAGAGCATTCCTTTGGCTTCCTTGTAATTCTCGAAACTACCATGCGACTCGATATGCTCCGGATACAATCCGGTAATGAGGGCGATATCGTAATTGACGAAACGATGACGGTACTGAATGATGCCTTCCGACGAAGTTTCAATGACGGCAAACTGACAGCCATTGTTAACCATGGCGCGCATCATCTTGAAGGTAAAGAAACGTCCGACCATGGTCATTTTCTTATTGTTGAGCCATTCCTTCTTTCCATCGCCGAACATGGCGGTCGAGGTATACCCGACCTTATAGCCAGCACCCTCAAGCATCTTGGCGATAAGATAGGTCGTTGTCGTCTTGCCGGTTGTTCCGGTAACGCCAATGACAATCAAGCGATGGCTCGGCCAGCGATACATAATATTGCCCGCTACGCCGAGAAAAAAGTGATACAGCGGCCAGAGAAAGGAAAAGACTTTCTTAGGAATAAGCCGTTTGATGTAATAGAGTATTTTGTCCATGAGATGGCTTTAAGGCGCTTATGATCAGGAGAATAGGCGGCGCAGACGCCGAAGTATAGTATAACCGGCGTAGGCGATAGGAGCAAGCGGCTTATCAAAGGTTCCGGCGAAATCCAACGTCTCTCCGCCGAAGCCAAGCTTAAAGCGGGTCACGCCCGGCCATTTCTTCTCATCAATACCATGCCAATCATACCAGGCATAGCCCGCATCACAGGCCTTGAGAATAGAATCCCATTGCAAGGCGTACGGCGCCATAAGCTGGCGCTGCCGCGAAGATGAGGCGCCGTGCACGTACGTAACCGTGTCGCCGAAATACGCAATGAGACTGCCGGCAAGCATCTGACCTTCCGACCACACCGTTTTTAATTCCACTGCGCCGGAATTAATCATAGCCATATAGTAGGCCCGGCCATGCAAGCGAAATTTATCGCGCTTGCGCGTTTCCTCGAGGATCTCCAAAAAGCCATCGAGATGCTCCACGCCACTCTTAATCTCCAGATTTTTCTTTTGCGCCAGGCGAATATTGTAACGGGTTTTCTGGTGCATCTGAGTGAGCAGTCGTTCAGCCGGACCCTGCAGCGGCAAGACAAGCGTCCGGCTCGGCTGGACGTCGATCGTCCGGACAAAGGCGTTCCTGTCCCCTGTTTCGCGGCGGATGATATCGCTGCGGATAAAAATGGCCCGCGGATCAATCTCGCGGAATAGTTCTTCGCTGCCGTCCGGAATATCAAAGCGAGGGACATACCAGTACGAACGGCCGCCGAGCGCCTGACGCAGGGCGAGAAAAACTATTTCCTTATTCTCGTCGGCGATAAGGGCGACACGATTGCCGCGCGCCTGTTGAAACGCCGCCCATTTGCTTGATTGCATGAATTGGGCATGCGGCAGGCTCGACTGATAGGTGTCGAGGAGTTGGAGGTGTTCCTGGCTATAAAGCAGTTCGCGGAAAATCATTGTTTTTTGAATTCTTCTCGCAGTTGAATTAGGGCGGCGCGACGCGAAATATTAAATGACTCCCAGTGCGTCGCATCCTTTTCCAAACGCTGCGTAATCATCTCCAAGGAACCAAACAGCGGTTCCTGGACTTCTTTCGGCAAACGGCCATACACATCAAGCAGCGCCGGCACGGCATCAGCCGAACGCAGCGACGCCAAATATTCCATATCGATAGCGCCGGTCTGTCCAAAACGGGCGACGTTCTGCCGAGTAATGAAATTATCCGGGTTAAGCAGGTTGAAGCTAAGCAGGAAAGCAATCATGGCGAGCAGGGCGCCAAGGGCGAAAAAACTATCCCGTTTCTCGCGCCAGAGCTTAAGGGCCAAGAGTGCGAAAATAACGGCAAGGAAGATAATGAAACCAGCGACATACAAACGCAGCGTTGTCAGGCCGTAGGCGGACTGATACAGCATGAGGCGCTTGAAAGACGAGGTCATGATAATGAATATCTCGCCGATCAAGACCAGACTCGGCAGCGTAAACCACTTCAGGCGGGGCAGGCTGCGCTGAGTATAAAAATCAGTGACAAGGAGTAGCAATAGCGTTATAAACGCAACAATCAATAATTCCCAGAAGCCGCGGCGGGCGTATTCAGCATAAGTAAAACCAGCTGCCGTGATATTAGCGGCCCCACCAAATAGATATGCCACCTGAAAAATAATAAAGACTAGAAAAAGGGCGGCGATCAGCCAGAGAAAGATGCTCGTCTCCAGACTACGGCTTCCAACTGGCAGGCTTGTCGTCGATTCAGTGATGGGGGCGGATTTTTTGGTGGCCGAATTAATGAACAGTAAAGCCCACACTCCCAGACTAATAACGAACGGACCAACAATAAATACCAGATGGCCGAACACAGTATCCGGAATCGTAAAAGTGAAGATAGAAGTAAAGAATTGCTTAAAGGCGGCATCAGCCGAAGCGAAGAGCAAGCCGAAGATGACCAAGAAAGGCAGAGCCATAACAATCCCTTTGATAACCGACGTCCGTCGGCCAGCCGGAGAATTCTGACCAGGGCGGAATAAAAGCGATATGGCCTCCAAGGAGCGGCGCAGAATCTTAAAAGGCAGCCAGAAGATTGTCTTCAGATAATCGGGTAGACGGAAATCAATCACTCGCTCCCTCATCACGCTCCGTATCGCCAAGAGCAGCAGTCCCAGAGTCGCCAGGATATTAAGAAAGGACAGGAAACCATTATCTCGGACCATGACACATAGAGAAAAAACGAGTGCGCCACCCATTAGCCACAGCCCCGCGCGGTACGACATACCATGCCGCTGGCAAAGCCAGAGAGTCAGAGCGATAACGATGGCCACAAATATTACAACTGAAACGCCAGGCAGTTTGTCAAAAAAGAGATAATTGAACACCAGGCCCACAGCGAAAGCCAGGACCGTCAACAGATAAACACGAGGCGTGGCCGTGATAGATTTTGAATCGGACATATTGATATGTGACTGCTTAAAAATAAAGTGCACACGTTCAGTTTTTTCGCTCAAATATTATATATGCTTTAACGCCTGCTTAATGCGCTCGCCACTGTCAGTGATCGCGCTATCGACTTTCTGCAGCGCTTCACGCGCCTGTTGCGAGGAATAGCCGAGACTGATGAGCGCCTCGATCTCCTCGCCACGTCCCGGTCCGCTCGTTTCAATATGAGCCAGTTTGCCGCGTAATTCGAGAATGACGCGCTGGGCGGTTTTGCCGCCGATGCCAGAAACTTTAGTTAGCATAGCATCATCGCCGGCGGCGATCGCCTGCTGCAGCGCTTCGACCGGCGCGAGATCGATGATGGCGCTGGCCGATTTCGGGCCGACGCCGGAAACGGAAATTAATAATTGAAACAATTCAAGTTCGGCCTGCTTTTTGAAGCCGTAGAGATCGCTGGCGTCCTCACGGACATGTTGATAAAGAAACAGTTCAATCGCCTGGCCGGCCAGAGATTCAGTCAGAAGGCTTTTAGTCACAAAAACCCGGTAGCCGAGGTCATGAACATCGACGATTAGGTAATCACCGGTTTTAGCTAAGATTGTTCCGCGCAGGAATGCGAGCATATGATTGAGATTACTATATATGGTACCACCCTAAAAGAACAAATAATACAACAAGATAAAGATTGATCCGAAAAGGCCTACCCAACTGAATATCTTCCGACCTAAATCAAAAATGAGCTCCACCGAATTACGCGGACTGGGTTTTGGCGTATAATCGTCCATCACTAAGTACATCGCTCCAAAAATGACCCAGTTGGCTACCGTAACGTAATCTTTATCAAACAGCTTAATAAGCCCAGCAATAATTAACAAAATACCGGTAATAAAATTAAGGAATTCGTACCGGAAATGGGGTTTGTATCGTACTTTGAATTTCATAATTTTCTCTCTTTATAATAGCATAAAACCGACAGTCCCCGTTGACATCGCTTATTTCAGGAATTACACTGGATTATCGAACCTTAAAACAAGATAATATGTCAGAAAACAGAATTATAGCGCTTGGCTCAGATAGCGCCCTTAAGATAGAGGCTCTCCGGACGGCGATCGCCGAACTGGAACTTCCTTTCGTTGTCAAAGCAATCAAAACCTCAAGCGGCGAGAACGAACAGCCACTCGGAGCAGAAGAGACCTTTTGCGGAGCCTGGGCCCGCGCCCAAGCGGCCCTTAACGAATGTCCCGAAGCGGTCGCGGGCGTGGGAATAGAAAGTGGTATCTTCAAAATCGCGAACGGGCCGATACTCGATTATGCCTACATAGTGATCCTGCGCCGCTTTAATGTGGCGATTATCACGACTACGCCAGCAGTCGTATTTCCGGAATCGTATGTCGCTATCGCCGAAGAGCGCGGCTTCAAGACGACCACGGTCGGCTCGGTGCTCGCTGAAAAATCAGGAGACAAGGCGGATGATCCCCACTCCACCGTAACCGGCGGGAAAATTTCCCGGCTAAAGACACTTATAGCCGGTCTAGAGATTGCTCTCTGCCAAATATAAAAATAACCTCTCCGTAAAACAGAGAGGTTTTTTATTACTTCAGCGCCTCAAGCTCATCAATAACCTTCTTAACGTCTTCCCGCCATTGGATAGCCGGATGAAAATGGAACATGGTTTCTTCTTTCGCGCCAATGGCATATAGATGCGGACTGCCAGTTTTAGCATTCATCCCCAAGGCGGCACCTAATTCGCCAAAGACGCCATTGCCGTCTTTAGTAGAAATCATGATGTACACATCGGCATCAACCACGCCTTGAATAGCCTGACTGGCGTACTCAGCAGCTAACTCTCGATTTTCATGAAACGGCTTGGCTGAACGCAAGGTCGGATCAGACCACTCGAAAGTTATTTCATGACCCCTTTCTTTGATTTCCGCAACGGCCTTGCGGACGGCATGAGTGTTGGACGCACGTCCAGAAACATAAAACTTCATGAGCGCTTTGTTAGATTTTGAAAATGAACGTCGGCTAATCTATATCATCCGGTCTTGCCGACGTCAAGACCACGCAACGCCGCCACGCGCTCAGCGATTGGCGGATGCGTCATAAATAATTTTGTGAAAAAACCAGTTGCCGCCTCCCCTTTCAAAGGAGAAACTATATAGAGATGAGCAGTTGCGCGATTAGCTGCCTCGAGCGGTTCCGAATCCTGCGAGATTTTCAGCAGGGCGCTGGCGAGGGCTTCCGGATAGCGGGTCAGCATGGCGCCATCAGCATCAGCCAGGAATTCCCGCTTGCGTGAAATGGCAAACTGCAACATGTAGGCGAAAATCGGCGCCAAGATTGCTAATACCAAAGCAGCTACGGTAATAATGAGCTGAAGCTGTCCACTTTCGCGGTCATTGCTCTTGCGGTGGCCAAAAATGCTCCAGCGCATGAACCAATCGGCCAGTAACACAACTACGCCGACCAGCACGGTCGAAATTGTCGTGATAAGAATATCACGGTTGCCGATATGCGAGAGCTCATGGGCGATGACTGCCTCAAGTTCGCTGCGCTCCAGCTTTTGTATGATGCCGGTCGTCAGCGCGATGGCCGCATGCTCCGGATCACGACCGGTCGCGAAAGCATTAGGCGCCGTATCGTCAATAACGTAAATCTTCGGCACAGGCAGCCCGGCGGTAATACAGAGATTCTCAACCACACGATAAAGTTCTTTATTATTCTCCATAGACACTGGGTGCGCGCTCGACATGCCCAGAATAATCTTGTCGCTCCACCAGTAGCTAATAAAACTCGAAACAATACTAAAGCCGACAGCGAAATACAGAATCGCCGGCGTTTCCATGGCGCGGCTAAAAACGAACCCGACCAGAATCACCACGACAAAGAATACCGACATGAGCAGCCAGGTCTTGCGCTTGTTAGAATCAATGTTGGTATAAAGAGAAGTCATAGCCTATTATTTCACTACCTCGTAATGCAGCTGTACTTCGTTATCGGAAATATGCGTCACACCGAGCAGCTTCAGGTTAAGCGTAAAGTCGTCTCCGTTCAGGAGCTTAATTCCCTTGCCGAAGATAACCGGTTCCACGTCGATGAAGATTTCATCAACCATCTTGTTCTGCAGGAAGGCGGCGTTGAGGATACCGCCACCGGCGACGATGACCTGCTCTTCTTCTTTAAGATAAGCCAGCGCTTCTTTCGGCGAAGCGACAACGCAATGGTTGGCGCTCTTGGTATCGAAATCGTCATGCGCAATAACGACGACGCGAACGTCGCGCAAGTCGTCAAACTCGGCTTGCTCGCTCATAATGTCATACGTACGATGCCCGACGATTAGGTTGCCGGCATTGCGGGCCGCCTTGCAATAGAACTCCCATTCGTCGTCCGAGATCCAACTCGTATCGTCGTTTTCTTTGGCGATCATACCGTTAAGGGAGACGGCCATGTAAAGAATAACCTTCGGCATAGATAAAAAATTAGATTAGATTAGTTTACTTTATATTGATCCTCGCCTTTTTCCAAGAGATTAAGGATTGATTGAGTGGCCATGTCGCTTGCCTTCGTATTAGCCTCAGACGTATTAAAGGCAGTACCACTATTAGAATTGAACCAAACTGAGAGCGGCAAAGCGTTAAAGCGCTCATCGACAGGCTCATCCTGCGCTGCTCGCAAACGACCGGCGCTCAGTTCGGCGTACAAGGCCTCAGCCTCTATCGCGCCTGCGAAGGCGCAATTAATTAGGATAGTGCCATCCTTCATACGCTTCATCTCTTCGGCTCCAATAAAGCCGTTCCCAGCGCTTTTCGGAACATGAATCGTGACAATATCGCTCCTTTCCAACAGCTCATTCAGAGATACGAACGTCGCACCGCTTTCTTTTTCCACATCCGTGTGCTGCTGGCGACTATAATACAGGATTTCCTTAACACCCAGACCCTTCAGCATCGAGGCCAGCATCTTGCCAATATGGCCCGCCCCGATAATACCAACTGTTGCCTCGCGTAAAGACAGACTGGTCATGAATTTCTTATCTCCCGTCTTGCCGAGGGTTAAGATGTTACGCACCATGGCCAGCATGAGAGTCAGAGTATATTCGGCCACAGCATAACTATTCGCTCCCGGAGCATTGGCAATCGCTATTCCTCTCGCCGTTGCAGCTTCATTACCTGGAATGAAATGACGCCAGTCTGAACCAGTGAAGACAATCGCTTTTAAGGCGCTGGCTGCAGCAATAACTTTCTCAGTAACATGTTCAATACCGCCGAGGATATAGCCAACCCTGCCTTCAACTGCCGCGACTAATTCTTCTTCGCTCGCTTCCGGCTTATCGAGACGTTCAATTTCATAACCGGCAGCGCGCAGCATCTTCTCGTGTTCCGGAAAGATGAAGAGCGAGTCGGTGATGAGGATTGTTCCTTTCATAATTTATGATTTAGAAGAAAACTTGCCAATCGTTAGATCTTTAACCGCTCGCAAGGGATCAAAAATTCTTCCGTTCATCGCAATATAAATTCCCGGCCGCATATATTCCGAAACGGCAATCGCGTAACCGAGATTAAACGTACCGTCCGAAGGTGAAAAACCGGAAATCGGAAGCATCGAGCCCGTAAACACAACAGCCTTATTGCTTATCTTAAGACGTTCCTTTAAATAACGAGCCGTATCGGGCATGGTATACGTACCATGCGTAATAATTATTTTCTTATACGGGCTTTTCTGCACGGCTGACAAAATCGCTTGTCGATCCTTTTCGGTGAGCGCGCGGCTATCCTTCATGCAAACCTTAGAAAAATGAAACTTCTTGTCCACCTTAAGCCACTGGAGCGTTTCAGGAATGATCGTCTTCTTATTCGGGACAATCGTATCTTTAGTCGCCTCGAAGTAGGAATCAATCGTTCCGCCAGTGATGATAATGTGGATTGTCTCAGATTTCATATTCGCTTAAAAACCAACCTTCACATTCTCCTTCTCCTCTGCCCCCGCCTCAAAGAACTCACGAGACTTGAAGCCGAGCTGGGTCGCGATCATGTTAGTCGGAAAGACCTGAATCTTGGTATTGAAGTCGCGGACATTCGTGTTGTAGAAGCGGCGGCTGGCCTGGATCTTGTTTTCCGTGTCAGACAGTTCGCGCTGCAATTCGAGGAAGTTCGTATTCGCCTTTAGGTCGGGGTACGCTTCAGACAACGCAAAGATCGATTTCAGAGTTGAGGACAGCATGTTCTCAGTCTTCTCAATCTCAGCAGCATTGCCGGATGTCTGCGCGGACATAGCTGCGTTGCGAGCCTGAATTACCTTATCCAGAGTTCCCTGCTCATGAGTCGCATAACCCTTAACCGTCTCCACGAGATTTGGAATGAGGTCATGACGGCGCTTCAACTGCACATCGATATCAGCCCAGGCTTCATCGACGCGATTCTTAAGACGGACGAGTCCGTTGTACATGCCCATGACGATCAGTCCGAGCAAGACGATGATTCCAATAATTATCCAGAGTGCCATATGATTAAGTAAAAAATTAATAAAGTAAATAAGGAACTAAGTTATTTATTTCCACAGACCAAGAATCAAACCAAAGACTATGAACAAAACCAGGTAGTAACCAGCTTGGATACCGAAGCGCGCCCAAGAAACCTCCTTCGAGTCATTGTTCCACATCGAGCCGGCCGCCACGGTCGGAATAACGAAGCCGGCCCAGAGCCAAACGGCGTGATCGAGGGCGCCGGAAGAAGTCAATGAAGCGATATACCAGGCCATAACAAAAGCCTGGAACAGCGCCAGCACGAAAGTAACGGCATACAAAGGCGCCGCTCGCCGCTGCATTTCTTTGCGCTTGGCGAGGTCCATATCGGTTGCACGGATAACCTTCATCCAGGCCTTACCGAAGATCGGACCGTACCACAGCGCACCGAGCACCATTGAAAGAACACCGCACGCTAAAATCGCCCAATAGTTTATTTCTGGCATCATATGATTAACTTTAAATTATTAATTATAAGATCACGTATCAATTCAAACTCTCGACTTCTTCTATTTCACTTTTAATAATACGGCTTGCGTAATCAGCTGTCGAGGAGCGGTCATACCAAAAACTAGCCTTGAACTTCTTGCCGGCTAGCAATAAGGGGATCCAATATGTGTCCGAAGTCCACATCTGTTCCAGCGGCAGGCTGTTTTCATCAAACCATTGCGGCTTCATTTCGTCAGTTTCAAGCGGCTCACCCGTGAAATTGCATGAGCGGAATATATGCGCTTCTGCGCTTGCCGTATCATCCTCGAACTCAAAAGTGACAACGCCTGCTTTCTCAAGATCAGTTACTTTAATCCCGGATTCTTCCATTACTTCCCTCTTGGCTGCCTCCTCAATCGCTTCCCCTTGTTCAACCTTTCCGCCAAAGCCGTTCCAACGCCCCACTCCCAAACCGCGCTTTTTCATACCCAGCAATATCCGAGAGGGTTGCTGAAGAATGACGAGCGTCAATAATTTTCGGCTGGCGGGCGTTTCCATGTTATTGCTTTTTTATCAAGAGACTTAGGCTGTGCCCGTTAACTTTCTGTTCTTCAAACCCCTCCCCCTTATCGGCCCTTAATTCCGCAGCCAGGGTGTCATTCTTAATCTCGTCGCCATATTCACTAATGGTTGCGACAACAATTGCATCATCCGAATGCCACAGCAATTCGATACGATCCTGAATAGTCATTCCCTGATTCTTACGCAGGTTATTAACAAGGCGCACGATTTCTCGCTTGAGGCCTTCGCGCTCGAGAGCAGGGGTAATCGTCGAATCAATCCACACTTTCGCTCCACCAGCTTCTAAGCCATCATTATCTGCTTTTATAACACTTTTTACATTAAGTTGTTCAGCAATAATCCGCTCATACTCAACAGGCAAATCAAGCCGATTAACAGTAATTACATACTTCAAAGTTTGCAACGCTTGCTTAATTTTAATACCAATTTTATCCCTGAAAAAATTTCCCACGCTGACCACTTGCCTGACCTGTTCCATATAATCAATTACATCCGTATATATAGCCACATTTTCATTGTTATAGTTTGGCCATGCCTCTAAATGAACACTCTTTGCATTATTATCGAAATTATTTGCTGTGGCTTTCTGCCATAAAGACTCTGCCACGAATGGAGTGAAGGGTGCCATTAACTTGGCCAAGGTTTCGATAACATATTTCATTGTCGACAATGCTACTTGCTTTTCGGTTCCATTATCTTTAAAACGGTCTCGAGAACATCGAAGATACCACGTTGAGAAATCATCGATGAACTGAGTTATCGCCCTCATTGCAAACGGAAGATCATACTCTTTCATTCCTTTGGTCACATTAGCAATCAAGCGCGCCAACATAGCTATTATCCACGTATCCAAAACATTCTCCGAATCAGTCCGCGCCTCGGTTCCCTCTTCCGCATACAGCGAGTAAAAAGAATAAATATTGCCCATCATCATGATATTCTTGCGCAGCGCTTCCTCAACGCCTTTTTCGGAAAAGTTCATATTCTCCGCCAACGTTACCGGCGATGAGAGAAGATAGGCACGCAACGCATCAGCGCCGTACTTATCCATTAAGATCATCGGATCAGGATAGTTCTGCAGCTTCTTCGACATTTTCTTGCCATCCTCGGCGACTACCGTACCGTTAACAATAACGTTTTTAAAAGCCGGCTTGCCAAACTGTCCGGCGGCCAGGATATGCAGATAATAAAACCAGGTGCGGGTCTGGTCGATACCTTCGGCGATAAACTGTGCCGGAAAATTCTTCTCAAATTTTTCCTTGTTCTCAAAGGGATAATGCATCTGCGCGTAGGGCATCGAACCGGAATCGAACCAAGTATCGAGAACGTCCGGCACGCGCTTCATAGTCCCCTCTTTGCATTCCGCGCAAGGGAACATAACCTCGTCAACGACGTGCTTATGCAAATCCGTCACTTCCTGACCGGAAGCGGCTTTTAAATCGGCAACCGAGCCGAAGACCTGCGTATGCGGACAAGAATCGCAGCGCCAAATCGGCATAACCGAAGCCCAGAAGCGCTGGCGCGAAATAGACCAGTCGCGCGCGCCCTCGAGCCAGTTGCCGAAGCGACCTTCTTTTATATAATCT
>CAYVHQ010000027.1:4580-13315 GCA_964451345.1 uncultured Gammaproteobacteria bacterium | reverse complement strand
AAATAACACGGCAGCGCCGGAGGGATAGGCGATTTCCGGATACGGCTGGCTGTCCGCCGCCTGATCGAGGCCATGAGCTTTTCCGTCATAGGCATCGCCATAGGCGCGCGAAAAACCGAAACCGAGAAAATGCGTTTCATTGCCGAGACTGTTGACGATCTCTTTTTTCGGATAGAGCATGAGGCGAGCCTGGATGGCGCCAAAAAACGGTAGTCCGTCTTTCCTCGACGGAGAATCATGCGCGGCGTCCATAAGCCGTTCCACGCAATCCGGTGCCGCTTCCGTATCCATGTTCAGGAGCATGGCCCATTCATATCCGGCAGCGATCGCCTCACGCAAAGCGGCATTGTTTCCACCAGCGAAACCGTCGTTATGGACACGGCGCATGATCCGAGCTTCGGGAATCTCTGGGGCCAGCTGCCTGAGTAAAGCAAAACTCTGCTCCGAAGTCTCGTTGTCGATAAGAAATATATCAAAATCAAGAAAGGTCTGCGCCCGCAAGGACGCGAGGCAGTTTGCCAGATACTTTGCGGCATATTCCTTATAGTTCGGGCTGATGATAACGGCGAGCTTTTTCATATTATGTCTTAGCGCGCGGCTTAACCTTCAGCGCCTCAGCCACCGCTACGAGCAATTCGGCGATATCCCAGGCGAGAGCCAGCAGCTCGGCCTGCCAGGACTTTTCCCATTTCTTAAAATAGGCCAGCATGCTGTCACGGAAATATTTTTGTTTGGCGCTGCGGCCGACAAGATTGAAGCTTTGACCGACGTAATCGACAGCCTGAGCCACCGGCGCATACCAGACCTCTCCTCCGCCCCGAGCGACGGTACGGCAATAATCAACCTCTTCAAACCAGATAAAATAACGCTCATCCAGATATCCAAATCGTTCCAGGGCGGAACGGCGGATGACGAAGAAAGCACCGCGCACGGAGTCGACTTTGGCGGCCTGGTTATAATCGAAATCCGCCCGCAGGTAAGAGCTAAGGATATTCGGAAAGATATGGGGCAGCTTCAGAACGATAGCGGCCTGGTCCCAGACGCGCGGAAACCGCCTGATCTGAGACAGGGTCTGGCCCGCCTCATCAAAGAGGCGGATCCCAGTAACATCAGCTTGTGGATGAGCGTCAAGCCAGCCCTTAAGATTAACCAAAGTATCCGGAAACAGCTTCATGTCGGGGTTCAGCAACACGCAGACGCTGCCGGTCGCCATTCGCAGGCCCTGATTGCAGGCTTTGGCAAAGCCGAGATTGGCGGCATTGCAAATCAGACGGACTTCCGGAAATTCGCGCGCAACCATTTCAGCGCTGCCGTCCTCAGAAGCGTTGTCGATAACGATCGTTTCGAATTCGGCTCCCCGGCTAAACCTAAGCGAAGCGAGATTAGTCTGCAGTCGCTCGCGCACATTCCAGGACACAATGATAATAGAAATATCCATAGCCGTTAGTACTTTTTCAAATCTTTTGCCTGTACGGCAATCGAGCCATATTCTTTCAGCAAGTACGGCTCGAGCAGGAGGGCGGCGGCAAAGCGCAAGGCAGCCCGAAAAAGGATAGCCCATTTCCCGAAGAACCCTTGGCGGCGCCAATACTTCAAAAAAAGCAGATGTTGATTAATGAAGGCCCAGCGACGATTATTCCGCGTCCGGCTGAAACGGTTAGCGAAGCGGTCACGCAGACTGCCGCCGGTATCGCTGCGGTCATGATAGACCAGTGCGGCAGGGACCAGTCGGCTCGGAAAACCGGCCTGCTCTAAACGGTACGCCAGGTCGCAGTCTTCTTTATACATAAAAAAATGTTCATCAAAATAACGTCCTGCTTCCGCCGCCGCTTCGAGGGCGGCCACGCGATAGAGTCCGGCAGCGCCGGATGGACCGATGATAGCAGTGCTATCATGTTGGCCACGGTCCTCTTCACCTTGTCCGATATCGTGAAACTCTAAACCAGGGACGAGGCGTAAGCCGCAGCTGTCGAGCTGCGTGGTTTTGCGACGCTGGGCAAAATCCCAACGGCGCAGTTTAGGAGCGACTGAGCCCAGAGTGGCATCATGTGACAAAACATCGACCAACTTACCGACCGCGTCGGGCTCGAGAACGGTATCCGGATTTATGACTAGAAAATAATCAGCTCCGGCAGTGGCCGCCTGACGCATCATGATATTATACGCCCGGCTAAATCCGATATTTTCTCCCGTTCCCAGCACCGCGATAGACGGATAGTGGCTTAAAATAGTTCGATTGGCGTTCGTCTCTTCTGGCGTGTTATCAAAAGCGATTATGTGCAGCGGCACATCCTGGCCAATCAGGCTCGCTAAAAACGCCTCGAGATACGGCGCCGTTGCGGCGCCGTACGTAATGAATCCCGCCCAAATGTTTACTGAATCAGTAATCATGTTAAATGGTAAGTCTCGCCTGAAGCTTATGCTTCGCCAGCGTTTGCGCCTCGTACAGACTTTCAAAGGTGCCGGCATCAATCCATTCCTCGTTCAGCATGCGCACATCAAGCTCCCCTTTCTCCATATACCAACGGTGCAGGTCAGTAATTTCTAGCTCGCCGCGCTTGCTGGGAACACAGGCGGCCGCAATATCTACGACTCGCGAATCATACACATAGAGGCCGGTGATACAAAGATTGCTCTTGGGCTGTTCCGGTTTTTCTTCAATCGAAAGCGCTTGGCCCTTCTCGTCGATTTCCACAACGCCGAAACGCTCGGGGTCATGCACGGGTTTGGCAAAGATACGGCCGCCTTTCTGAAAGCTTTTTATATCCCCGGAAACGTCGTCAGCGAAAATATTATCTCCCAGTATCATAGCGACATTCTCCTCGCCAATAAATGTTTCGCCGATTATAAACGCTTCGGCTAAACCGCGCGGCTCTTCCTGCACTTCATACGTGAAACGCGCCCCAAATTGCTTGCCGCTGCCCAGTAGACGCAAATAATCTCCGGCATGCTCCGGGCTGATAATAATGAGTATTTCGCGAATGCCGGCCGACAAGAGGGTGTTGAGCGGATAGTATATCATCGGCCTATTAAACACCGGCAGTAAGCCCTTGCTCGTTACTTTAGTGCAGGGCCGCAATCGGGTCGCGCGACCTCCAGCCAAAATGATACCTCTCATAGGTCGTCCTTAGTGATTAATGCTGACCAGCTTACGCTCCTTTAGCATAGTAGTCAACTGCGTCTCGCCAAGAACGAAGGGCGGGGCGCTTAGTATTCAGAAGCCGCGAATGCGCTGGACGGTTCGCCAAACGAGAAAAGCTAGCACCGCTGACTTCATGTATAACGACTGATTTTCCACGTAGCGCCAGAAAAAACGAACCCGCCTCAAACCAGCTGGCTTCGCCCTCGTTGACCAAATGATATATGCCATACCCGTCGTCATTCTCGATCAAATCAATGGTAGCGGCTGCCAGATCAGCCGTGAAGGTGAATGAGCCGCTTTCATCCGACACTAAGGACAGCTCTGGTTTTTCATTTGCCAGGCGGTCAATCAAATCAAAAAAGCTCGGCTTGGCCGATGGGCCGCTACCAGCCGGGCCGAAGAGGCGGGCGGTGCGGATAAGATACCAGCGTAAGCCGCGGCCGCTTAATTTAAGAAGTTCGCGCTCGCCCTTGGCCTTGCTTTCGCCGTAGACGTTTCGCGGATCCGGTTCGCTGTTTTCATCATAACCAGCAAGGCGGTCGCCCGAAAAAACATAGTCGCTGGAATAATGAACTAAGACTATCTTCTGCTCAAGGCAGATTTCACCAAGGTGACGGACGGCATCAACATTCAGGCGTTGGGCGAGCGCTGAACCGGCTTCAGTTTCGGCGCCATCAACATCATTATAAGCTACGGTGTTAATGATGACGGCCGGCTTCAAATCAGCTACTTTCTTCTCAAGCAGTCCCCGATCGGTAATATCAACTTCTTCCTTGTCCCAGGCGACGAGCGTATATTCCTCCCGATTAGCCAAAAGGTCGCGAAACGCCCCCGCCAGATTTCCTTTTGATCCAAGCAGAAGTATTCTCATATTTTCCTCCGTAAAAAGGACTCTAGATAGGCGCGCACTTCAATCTGTTCTTCCAAGGAATTATCCAGCTTCAAAGCGACAATCTTCGAGAGGTATGCTGCCGGGAAATGCTTTAAGTAATGCAAGTCACGCAGATGCTCGAGTCGCTGAGACTGTCCAAAAAGTTCCCGCAGGCGACTCTCGGCCACCGGCGTGACAAAGGAGGCCTCAATGCTGTTGTGGTCAAGGGCAGTAATGACTGCCTGATAGCCTTTCTTATCTCGCGTACGGTCGCGCTCCAACGCGCCAGCGTTTAAACAGATGCCGGAAGCGGCGCTGGCGGCTATCGCCGTATCGCTAAAGAACTCGCGGTTGGCTTTTTGATCAGGATTCTCCAAAAGTATAGGCTGTTTTGCTGAAGCGAGCGAAGCGATTACTTTTGCCACCGAAGCGGTAGCGGCCAGACTAAAAGCCGTGCAAGAAAACCGCTCAGACAAATACAGCGGCTCCCATTCCTTGGCATCCTGCGGCAGCTGAACGTATGGTACAGCTTCGAGGCCGGCGGTATCCAAAAGTTTATAGAGTTCGCAGCGGGCTTCATATCCCAGGTCGGCCACGAACAGCCCGATTTCTTTTATGCCAAGCGGAGCGACGGATGAAAGCGCGCCGCGCCAGTCCGTTTCGGGCCGTGCCACTACGCCAACTAATATCGGGCAATTATTAACTACGGTGCTCATACGTTGGAAGTCATAATAAGCGGTTCCCACCACCAGCGATTCGCGCGATACCAGTCAATTGTCGTGGCGAGTCCGCTGGCAAAGTCGGCTTCGGGACGCCAGCCAAGTTCTTTTTCCGCCAGACTAAAATCAATCGCGTAACGAAAATCATGTCCCGGCCGGTCTGGAGCAGCGGCAATCAAAGCCGGATCGGCTTCCAAACCAGCGACGATACGATCAGCAATTTCTCGGTTAGAAAGTTCGTTGCCGCCGCCGAGGCAATATGTTGCTCCGGCCCGGCCCCGCTCAATAACCGCTTCAATTCCTTTGACATGATCGCTAACGAACAACCAATCTCGTATCTGTTCTCCGCTGCCGTACAGAGGTGCTGTCTTGCCATCGAGCAGGCGAGTTATGAAAAGCGGAATCAATTTTTCCGGAAGCTGGAAGGGACCATAATTATTACTGCAATTGGAAATTGTTACATGCAAGCCGTGTGTATGGAAATAGGCTCGCGCCAGATGGTCGGAAGCAGCCTTAGAAGCGCTATAGGGGCTGCGGGGATCATAGGGAGTGGTTTCGCTAAACTTAGGCTGTCCGAGAGCAAGCGAGCCAAAAACTTCATCAGTCGAAACATGATGAAAACGAACGGGACGAGAAGAAGATTTTGCCGCTTCCAGCAACACGGCCGTTCCCTCAACGTTACTGCGCACAAAACCCAATCCGTCTTTGATGGAACGATCAACATGCGTCTCAGCCGCAAAGTGTACTACGAGGTCAATATCGCTCATAAGCCGAGCCACTAACGCCCGGTCAGTAATATCTCCGGCCACAAAAGAATATCGCGAATTGTTGGCCAGATCAGCCACTGTTTCCGAATGGCCGGCGTATGTGAGGGCGTCCAGATTGACGACCGAATCCCCCTGATGCGAGGACAACCAGTAGCGGATAAAATGAGAGCCGATAAAGCCGGCTCCACCTGTAACAAGAAGTTTCATAAAAGAAATGCTAAGCCGTGGTTCATGAAGGCGTATCAATCGTATATATATACAGTATACCACTCGCCACCCACCCAATCAACCAATAATTCAGATTCAGATACGCGCTTACCACTCCCGCCTGTAGCGTCTCCAGCGCAAGCAGGACAAGCAGGAATGAGCTTGCGGCGAAAAAAATCTCACAGACAAGCTCGTTTTTTTTCAATCTCGGTACTATTCTCATATTTGTAATTTTTCCCTAACCCACTGCCAAAGCGTCTGGCCTGATAGACGTACCGTTATGGTGCGTATTGTAAGAGGCGCCGCCTCCGAAACTCCCGGCGCTGCTATCATGAATGAATACTTACCGTTCTCCCGATAGGCGTCGCCTAACTGGAATACCGCCCGGCCAGCACCAGGAGAATGAGGCGTATACCGGGCGATGACATATGCCGCTTGCTCTTCGGCCGCACTCTCCGACGCAGTAAACTGACGAGCAGCCACGTCGATGAGCTCGCCCGCCGTAAAAGCGAATGAGCCGTCGCCGGAAAGCGTCACATCGTCCTTCTTAAGGCTAATCTGTTTAGGAGAGCGTCCGGCCCCTTTCCCGGAGACATGGAACTGAGCATAGGTCTGGGACAGCTCCAGACGATTGCCGTCAAAAACTATTTCCTGCCGGCTAGCCGGCGCACTGGTCTGGGCAGTGAGCCGGGCCGCATCCGTCACGAGAGAAATGTTCTGCCGTCCGGCACCGCTCAAGGGAAGCTGATTCACAAAAGAAAGTTTGGACTGCATGGTACGGATGTGGTCCGTTATAATATCGTCATTTGCGGAAAACTCCAGACGGTAAGGCCCGGCCGGCAGCGCCTCGGTGGCAATCTGTAATTCGCGCGTCGGAGAGGTCACGCCCTTTCCAGCACCATCATCCGCCAGGCTGGCGCTCGCCATATTCCGACCAGCTTCATCATACAGAGTTACCCGCACCGCATCGGCATCTTTATTAAGATTGATATCATGTGTCAAAAACGTCATGCGAATCGGCTCACCGCCACTATAAGTCTGAATAATATAATTGCCGCGCAGACCAGCCTCAACCGTCCGCTCAGATGTTTCCGGTACGTAATCCTTCAGCAAAAAAGAAGTTTTAAAGGGATAATTATATGTCGCCACTTCGCTTATGAGGGGCGGGGCTTCAGAGAACGTTACAATAGATGCATATTTCTTTTCGCGCTGCCACAACATAACGCCGTCAGCCGCTACGGTCTCGGAAGAATTAGCCAGTTTTTCCAAACCAGCATGCCACAATGGCTGTCTGGCAAAATTCCAGGCATCGCCACGCCGCAGTCCGAGCTCAATCAGAGGCGCCGTTCCTTCGTATTCAACTGTCACCTCTGCCTGCCGGAATGGCCGTGGAGTAAAGAGCGAAAAATAAACCGGTTCAGCAATGATAGCTCGTCCCGCTTCTCCGGCGCTGCCAGCCAAGCGATCCCTGGGCGCCAGTCTGCCAATGAAATAATTTTCAGACTGGAAATCCGTCTGATACGTCCGGCTACCAAAGGGCGCCACGCCCAGTCCCACTAGAATAAGAACAGTTATGCCGAGAGCGGCTATCCAGAGTCGCCTGATTTTTTGTATGCTTCGCATATCATTATAATACCAGGTAACCGGACCACAGACAAAAGCGCCGTTGATTAATCGGCAGTTATTTGCTAGTATAACCGGGAAAATCACTCACCTGTATCAACCAGTATGGACAATACCGCCCTCATCAAAGATTTTAAAGATTTCGTAGATCAACCAGTTACCGTTAATGGCTGGATTTCCAATTTCCGCTCTTCCGGAAAAATCGCCTTTTGGCAAATCCGTGATGGCTCCGGCTTCTGCCAGGCCATTCTTTCCTCTAACGTCCTCTCCGCCGACAGCTGGGAACGGGCACAAAACGCCACTCAGGAAACGTCGGTTTGCCTCAAGGGAACCGTCACGAAGCATCCCAAAAAGGACGAATACGAATTGCAGGTATCTGATTTCTCCTTTTATCAGATTGCCAAAGACTACCCTATTTCCAACAAGGAACATGGCATCGACTTCCTCCTTGACAACCGCCACCTCTGGCTGCGCTCCCCGCGACAATGGGCCATTCAGCGCGTCCGCGACACGCTCATCCACGCGACCTACGATTTTATGCGGCAGAATGCTTTCACTAAAATCGATTCGCCAATCATTACGGCCAACGCCGGCGAAAACACAACCGACCTCTTCAAGGTAAAATATTTCGATGAAACCACTTACCTCTCCCAGACCGGCCAGCTATACATCGAAGCGGCAATCGCCGCGCACGGCCGCGTCTTCGACTTCGGTCCGACGTTCCGCGCCGAGAAGTCAAAAACCCGCCGCCATCTTACAGAGTTTTGGATGATGGACGCGGAAATGGCATTTATCGATCTCAATGGCAATCTCGATACGCAGGAAAATCTCATCCGCTTCATGGTTCAGGCCGTGCTGGAAAAGAACGCCGCCGAATTGGAAATTCTTGAACGAGATACTGCCCCATTACAAAATATTACTAATCCTTTTTACCGAATCAGCCACGCCGAAGCGATAGCCAAGCTCAAGGAAATGGGATCAGATATCGGCGATCGCGACGATTTAGGCGCCGACGATGAAACCATGCTGACAAAGGCTTACGATAACCCCCTCTTCATAACCCGCTATCCAGCCGAAGTAAAAGCGTTTTATATGAAGCGCGATCCGGAAGATGAAACGCGCGTACTTGGCGCCGACCTGCTGGCCCCCGAAGGGTATGGCGAAATTATCGGCGGTTCGCAACGCGAGGAAGATTACGAAACCCTCAAAAAACGCATCATCGAATTCGGACTGAAGGCCGAAGATTACCAGTGGTATCTCGACCTGCGCAAATATGGTTCCGTCCCCCATGGCGGTTTCGGCTTTGGCCTGGAACGCATCACGGCCTGGGTCTGTGGTCTGCAGCATATTCGCGAAGCCATCCCCTTCCCGCGAACAATTTACCGGATTACCCCCTAGCAATAATT
>CAYVHQ010000027.1:0-4480 GCA_964451345.1 uncultured Gammaproteobacteria bacterium | reverse complement strand
TTTGGTTTAGAAAGTACTATTGAGAAGCTTACACTATATCAAGGATACGCATAATGTCAAGAAAAACGGCCCAAGAGGCCGTCTTTCTTTTACTGCAAAAAAATTTAGAAATGCTAGCGGACGATTTTTACTGTCTTGTCGGCAGAAAATTTTCCCATGAGAATCTGAATATTAGCTTTAGGAACGGCAAACTGCTCGGCTAGAAACTCGAAAAGTGCTTCATTGCCCTTGCCATGTTCCGGAGCTTTCTGGATGTCGATTTTAATAACACCATCAGCCAGAATGGATTTGACGCGCGTTTCGCGGGCTGAGGCGTGCACCTTGACCGTAAGAGTCACTTCTCCGTTAGCTGCCAATTTCTCTTTGAAATCATCAAGCATATAATATAAATTATTCTTCACTAAAGACCAGGGCGTTCGGCACATTGCGGCCGGGTCCGAGCTTATATTCGCCGTCATACATCAGAGCAGTCGAACCGCCGCCGTCCAGATTCAAGGCATAGCGCGCGCCGAGAGCAATCATCACCTCGGCTAGGTCTGGGACGGTGGCCGCCTCCGCTACTACCAAGTATAGCTTATTATCGGCGTACCCGATAGCGTTGCGCAATGTCTTACGCGTGCGCTGTCCTTCGTCAACCTCCCAATCAATAAGATAATTAAGCCCTTCTTCAACCAGCCGCGGCTTGTTGCCGATGGCGGCCTGCAAGGTGACGCCGTGCGTGGCCTGAAAATTAGCCACGCTCATAAACTCGCGCGGGTCCTTGAAATAATAAAAATGGTTGGCCGTATCAAAGGCCATAAGCGGTCCGGTCGTCCAATACTTAAGCTGATCTTCATTAATAAAGACTCCCTTCAGGCTATCGTAGAGCGGAAAGTAATAGTAGTTTTTCTTGGCGGCCGAAGTGTCAAAATACGTGCCGTTTATGGCCGCAAAACCTCTGCCAATTTCGTAAAACTCCGCCACGGAACGAGCGGGGCAGGCGCTCAAACAATTCCCGCTGGCAGCGGCCAGGGACCGTATTTTTAATTTAGGGTTGGCCAGGTCTATGGTAATAATATTAGCCGCGAAGCTGCCATTATGTTCCGTCACTACCGTTCGCCTTTCAAAGCGACTATAGGCATCGAGCGAGGGCGAAGCACCAAAACGACGAATGGTGGCTAGATCTGAAATGCTAATACCGAGCCCGAGGCGGCGCATGATGGCAAAGGCATCTGCCGGCCTCCCTAGATAATACTTACGCAAATCAACCGGATTAATATACCAGGCTTCGCCATTCTTTTCTGTCTCTATAACAATACGTCCAGACAAACGCTGCGCGAGAGGGCTCGGCGCAATAGTGACATCGCCCTCAGCCGGAATAGTAACGAAATCCGCCTGGCTGATGCCTAGACCAAGCTCGCGCATAATTCGAAAGGCATCATCGGGTCGGCCAAGAAAATACCGCCGCATATTAATTGGATACACGTACCACGCTTCCCCATTCTGCTGAACGCTTAAGAGAATGCGGCCGGACAAACGATTTGCCGCCTGCGATGCCCTTGGCAGCGCGAACACGGCAACAACGACCAGGATAAGGATATAGAGATTATTCTTAGATATCATAAGAACTAGTATACCACACACCAGCCCAGGTTGAATGGCCGATGGGCTGGGAACACAAGAAAACAGTAGACAGGCGAAGCGAGTGATTGACCCTGATAGTCGGGATGCTGGGAATTGAACCCAGTCTACACGCACCCGAAGCGTGCGTACTACCGGTATACGACACCCCGAAAACCAATTCCCTAATTAGCCTTCCGACGGCTCATTAGGCAATTGGAATAATCTGTATTATTTATCTCCCTTGAACAGGAGATTGAGAAGATAGTTAAACAGAGCGAGAACGAGGGCAAACCAAAATGCCGCCATGAAGCCACTCACGGCAAAACCGTCAAGTACCGATGATGCCAACATAACCAAAAGGGCGTTGATGACGAGAGTAAACAGACCCAATGTCAGAATGTTAATTGGCAGCGTCAGCAGCACGAGCAACGGACGAATAACGGTATTAACCAGCGCCAGGAAAAGAGCCACCCAGAGCGCCGCCCAGAAACCCGCCACCTCTACGCCAGGAAGCACATAACTAACGAGGAGAATCGCTGCCGCTGAAATAAGCCATTTAATAAAAATACCCATATGTGTTTTTAGTTACTAAGATTTCTCAAGCAGTCCGTCTTTGCGCAGAACTGTCTTGATTACGAAATAAAGAAATGCCATGACAATAATAAAGGTAAGACCGGCATTGACAATACTGCCGACATCAAACGTCACGCCGCGGAACGTAAACACGAGATTAGTGAAACTATGCGGAACCAATAGCTTGATCAGCGGCGTAAAGACGCCTTTCACAATAGAATCAACCAAGTCCTTGGAGGCCTGGGCGGTGATAACACCTATCGCCAAGCCGATAACGGAGTATTTCTTAAGAAAATCAAAGAGTCCACGCGTAAAGCCAATGCCCTTTCCGCTTACATTCTTTATTGTTTCTTTCATAGCCTCAGCATAGCATATTGCAGTTTTTTTTCAAGAAAAAAGACCGCACGCATTGAAAAGAAAAAAATTAGTTTCTCAGTTCGCCGTCCAACAGGGCGTCAATGTCCTGAACCGCAAAGCGCAGATATTTTCGGATGGCCGTCCTGTCCCGCTCCTCGATTTCGGCGGAATCGGGGCGGCTGTCGGCATAGTAATTAATTATCTCTTTATTCATCATATTTCGGATATCCTCAACCTTATATAGAACGCGCTTCAAGCGTTCTGTAGCACCCGCGCTGTCAAATAGTTCATCGGCCATACGAATAATGATTAATTATTAATTATTAATTTTTTTATTACTTAATGGAAGATCTAAGCGAGGATGCCACAGAATTCTTTCGATTGGTCCGAGCTTCGCTGAATCTATATCATGACGAACTGGGGTTTTCTTATAAAAACTATGGCTGAGCGCCGTGCGCCCGTCAAGACAGAAGCCGATATGCTTATGGGAATCCCCTTTTCCAAAATCCTTTATACCCCAGACAATAACCGCGCCACGCTTCGGTCGGGCGATATCATGCCAACCGCAGCGCCGCAGCGACCGCAGTGTTGAATCAACATTAGCATGTTTGCGTGAAATCAATCCGAAAAGCAAAAGCAACGATGAAACGAAAAAGGCACAGGATAATTCGCCGCCGCGCAGGATGTCGGCTTTCTTACCGTCCACGCGCGCGAAAAGATTCTGAAAGAAGCGCGAACCGGCACTATTATCGATTGCTGCTAGATAAGTCGCCGGCAATATAATCTCGATCAGTGGCTTTTTCATACGGTTTCTTTTTCCGGGTCGGCTAATCCCAGGGCTGCCCGTGCCTGCCGGTACTGGGTCATATATTGCGGCGTAAAAGGGTTACCGGCGAAACGCTCTCTCACAACCGGTGACAGATGCTCCAATTCCTCAATTGGCCAGGACATGAAACCCTGCCCGCTTCCCGGTTCGGGGCGTAAATCGGACACACTCCCTGAAAAAAGATACGCGAAATATGCTCGGAACACATTATTCGTAAGCCTCGTCGTCCGATCAAAACTGCGCTTGCGCAGCGTTCCGAGGAATACGAGATCGGACGGAGAAACAATGAGACCGGTTTCCTCGGCGCATTCCTTACGTGCCGTCTGTTCATAGGTCATGCCCGGTTCGACATGTCCACCGACAGCGCAGATAAGCTTATTCGGATATGTCTCCTTCTCGTTCGAACGCTGCTGAAAGATCAGCTGTCCATCAGGAGTGATAAAAAAGATGTTAGCTTCACGGTGCAGCAGGCCCTCGCGATGAATGCGGCTGCGGCTTTCCAGTCCGATAACCACATCATTCTCATCAACCACTTCTAGCAATTCTTCTTTCTCTCTCATAAAGTTTCTTCGTAGACGGAATAGGTCATTTCAAAAATATTTCCGGCGATAATATATGGTTCACCTAGCGGCTGACCATCTTCCGACATGCCATCGGCAATGTAACAATCGGCCGCGCCTTTTTCCGGAAAACCCCAGGCAGACTGAATCTCAATCGCAACGCCAAAAGGATTCCGGATGGCCTTGATAAATCCCTTAGCAGCATACACTCCGCCCTCTTCTATCTTTTCATAACGCAGACGGAATTTATCGCCAGGCACAACTAGAGTTTCTCCGCTGGGATTAATTACTACCCAGTCTCCCCGCCGTGTGAGATTAGTTGTTTCCGTAAAGCCATCCGAGAGAATGGTTGTCACCTTTTCCCCGGGCTTCGCATAACGGGCATGGACGTAGCCGAATTTACGGTAGAGCGGGGCGGCGGCCAGACCCTCGATTATTTCCGTTGCATGTCTATTAACAGCCTTATATAATGGCATACCTTTTTTCGCAGTTTAATAATGTCGGGATGCCGGGAATTGAACCCGGTCTACATCCACCCCATGGACGCGTACTACCGGTATAC
>CAYVHQ010000026.1:5295-13477 GCA_964451345.1 uncultured Gammaproteobacteria bacterium | reverse complement strand
CTCTTCGAGCTGATCGCCGTTAAGATTATCAAAAATAACCTCGCTAATCTCGCGGTTTACCCGCTCGATCAGTTCCTGGCGTATCGTTTCGTAGCCGGCTTCGTCCAAACCGGAGACGTATTTCTGCTCGATGAGGCAGTCGGCGAAGTAGCCGGCTAGCTCTTGTTGGCTCTCAAAGCTGTCCATGAAAAAAGTATATCACTTCGTCCGCCACCCGGCAAATTATCTCACAACAACTAATAAAAGAACCTGTCAGCAGAACATGCCAACAGGTTAATGAGATACGTTACGGAAAAAAATTTCCGTTACTACCGCGAAAAAGCTTCAAGAAAGATTTGGGACGGCTTTTATAATTTTCGCCTGTTTAAGAACATTCGCCATGGAGGCCAAAGCGCCCTTGCTTTCGGCGGTATTGCGCCCAAAATATTTTTGATAACGCTGTGCAGCCGACAAAAATTCATCAAAAAGCGCCGATTCGCCAATTTCAAGGCTTGCAATTTTCTTCTTTGCAATTCCGACTCTCTTTTCAAGACGTTCACAATCGGGTTTGCTAAGCAAGACGGCCTTGGCGTTCACAAGATTAACTACCAGGCAGGCGCCCGGCCTTACTTTTGAGCAGGCTGCTATGAGATGAGCCTTGCCCACATGACAAAACGGTGTTTCTGGATGACGGCCTAGATTACTTCCAACTGACATGGGGTAACTCCTTTCGTTTTGATTTGGTTTGGTTTGCTAATGAGCTATTCCCGGATTATATGCCAGCGGGCATCACCTGTCAAACCCGTCGCTTAGGACTTTTCGCAGCTTTGCTCGGCAGGGTAAAGCGCATAATCCGGCAGTTAGGCACCTGTCGCTCGGAAAGCTTATCCATCTCTTCGTTGCTCAAATTGTTAAAATAGCCGCGAGCCGCCTTAAGAATAGGCAGATGAGTAGTAATAAGGACCGTCTTATAATCTTTTTTCGCCAGGTCGCGCAGGAAGGAAGCGAGGCGCTTTTTCATGTGTTCATACGATTCTCCACCGGGAGGCGTTACCGTCCAAAGATTCTTGCGCGTAGCAATCCATTGATAATACAACGACGCCGGACGGCCTTCATAACCAAGATCGCGATCATTCAGGCGTCCGTCCATGAAGACAGGGGCATGGTGATAGGCGTTAATAGCCCGGGCGGTCTGCTTGGCACGATACAATTCGGAAATGTAGACAGCATCAATCTTTTCATTCTTAAGTTTTTCCGCTGCCTCGCGCACCTGTCGCTGCCCCAACGCCGTTAGCCGGACTTTGGGGTCCGGCTGGCTGTTGCACAGGTCGCGCAGATTATAGTTGCTCTGTCCGTGGCGGATGAAGATCAGTTTCATGGAATTGAAGGGAAGTATCCCAAGAATTGTACCATATCCTGCCGCGGCCTTCTAGGTCTTGCTCTCGGCGGCAGCGGCCTCGTCGCAGTACAACGCGATAGCATCGCGCATGAAAACAGCCAGGCCCGGACGAAACTTCTCATAGTAAGCAGCGAAGCGTTCATCGGCGGCATACATCTGCCCGAGCGAGCGAAACATCTCCAGGCTGCAGTCATAAAAGACCTCAAGGCTGTGGCGCACCTCAGCCATCTTGGCCTGTACAGCCGGATCAGCAATGCCGCGATCCATCAGGGCGACAATCTCCCCCACGCGGGCCAGTCGCTCAGCCTCATTGCGCTGGTAATCCGCCTTGGTCCAGTGCTTGGTGCGTTCCTGACTTTGCTTATAGGCATCAGTCTTCCCCCATTTCTGCCGCGCTTCGGCCTTATAGGCATCGATCTGAGATTGGCTCAAGGAGCCCTGCAACGGCGCTGCGGCGGTCGGATCGCTCGAGAACGGCTGGTTGGTATTTTCCATATCATTAAGGGTCCCTGTCACTGTCCTGATGAGCCGGTTAAGACGGGAGCGCTTTAACTCCAAAAGACGGCGCTGGTCGCGCAGCGCCTCCGCGCGGTCGAAGCGCGGCGAGTCGAGCAACTCCCTGATTTCATCGAGCGGAAACTCCAGCTCGCGGAAAAAAAGAATCTGCTGCAGCCGCTCCAGCTGTGGCCGACCATATTGCCGATAACCATTGGCAGCCAGCGACTCCGGCTTAAGCAAACCGATTTGGTCGTAATAATGGAGCGTGCGCACCGAGACATCAGCCAGCGCCGCTAGCTCATGAACAGTGTAGGACATAGGATTAATTAAAGGGAATGCATTCCACCTTCCAGTATAGACTATGACGTCGCGTCATAGTCAAGGGTTTGATACTGACATACTTTTTTTAAAAAAAAACGGAGGGAATCATATCCCCCCGCATAATTCATGCATTAGTTCACGCGTATTGTCCTTCGCAATATGTCTTGCGTGCCACATTGAGGAATTTGATGACATCCTCATAGCCAGACCCCTCACCGAAAGAAACATTCAACGAAAGCTTCTGGTTAGCCCAGATATTGGGGTGGATATCCCCTATCCCATCGCTGGCAATATATAGGCCGGAGCGTATCTGGCGTTTCTGGATGCCAGTCAGCACGGCGCGGACATTACGGTTCGCGCCATCAAACATGACCACAGAATATGGAGCGTACGGTTGTGTGCGCCCGACAAGCTTATTCTCGAAGTGAGCAGAATCTTCATGTGCTTCCTTGCTGAAGTAATATTCCTTCTCTGTCACTTTGATAGCCAGGCAGCGGTCCCTCATTGTGCCCTTTAAGAAACGGAGCTTTTCAGGTGAATGCGCGCCGGACAATTGGATGTCGCAGCTGCCATTCGTGTAGCGGAAAGCGGCCAAGGCCTTAGAGAACGAACCAGTTTCAATAACCACTCCGGCGTGCGGGCAGTCTTCCACCCGGCCAAGCACATTGAAAAGCATTTCTTCACCGCCCGGCTGGTCGATATCCTGACCGAAACGGATGACATGGTTGTTTGTCGTGTTGTTCTCGTAATAATCGGCGACATCGCCGATCATAGCGGCTGGCAGGCTGCCAGATAAGGTGAAAAAGGGCTGATTGCCCTCCTTGTGACCTTTTTGCATGATAAACCTCTTGGTTAAATTTATGGAATGAACTAACGTAAATCATACGCCCGGACAGGACGCCTGTCAACGTTTTTAGGCTACATTGCGAAGCTATCGCCCGGCTGAGGGATATGAACTAACAAAGAAGGTATTTTTTCTTGGAGAATCTTTTCTAAGGCGGCTGCCTGATGCGCTTCACCATGGACCAGGAAAACCTGCTTGAGGCCCTTGAGCGACGAGATATAGGCTACCAGGCCGTTCTGATCGGCATGGGCGCTAAACTGGCTGATAGTCAGCACCCTGGCCCGGACGTCATACCAGCGGTCATGGATGCGGACCGGTGTGACGCCGTCCTGCAGTCGTCGACCAAGCGTACTTTCTGCCTGATAGCCAGTCAGGATGACGACGGCTTCCGGATCGCGCACGCAATGAATAAGATGATGCAGCACGCGTCCGCCTTCGGCCATGCCAGATGAGGCGATGACCATGAAGGGGCCGGACTGAAAATTAAGCTGCTTAGATTCTTCAGCTGTCGCAATATAGGTCAGTTTGTCGAAGGCGAAGGGCGATTCGTTGTCTTTAATAAAGTCCTGCCAGGCTTCGGAATCGAAATCGTCTTTATATTTAGCAAAGACCTCGGTAATTCCGTTGGAGAGCGGACTGTCGATATAAATCGGAATGACCGGAATGCGGCCGGCCTTATGCAGCTTATGAAGTATGTAAATCAATTCCTGCGTCCGGCCAAGCGCAAAGGCAGGCACGATGATGCGGCGCTTGTTCTTAACAGCGTCGGTAATCACTTCTTCCAGCAGGTCTTCAGCGTTGCTCACGGGCTCGTGGTTACGGTCGCCGTACGTGCATTCAATGATGAGGGCATCGACCGCTTCACTGACCGCTTCCGGATCAGGCAGGATCGGAACATTAGAGTTGCCGAGGTCGCCGGTGAATAAGATATTTTTAGTCTCCCCTGCTTCCTTCACCTCAATTAGGCTAACTGCCGAACCAAGGATATGACCAGCGTCATAGAGCTTGAAGCGGATACGGTCATTGAGTGTCGTCCAGGCTTTGGAACGGCGGAAATATTCAACCGGCGAAAAAAGGGCAGCGGCGGCTTCGACGTCATCAAAGGTATAGAGTGGCGGCAGAAAGGTTCCGTTCGGATTGTTCTCGAGCAGATGCCGGTAATCCCCTTCCTGCACGCGGGCAGAGTCGGTCATGATTAGATGCGCGATGGCGGCCGTCGCCGGCGTGCAATGAATCGCTTTCTTATAGCCTTCATGCGCCAAAAGTGGCAGCGTGCCACAATGGTCAGCATGGGCATGCGACAGAATCGTCGCGTCGATCTCCGCCGCGCTGAAAGGCAACGCCTTGTTCAGCTCATAGGCTTCCTGCCGATGGCCCTGGTGCAGACCGCAGTCCAGCAGCAGCTTATAATCCTCGCTCTCGATGACGTGTTTGGAGCCGGTGACTGTGCCAGCAGCTCCGAAAAAATGTAATTTCATATGCCTTAAGTATAGGCTATTTGCCGGCCGAGGCCAAGGAATAAAAAAAAGCGGGATGTATTCCCGCTTTGTCACCTATTATCCCTTCGACTCAGCTACTAAATAAATATTAGGTAGATCCAATTCATTCAATATATTATCGGTCGGGTATTCTCCTCCGTCAGCGAATTTCTTGCGCAAGGCCATATACATCGGTTCTCGCGCGGCTGGGTCCCATAATCTGACATCAATGTAATAACACATGTCATCAAATAAGCTTATAACCCCCGGATCAGTAATTGGCCGGCCCCGGCGAATAATCAGCTGTTTCCATTTTTTCGCTTTTTCTAAGGGGGCGGTAACCACTCGGTCATATGGTTGCGAAATAGTGGTTCGCGTCGTAACTATACAGGCAAAAGAAGCGGGTTGTAAGAAAAAAAGATTGATAGATTCTGGCGCGTACAGCGGCAGAGTATTTTGAGTGAGGCTCATATATATTTTTGTTTTTAAATGAACATTAATATCACACAATACAATACTAATTACAGAAAGTCAAACATAGCCTCGCACAACCCCCTCTCAGGCAATATAAAAAAGCTATCTATATCAATAGATAGCTTTGATTAAAAAACTATTTCATATACCGGTGCTTCCGGGCTGCACGTAATAAATCTTCATTAGAAAATTTCTGCCGGACAATCTTTTTAAAGCCATCTTCGGCTTTTCCGCCTCCAGCCGGCCGAATCATGCGCACATACTCAAAACGTTTTGACATGCCCGACTTGCCGCTCTTCACGTGCTCCCGGGTGTAATGAAGGATTGCGCAATTCGGAATGCGTCCGTACTGAGCCTTGGTGCGTAAATAGCGGGCAATCTTTTCCGGTGACATTCGTTCGAGGATCATGCGAAAAACCCGCATGACATGGCCATGACAAACAATAATTACATTCTTGCCATTGCATTCACGCGCCAGGGTATCCAGCACGATTTTTATTCGATTACAGACATCTCCCAGACTTTCTCCCTGGGGAGCACGGAAGGAAAATCGCTGCGTATCAAAAAATTTCTTCTGATCGGCATAATCCGCGTCCTGCTTGGAAGGCTTAATGACGGTAAACAGACCGCCGTCCTGTTCGCGCACATTGAAATCTATCATCCATTTTGCCTCAGGCAAATTGAGATACGCCGCCGTCTGCATGGCCCTGACATTACTGGAAACCAACAGACGATCAAATGTGATAAGCTTTTTTTTCTTAAGCCAGGCACCGGCCTTTTTTGCCTGTCGTACGCCTTTTGGCGTCAGTTCATATTGCGATTCATGAATACTGAGAAATTCATCAGTATACGAGACTGCCTCATCGCCGCTTTCCTCAAAAAGCCGTCTCGTGAGATTACCTTCCGATTCGCCGTGTCTCACTAGAAAAAGATTCTTCGGCATACCGGTTTCGTCGAAGACGATCGGAACTACAATCGGTAGTACTGTTTGTTTTTTGCTCATTATATATACTATTTTGTTAAAGTCCTAGATAAAAACCACCTTATACCAGCTCCAGTCGACTGTCAATACGCGCCGCTAGGTGCGAACCTCCTTAGCGCGCCTTGTCATAATTTGCCGTAAAGGCTTTCTGGAATGATTCTACTAATAATGGGATATCGCTCACCATAGCCGATTCGTCATTACTGTAAAAGCCGCCCCGGCTCCAATTTCCCGTACCAAACAAAACAGTCTGCTTATCAGCAATGAGGACATGATGATGGAGAAAAGAATTTAAGTCTTTTTGTTTGAACACATTCTTAATCTCGGCGTTCCTCTTGGCATCAGTTAGTATCTCCAGTGAAGCTAACTTCTCAGTTTTCTGCCGAGCCAAGAGGTCAGGCAAGGCCGAGTCGGGACCGAAGACATTAGTATCGTCTGTTAGCACATCAATAGACAGGCCCTCACCTGCCCGGTCACCAATTGCTTCGGCGACGCCCGCATCCGTCAGATTCCAAATCATAATGGAAAGATTCTGCTTTGCAGTGTTCATGAGCCCAAGTAAACGATCACGTAAACCGTCGCTGCCACTCTGCGGGCCAAACCAAATTTCCAGATACCCTTCCGGATAGGCAATGCGGGCAGCAAAGGGATTAACGCCAGCCCGCGTCTTGGCCGCGCCGTTAAGGCCTTTCGCGAGACGATCAAATTCCTCGGCAAAAACTGCGATGATTTCCGGCCGATCAGTTTCCAACAAAAAGCTGGGGTCGAACTTTTCCTGCAGGACCGTAAAATTATACGAACCGAAGAATAGCTTCGCCTGCGGAAGTCCGCTATCGACAATCATAAATTTGTCATGCATTGAACCGCCATTGCCTGACCCGGTCGCAATGACCTGTCGCGTCATACCGGACGGCATGTCCTTAAGCACGGCGTCCTGCCCAGCCGCATGCTTATCGCTCAGAATCAGCGTCACGGTCACGCCGCGTCGCGCCGCCCGATATAAGGCATCGCGGATGCCAGGATGATCAAGCGAATAGACGGCCACGTCGATACGCTGGTGGGCGGCATCAATCGCCCCGATAAGCGCCTGCGAAAAATCTGACTGCCCGAACTCGGTATTAAAGTACAGGCGGCCGCTGAAGGGATCACTAACCGTCAAGCGACGCGCCGGCTCCGGCGCGCTATGTTCGGCCGAACGACCACGGAAATTGTAAGCAAAGGCGGCAATAAGAAAAACGGCGACCAGCAGCGCTATCGACGGAATAAGCCAGCCGGATAATTGCCGTGGTCTGACACTCGACAGGAACCTGTGAAAAAAATGCTTCATATCAAGTGATAACTTCAAAGGAAGCGCCGAGAGCATAACGAGCCGTATAAGAAAGAATGGTATTGTCGCGGCGGGCGGCAACTACAATAATGGCTCGAGGCAAACCCTCAGCGAGTGAGCGCAGCCCGACGGCAATCTCCTCATAACCCATGTCCAGCCAGGCATTGTCGATTACGATTAGGTCGCAGCGGCTGACGAGACAATGAAGGGCGTGCAGCGCAAAGGCGCGGACCGGATTGGCAAGCACTTCGGCGGCCGAACGGTTGTAATTGCCATCAGCGGCAACTAAGGTGATTAAGGCTGGATATTGATTTAGCGTATTGAGAATGTCAGGCAAGCCGTCAACGGCGATTTCTTCTTTTACCTGGCCGCAAAGACATTCCATAAGACTGCGGTCGCTGCGGAAATTCGGATCAATATAATACGCACCGCGGCGCTTCCGCTGCCATTCACTATATTCCAGGCGCTCGTCAGCCAGCCTGATCTTTAGCGCCCGCGGATTATAGGCTTCCATACCGGCAATTAATTTAGCGAATGATGTCTTGCCGCTTAGGCTCTCGCCTGTAATTAAGACCCGATCACCCGGCTGCACCGTAAATTGCAGACGACGATAATAGGGCCCCTCTGGGAATAGCTGTATCTTACCCGCCTGAAAACATACTGATGTATCCTGTAAGAAATGCTTTTCTTCCTGAACCAACGTACGCGAGGGACGAATAATGGACAGATACAACCCAAGACGCGCCGGAAATAGATAAAGACCGATTTTAACCGCCTCAATTAACGCACGTGAGAAATAGATGACAAAGAAAAGCAAGAGCAGCCGGCCAGCGGCGCTCGTCGAACCGATAAACGCAAAAAAGCCGCGCGAGAAGAAATG
>CAYVHQ010000026.1:0-5195 GCA_964451345.1 uncultured Gammaproteobacteria bacterium | reverse complement strand
ACACCGAGTGACACGAGCGGCAAGTGATAGGAAATTTTAGCGACGAGCTCCGCCTGACGCATATCCTGCGCCGCTTCCGGTACCCGGGAGATATGCGCTTTAAATATGCGCCGACGCAAGCTGTTGGCCAGAATGACTAGTAGCGACCGCTCGTATTTGACCGCAAAAAAAGCATTGGCCAGAAAAACAAAACAAAGACTGACAAAGATGCTCCAGAAATGATCACTGAGCCAGAGGCGAACATCGCCGGACAGTTGATTGCGACTAAAGACTACTAAGACCGATTCAATCACACCCTGGGACAGCAGAAGGATAAGCAAGCCGACGATAAGCGAAAGATGCCGCTTGCAAAAATCAGCCAGATACCGATAATGATGTTCCTCGAGGCGAATCGTGCGCCAGCGGGCGCTTTCCTGACGAGCCAACCGGATAAGACGCGCCTGTCCTTTTAGGGGACGACCGAAGATATACGAGAGACGGTTCTGGGAACTTTCCTCATGGTTCATACGCGTTCGTGATGAAACTGTCGATAAAAATTATAAAGCGAAAAAATACCCAGGTCAGCTAATTCTGTAGCGAGCCCCTGGCGATTGCGCGGAGTATAGCGGCCATACCAGAATTCCGTCAGAATGCGAAAAAACTTTTCAGAAAGGTCGCGCATCTGTCCGCCGTCAGTAAGCTGGGGCTTGCTGCTAACCAAATCACGGAAACGATTATTGAAATTAAGATCGCCGCGACGCATGAGGCCTTTAAGGATAAGGCGTTTTTTCGCCGGTGACTCATGCTTATAGACCAGAATAGATTCCCATTCACGAATAGTGCGCCGTAGATACCCTTCTCCCAGGTGAATTGTTCCGTTAGCAAACGCATAGCCGAGGAACGCAAAGGGGTGAGCCGCCGGGCCAAGAAACATCTTATCGGTATTAAGCTGCAGCTTTCGTTCGCAAATTTCTTTCTGTAGCTCAGCGGCAATACCTTCCAGTTTCTCTCTATCCGAGTCAAGCACGGCAAGGTCATCGCCGACGCGAATATAGAACGCCGCTTGCCGGTCAACCCGAAAATCGAGGTCACTCAGGTACAAATTAGCAAACAACGCAATGAGCGGTACGCCCTGAACTATCCCCTGTTCGCGCCGAACAACCGTCCCGCGTTCATAGACCGCGTTATCAATAAATAGTTCAAGCAACTGGCAGGTTTCTGTTTCGGGAATTACTTCGACAAGCTGCGCCTTAAGGCGTGCGCGGTCGATAAAATTCGAATAGTCATGCAAATCAAGAACGAGAACATGGTCTTCGCGAAATGAGCGGCGATAGCGTCGGGCGAAGAGCGCGGCGGCGCGATAGGGTGGCTTATTGGGGCGGTAGGAAAACAGCCGGTCGGAAAAATGCTTTTCGAAATATGGCAGAACAACCGCGTAGATCGCCTGTGCCTTGATCCGTTCCTTTATCGTATAAATAAAAATTTCTCGTGTCTTCGCCGGATTGCTTTTTTTCGGGATGGCAACGGACAGCGCCGGAGCAATCGGCATCCGGGCGATAAGCTCAGCTCGTATCTGCGCTAACAATTCCCCGGCCGAGAGGTCGTGGTCAGCCAGCTTCAAATTGTCGATACCGTGATAGCGCCCCTCCTGGCTGTCCCGCGCGAACTTGCCGACGATGGCGAGATAGGCGGCTTCGAGGTTCGTCCGGGAAATAATGTCTGCGAACATAAGGTAAAACCGCTCCCCAAGCTGCCTGCCGCATGACCGGCGGGCAGTGATCAAATCCAACGAGGCAGAGAAATCTGCCAAAATCGCCAAACGTCCGGAAGCTCATGCCGTGAGCTAAACAAGTCCGGTCACCGGGCGACTACCGGCATCCTTTTCGAGGTTTCAGGGAGCGATCCTACATTATGTTAAAGAGTAACGACAGGCCCTGCTGCAGAAAACAGCCCCTGCGGGACTGTCTATCAGTATACAGCACAGGGAGCGAAGTGTTAAACCATAACATTATTCCGGCCGCAAAAGCTGGGTAATGGCCATAATCACCGAATCCCGAGTGTGCTCCTGGCGTGTCACCTTCCCCTGCGTCAGCAGGCTAATAATTCCGCCGGCTTCGCCGATCTTAGCGGCATCGCTTAAACCGATCTGCCGTACAGCCTGACTGCCGTCGAGGCCCTGAGTAAGAATAAGATCGAGCGCTTCGGCCGGCCACTCAAAAGCCGGCGACAATCCGATATGGAAATTTTTTCCGTCATAGATTGCGCAGGCTCCGACTTCCATGAACCCCGTCTTGGTATATGGCACGGCCATCAGCCCGCCCTCGATACCGAAGCTATAGGCGCAATCGCCGAAGGCCGCCTTGGCCCGGTCCATCGCCCCTTTAATTGTCTCATCGAGACTGCGCGGATGGCCGAACTCTTCGACGGCCACGTCAACGGCCGTCAATTCCGGTTCGGGGAAAATTTCCGGATACAGCAAAACGGCGTCACCGACGCCGGCGAGTTTTGTTTTGTTCTGGCTGCCAATGCAAAGCTTCATACCCCTATATTACTTAATTATCTGTATGCTTATACTGTAACAAAGTAATTATACCATATTGACATACTCCCACACATAAATGCCATCCTACTGGATGACATTTTTCATACGAGGCTTTCTCGACAAATAAAAAACCGCTCAGTATGAGCGGTGAATCAATACAATACCTAGGCCAAAACCGGGCAATCCTTCGCGGCAAAGATTCTTTCGCCAATTCTGAATTCAAGGTTCTGCTGTATATTTTCGATTAATTGCTTTAGTTCAACTTCATCCGCCACATTCTCAACAGTCTGAAGATCATGAGACATGATAAGCCTGCCGAAATTATCCTGCGGCCGCTCCTTATCAAATCTCAAAGAGTTATCGCCCTGCAGAGTGACAATGTAGCATGGCCCGGCGTGTGGGCCCCTGATTCGCAAACGGCCGATACGTTCCTCGAAGGCAATGACCCGTGCGGGCAAAAGATTATTTTTCATGAACGAGCAATTGGTTAAAGGTGCAGCTGACACTCTATCATCGAGTGGCCCGCCTGTCAATCCGAACGATAAAAAAAATCGGCAATAACAGAAGTCATTGCCGATACACTATACTGCTTACGTCATAGCTGCTAGCTTACGAATATACAAGCCGCGGCAGGGGTACAGCGACTCACCGGCCTCTAAAGGAATATTCAATATATAACCTGTGCTGAATTCAATCGCTAGTACTTTTTGTTCCACTAGATTCATAAGCCACTGATACGTCTCCGTAAGACGACGTTTGAGCTCGCGCTGATTGGTCTCTGATTTTTCCGTGGCGACAAATACGTCGGCTACGCCACCAACGCTCAGAGAATAAACAATATTCTTAACGGCCAAATCAGGAAAGCGAAAATAACGAAAGGCCATGTTGGAAATAACCAGGTCCACCGATTCTCTAAGATCGGCCGGAAAACGTTCAGCGAAACCGAGAATAGTGCGGTCAACCCGAAACATTGCCGGCTCAAAATCGAGTGTGAGATTAATGGCGCATACATCGCTATCCATCTCCTTGAGATCAACCATGGCCGAACCAACTCCTCCGCCGACATCAAGCACGCGCACCTGCTTTCTTCCCGTCCCGTTACGTGCTTCACGCAACAAGTTTTTCATATCATATCCATATTCTGACAGCAAACGATAACCGCGAGACGGGCAGGGCGATTCGGAGAAGCCATATATAAATCTGGAATCGAGATATACGGGGAGGTTCTTTAAAAATGCGACCTTTTCCGTTGCGGTCATCGGCTGAATATTTTCTTTATGAAAATAATCAATGAGGTCTGGACGCGAAGCTATGTCAATCAGCAAAGACTTGTCGGAACAGTAGTTTTTATGTGCCTGATGAAAAGCGCGAGAGGCAGAGCCCCGCAGATGAACCATTTGGCGCAGCGCAATCTGTCTCAAGAAAGAATAGTTCTTGCCAAACAGTTGACCATAGTCGTCCATAATGCCTTGACGCAGGAGCATCTTTTCTTTCTTTGTTAATTCGATAATCGCCTCTCCCGAAAAGAAGCGCGCGTCGAGAATGGCATCAATTTCTTCGACAGAGTAGAGCGGACAGATTCCTTTTTCCACGCCGGCGAAATATTTGTCCAGAAAACCATAGCTAAAGGTATTTTCCTGTTGAACAGATTCATTTGTCATGATTCAGATTAATTTATTTTTTTGAAGAACAATGTTAAAAAATACCAGCTCTTAAGCATTCTGTCAATAGCATATTGCTATATGACATTGCCAAAAAAATAGCGGCTTATTAAAAGCCGCTCATTAAAACTACTTTAGTAACTATTATTTTATACGTTATCTTTTGTTATGCGCTTTCTCGCATCTTCCTGTGCCTCGACCAGCAAGGTAGACAGGCGCTTTTTTGCCGGAAATCGATGAACACATAACTCCAGGCCTGTTCTTGGATCAGAATCATACCCTCCCCATTCGTAGCGGTCTTCAATTTCAACAATAAAAGCCACGCGATCAGGGTTTTCCATTTTATCAAGAGCATTCATGATTGTTCCTCCCGTTAGGAGCTGACCATCCTTTGCTTGTTTGGCTCTACCGATGGCCGGTTTAGGCGAAAACCAGGTGGAAGGTTTCCAAATATCAAATTCAATTGGCGGCATTGGCCAGCCAACCCGGGCGACTATCTCCCCTTCATCATCAATCAGTACGAAGCGAAGCGTATTAAAATATCTTCCCCCCACTCTTTCCCAATATGATTGCGTATCCAGAAAACTAAGATCAACCAGCTCGACCCAGGGATCGCGCCCGAGACGCCCGAGCGGAATATCGCATTTCAATAAAAAAGGGAACTCTTTGTAGAAGACATTTATTTTAATGAGCATATCCGTGCTCATTGGACCGAGTGGAACTGACATCACCTTATAAAGGGGTTCTCTTTCAATGTACGGCATGTTTTTCTCCTGCGGCATCCCACCGCTTTTACGGAATAGACATCCCATCTATTCCTGGTTTGAAATTATTAATGTATTTTTGTAACTATGGAACACCACAACACTGACATAAATTTATAATTTTGTCAATATTCACTAAAATATATTCAACTTAAAAAAGAAACGCCATCTGTTAAGACGACGTTTCTTTTAACTTGCTCCCAGGGTCGGATTCGAACCGACGACCAATTGGTTACATTTATCCTCTAG
>CAYVHQ010000025.1:7462-13880 GCA_964451345.1 uncultured Gammaproteobacteria bacterium | reverse complement strand
CGACCCTCGAATATTTGTTTGAACCGAATCCGCAAAGCGTCTTGGACGAGGTCCTGCCGCGCTTGATTTCCATACAGCTGTACCAGGCTTTGTTGGAATCGACCGCGTCGGAACACAGCGCGCGTATGGCGGCGATGCATCAGGCGACTAAGGCCGCTTCTGACCTCGTCGACGAATTAACGCTTTTCTATAATAAGGCCCGGCAAGCCGCCATCACTGCTGAAATTGCCGAAATTACCGCCGGTGTTGCGGCTTTTGAATAATCAAATTATATGACTGAAAAAAACCAGGGTATTATCAAGCAGGTTATCGGCGTCGTTGTCGATGTTGAGTTCAAGGAAAAAGTGCCGCATATCTATTCAGCTTTAACCATCAAGGCAGGGGAGGGCGTCCTGACGCTCGAGGTCGCACAGCACCTCGGCGGTAATGTCGTTCGGGCCATCGCCATGGGATCAACTGACGGTTTGAAGCGCGGTGAAGCGGTGCATGATACTGGCGCACCGATCTCCGTGCCGGTCGGCAGCGACACGCTTGGTCGCATCTTTAACGTCCTCGGCGAAACGGTTGACGGTGGCGAAGTGGTGAAGAGCGAAAAGACCTATTCCATCCATCGTCCAGCCCCGAAGCTTGAAGAACAGTCGACGTCAGTCGAAATTCTCGAAACCGGTATTAAGGTTATCGACCTGATCTGCCCAATTCTCAAGGGCGGAAAAGTCGGCCTCTTCGGCGGCGCCGGCGTCGGTAAGACGGTTATCATCCAGGAGCTTATCAACAACATTGCCAAGGCCCACGGCGGCGTTTCGGTCTTTGCTGGCGTCGGTGAGCGTACGCGCGAAGGAAACGACTTGTATCATGAAATGAAGGACGCGAAAGTTTTGGATAAGCTAGCCATGGTCTTCGGACAGATGAATGAACCACCTGGAGCCCGCGCCCGTGTCGCCCTGACCGGACTGTCGATGGCGGAATATTTCCGCGATGAGCAGAACCAGGACGTGCTTTTCTTCGTCGATAACATTTTCCGCTTTACGCAGGCCGGTGCCGAAGTGTCCGCCCTGCTTGGACGTTTGCCATCGGCCGTCGGTTATCAGCCGACGCTCGCTACGGAAATGGGCCAGCTGCAGGAGCGCATTACGTCGACTAAAAACGGATCGATCACTTCGATTCAGGCGGTGTATGTTCCGGCTGACGACTTGACCGACCCGGCGCCAGCCACCACCTTCGCCCACTTGGACTCGACCGTTTCCCTGTCTCGCGGCCTGACCGAACTTGGTATCTACCCAGCCGTCGATCCGCTCGATTCTTCTTCGACCATCCTCGATCCGAGCGTCGTCGGCGAAGAGCATTACCGTGTCGCTCGTGGCGTGCAGAAGATTCTCCAGCGCTACAAAGACTTACAGGACATCATCGCCATTCTCGGTATGGAAGAATTGTCAGCTGAGGATAAGTTGACAGTTATGCGCGCCCGTAAAGTGCAGCGCTTCCTGTCCCAGCCGTTCTTCGTGGCCGAAGTCTTCACCGGCGCTCCCGGCGCCTATGTCCCGCTCAAGGAGACGATCCGCAGCTTCGCTGAAATCCTCGACGGCAAGCATGACGACAAGAGCGAGAACGACTTCTATATGAAGGGCGCGCTTGAAGCGGCCGCCTAGTTTTATTCCGCACAACCATCCCCATGGCCACATCCGCCTCAACCTTCCACTTCGAAATCGCCTCCCCTGAACGGGTGGTGCTTAAGGCTACCGTCACTCAGGTGTCGGTGCCGACGTCGGAAGGAGAGATTACCGTTTTGTCGCACCATATTCCGCTCGTGGCTACGCTGAAGCCAGGGGTTGTTGAGGCGCTGCTGGCTGATGGCAGCCGCGAGGTCATGTCTGTTTCCGGCGGACTCGTTGAAGTGATGGTCGGCAAGGTCGTTATCCTGGCCGACACGGCTGAGCGGGCGGCCGAGCTTGACGAAGAGCGCATTCTGGCCGCTAAGGCCAAGGCCGAGGAGCTCAAGGCCCAAGCCCGGCATCATGACGATGTCGAGTTTGCGCGCTTGAGCGCCATGATTGAAAAGGAGTTGGCCCGTGAGCGCGGTCTCAAGCGCTGGCGCCGCCTGCGCGGAGCGTAAATTCTTACAGTTCTTTAAAACAAAAATAATCATCTAACATATGCTTTCAAAGATCAACGTCAAGGCTCCGATAATGGAGCGAATCAAAGAGCTGTTCCGCCGCAATGTTCGCTATTACCAGCAGTACAAGCGGGAGAGTCTGAAACGCCAGAAATACCTGCAGCTCCATCCGACGATGATCGCTGTCTTCAAATGCATGGACGGCCGCGTCCATTTTCCGCTCGTCACCAATTTCCTGATTGGCATCATCAAGCCGTTCCGGAGACTGGGCGGCAAATTTAACCTCGGCTGGCCCCACCTCTCCGATGTCTTCCTTAAATGGGTGCAAGAACAGCTTGCCCTCGGAAAGTCGTGTCTCGTGATTGTCAGTTATCACTTCTCGAAAGGGGATCCGAAGCGCGGCTGCGCCGGTTTCAACTTTGATACCGCCGCTGCGCTCGATCATCAGCTGTGGTTCCGCGACCAAATCCGCTCTGTCTTCGCATCGGTGAACAACAATGTCTATCCGATCGTGATTGGCCTTGAGACCGATAGCGACGCCCTTGTCATTCATGGCGAAGCGGGCCAGAGACTGGATCTGTCCGAGCGTCTGACGGCGACTGATGATGCAATCTTCGAGGAATTGTGCCAGCTCTTCCCGGACATGCCGCAGCAGATGCTGCTCGACCTTATGCCGCTCATTGAGGGGAACATCGCCCATATCAAGGAACGGCAAGCTACGACCGAGATTATCGAGGTCGAACATAATGAATGGGTCATCGCTTTCGGGACCGGTTTCGATTGGCTGCATGCGCCGAATACGGCTATTATCATCGGCCCCTGGCACATGGTCGATCTGGGACAGGAGATCCGGGTTGCCTTACGCATAATCCAGGGCAACATGAAGGCCGGACGCATCCCGGATGACGGTTTCATCTTCCTGGTCTCTTCCGAATGGCAGCGATCGCCCGAAGACCGCCTGCGCGCTGAAAAGGTGAAGGAATTCACGGCTTTTGCCAAGACGATTTTGGAGGAAGAAGAATTCGCCGATATCGCCCCTACCGCCCGGTTCATTTCCGGTATCGTCGACGATTCGAAAAAGCTCGCCCTGCTGCCCGGTAATGCGCCGGAGTTCGAGGCGCTGCTCGAATCCGCTTCGGCCGAGTGACCATACTTCCCGCCGCCTGTCCTACAGGCGGCTTTTTTTATATCCGCCTGCGCTTCTTCTGCCCCTATCCCTGATATGCTATAATGGATTCACTTACTTAAATCACCATGCGCTCCCTATGACCACAGCACCGTGCCCGTTCTGCCATAGCGACGTCATCGTTGATGACGAGGCCTATGAACATGACATGTTTACCTGTGCCAACTGCGGCAAAGACTCGGAAATCATTTCCGTGACGCCCCTTGCTTTGGCGCCCATACCCGAGGAAACAGTTGATGACGAGCAGACTCTGTAAAGCAGCTGAAAGGCTGTTTTTTTGTTATAAGCGTATGAAAACCGCCAAAATATTGACTTTTTGGCTTAGATGTGCTATACTTTAGTAACTAATATATTATTTGTCTCATATGGTACACGTTGCTCAGGGATGTTCCGCCGCTACGAAACGGGCATTGCTAGTTATCGTCGGCTTGGCAGTCGGCTTTTTTTATTCCGGTAGCGTTATCCTTGCCCGTAATGACAAAGGCATTGACGAAACAACCGGTTTTTCTCAGACAGCTTTGGGATTGAATGATATTAGTGCCACAACTGAAGCCCAAGAAGGTCTTACGGGTCCAAAGGACTTTATTGAGCCTCAGCTCGATCACTCTGATTTTAGCGCGGTTACAAACCTTGAGAATATGGCTAATACAACCTCGGCCGTTATTGTCGGACAGCAGGTCTATGTAGCAGCAGAAGGGAAAGTAGTTGTTCTTGACCGTTCCAGCAACGCTATTATAGCGCAAATCGCCATGCCGACGGGTCTCTATCTTGGCGTATTAGGTGACAAGGTATATGTTCCCTATGACTCGTCCGTGCGGGTGATTGATACCAAGACAAATACGGTTATTAAAACAATCAGCGTGCCGGCCGGCGCGACGACCATGACTCCAAGCGGCGTTAAATTATATCTCACCTGCCGGACGAGTGATGCTGTCGCCGTTATCAATACAATAACTGATACTGTCACTTCCGTTATACCGGTTGGTGATCAACCGTTTTACGGCTCAGTTCTCGGTACGAAGATTTATATCAGCAATAATAGTAAGGAAGCCGGTTCGGTTTCTGTTATTGATACTACTAGCGATACCGTCATAGCTACTATCCCATTGGGAATGGAGCCGGTCTTGGAAGCCTTTGTCGGTAATAAACTATATGTCAGCAATAAGCTGAGTGGAACAGTTTCTGTCATTGACACGGTTTCCAATGAAGTAAGCGCGACCATTCCGGTCGGTATTGATCCGGAAATGCTCTTGCCCCTTGGTGAAAAGCTGTATGTCGTTAATCGCAGCAGCGACTCGGTCATGGTGATTGATCCGATTAGCGATACGGTTACGAGCGAAATTCCGGTCGGTTCCGGCCCATATTATCTGGTCGCTTCGGGCAAGAAAATCTTTGTCGGTAATCATGGCGCGGACACGGTGTCGGTCATTGATTCGGACAGCGATACCGTTACCGCCACATTGACGGTGGGTACTCGTCCCTTTTATCTGGCGGCTTCGAACGATAAGATTTATGTCCCCAATGCGTCGGCCGGCTTTTTTTCCATTATCGACATTAATCAAATCGAGGTTCCGGAATTGCTTTCTTTTGAAACAAACAGTCCGGACGGTTATTATCCTGCCGGGAAGGAAATCGTTATTTCGGCCCGCTTTAACCGCCATCTTTCCATTGGCTCAACCATGACCGTCGATCTTAACACCGGCGACAAGTTAACGCTCAATCAGATTAACGGTCAGTTACTGAGCGGCACCTACCGCGTTCGGTCTGTTGACGTCGTTCCCGACTTGGCCGTAGCCGACATTCAGAGCGCCTCCGTGAGTGATTTTGATGGCCATACACGCTATCACTACGCCATTCCCTACTCAGGGGGAAACTTCATTGGCGAGAATTCGCTTATTGCCCGTAATTTGGGCGATGCTCATAACATTTCTCTCGGCAAGTTCGTACACATCGATGTCGGCGCTAACCCCTATCAGATTTCTTCTCCTTTTACGCTCAACGGCCGGCAGTATGTCTATGTCGCCAATCAGGGAGCTGAATCATTGTCCGTCGTCGATATTGCGGCGCGCAAAGAAATCGATACCGTTCGCGTCGGTTCCGAGCCGTACGGTTTTGCTACGGCCAGTATTTCGGGAACGGCCCGTTTCTTTGTGGCTAATACCAATAGCCATTCAGTCTCCGTGGTGGATAGCGTCCTAGGCAGGGTTATTGGTACGATCCAGGCCGGCCTAAAGCCGTACTATGCGGCCGCTCTTAATACGAGAATATTTGTCACGAACGGACAGTCTAATACCGTTTCGGTTATCAATGCGGCAACGCATTCTGTCGAAGCTACTGTGCCGGTTGGCGCCTATCCTCGGGGCATTAAGGTTCTGGCTAATGAGGTGTACGTGGCAAATTATGGCGACCCTTACTATTACAGCGGCGGCAATACGATTTCGGTGCTGAATGGCTTTACGCTTCAGCTGACCAACACGATTGTTTTACCGGCCGGCAGTCGGGGACCGCGCGGCGTGGCCGTGGCCGGCAACCGGGTGTATGTTGCAAACTACCTGAGCGCTAATGTTTCGGTGATTGATGCTTCGACCAAGGAAGTGATAGCGACGATTCCGGTCGGCGCCGGTCCGCGCGGCATGGCCGTAGCGGGGTCGAAGCTGTATGTCGAGAACTTTGACGAAGGAACGGTTTCGGTAATTAACATGACAACGAACCAGGTACTAAAAACCGTTCAGGTCGGTCATTCGCCCTCTGGAATTACGGCTATCGGTAGTACTCTCTATATTTCTAATTTCCAGGATAATAATCTCTTATTACTTGATACAAAGAGCGACATGCTTCTGCGCAGCCGGGATATTTCCCCGTTCTCGTTGGAGAATCCGCCAGCTTTAGCTGAACCAGCGTCTCGGGAAAGCGAGCCGGACGCGCTTTTCTCGGATCCTTTGCTGATGAGTCCGCAACCTGGCGCCCGTCCCTTTTTTGAACGCTTAGGCCTGGGCACAGCGGCCGGCTTTTAACGGTGATAACAGAAGAAAGCTAATATAAAAGAGCCGAATGGATATTCGGCTCTTTTTGCTGTTGTTGTGTTTAGTGACTGGCGTTGTAGATATTTGTGATTTCGTGAG
>CAYVHQ010000025.1:0-7452 GCA_964451345.1 uncultured Gammaproteobacteria bacterium | reverse complement strand
GGACCAGAAGCCTCAACCACGCCGTTGATATATAGTTTTTTCGTCGTGCCGTCCGAGGTAATGGCGACATGGTAGAAGGTATCTAGATCGGCCTGTGTCGTGCTGGAGGTGATTGTCCCATCCCAGAAGACGAAGTGCGTGTCGGTCGTGTTGCTCGGGGAATAGTATTTAACGGTCAGACCGACTTTGTCGTCTGGCGTGGCGAAGATCTGGAATTCTTCGAACTTTTCCGGGTCGGTCGCCTGGTCGGAGAGGCGCTTGACCCAGGTCATGACTGTGTAGCGGGGAAGGGTTGGAATAGGGAAGCTGCCGTAGCCGCTGTCACCGTCTAGCGTCAGGCAGGTGCCCTTTTTACAGTTCTCGGTTGGTTCCCAGCTGGTTCCGCCGCTGAGCGACAGAATCGCGTCTAGATTACCCCCATCCGAAATGGTTGTGCCATCGCCTTCGTCGAAGGCCCACCAGGAAAACTGGGCATTAGGTGTTTTGGAAAGACCGTCGGGAGTTAGGGTGAGAATATCTGATCCGCTTTCGCCTTGGCCGAGGCAACTCGAGACTATGAACCAGCGGTTGCTGACCGTGACGCTATATGTATAGTTTTGGTCTGGACAACCGTTATCGGAGCGTGGCCGGGGATTGGCCGGGATGGTTTTTAGATAGGTTGTTTGGCCGTCCGGGGACTGGAGCGCCGCGCCGGCGACCAGCGTCGACGGATAGCTGCCATTCTGCTGGTAATAGGTCTGTAGGGCCGTCGCTAGGGTATTGAAGTCGGACAACCGTTTCGTGTCACGAGCGGCTACGCGTGTTCCCCGAAAGGAGATGATCGCGAGCGTGCTGAGAGCGGCGACAATGCCGATAGTAACTATGATTTCGACAAGAGTGAAACCGGGCTGTTTGGTACGCATATGTTGTTAATAGTTATATAGTATATAGTATACATCAGCGGTGCCGGTGACGGAAGAAGGGTAGATTCGATTAATATATGCTAGAATAATCATATATTATTAGACATACCCGTATGACAATACATCGCCAACGTGGTTTTACTCTTGCAGAAGTAATCATTACTGTTGCTATCATCGCCTTGGTTTCGACCATTGCGCTGGTGTCATATTCGAAAGTTCGGGCGACGGCGCGCGATTCGGCACGCGTTTCCAGCGTCAATCAGATAATGACGGCCTTGCAATTGTATCGTAATGACAATAAGTCATATCCCGAAGCTCTTATTCCTGGACAGCCACTGACGGCTAATTCCGTTACTTATATGGGCAGTATCCCAAGTAGCCCGACGCCCCGGGCGGACGGCGACTGCGAAGATAAGGATTATCGCTACGAGAAAACAGCCAAGGGTTATCAGATTACATTTTGCTTGGGCAAGGACACGGGATCATTCAACAAGGGGATTACGGTTTGTGAGAACGGTCAGTGTCAGGCCGGCGGTAATCTTAAGCTCGCGGACACTGAGGGCAACGAATACGATACGGTTGTTATTGGCAAGCAGTTGTGGATGGCAGAAAATTATCGCACGAAAATAAAGCCGGATGGTACCTGTATTAATGGCGGGGGACAGCCGCCCTGCCCAGATGCCTCGGCGGCTGACAATGGTCTGGGACGGTCTTGTATGGATAATAACGAAGCCAACTGTACGGCGTATGGAGCGCTCTATACCTGGGATGCGGCGATGGACGGTTCGACGACAGAAGGCGCCCAGGGGATCTGTCCGGCTGGTTGGCATGTTCCTACGACGGCCGAACATAACCGCCTTGATAAGTTTTTGAACGATCCCTCGAACGCTAATTGCGACGATACGCCTGCTTATGGTAACGGCTGCCCGCCGGCCGGTTTGCGTTTGCGCCTCGGTCAGAGTTCGGGTTTCAATTCGGTCTGGTCCGGATACCGCGATACGGACGGCAGTTCGTTTGACGGCTTCCATGTCGTGCAGGAAGAGCCCTTCGACATGGGAGGGGGCGCGGCACACTACTGGTCTTCAACTTCCTCCGGCGGCAGTGCCTGGGAGCATACCTGGGCCGGCAGCACGACGGTTGACAACGAAGACGCGTACCGGATAGAGAGCGACAAAGATTTTGCCTATTCGCTGCGCTGTATTAAGAATTACTAATTATCTATTTTCCGTTCGCTGCGTAAACAGCCCTTTCTGGGGCTGTTTTTGATAATAAAAAAACTCTCGGCCAGGGACCGAGAGGAAGTAGAATTACTAACTATTTTGTTAAGATCATTTTTTTTGTTACTGCATAACCATCGGCTTGCAGTGTATAGAAATATGTTCCGCTGGAAAGCATCGCTCCATTGAAATCAACGGAGTATGTGCCGGCGACTTTCCTTTCCTCGAGCAAGTTCCTGACTATTTTGCCGGTTATGTCATATACTCTTAGGCTGACAAAGGCGGCCTTAGGAAGGGTGAAGTTTATTTTTGTGACGGGGTTGAACGGATTTGGGGAATTTTGCTTTAATTCAAATCCGGTGGGAATGGAAATGTTTCCTGAAATATTAGTAACCGTCAGATCAATTGTCAATAAGACACTGCAGGTGATTTCTTCGGAAAGAAAGCCATAGCACAGAACTTTCCCATCCTTGTACTCGAGTCCGGTAAACACTGCGCCGGTATCGATCAACTTAGTCCAGACGTCGTTCTGCACAACGAAGAGTTGTCCGCGCTGATACGTAAAGTAATTATCTGTTACCGTGACGAATATCCCTTTTGGCGTATAGAGGGCATGAGAGGCATCGCCAATCAAATCTTCGTTCCTGTAATGCTCCCAGGTAGTTCCATTATCTTTAGTGAAGGCAACCCCGGGATAGCCATCTGAATTGATGAAATCCTGTCCGCTGACCAAGCTCATATCATTATCAGCTGAATGAAATGTATTCGAGCCGAGCGGCGTGGTCATTTGCGTCCAATCAGTTAGATTAGATGATTGCCAGATACGCGACCCGCACGCATAGTATAGTATGTTTCTGCTTGTGCTGAGCATCGGCATCGGCGGACCATACCAGGGAAAGGTTTTAACCCATTGCCAGGTGGCGGCATTGTCGAGGCTGCGGTATAAATACGTTCCGTTAGCCAGGCCGAAGAGCTCATTACCACGCACGAGTAATTTAGAGAAATCGTGGGGTGAGGGCAAGCTTTGCCAAGATGTTCCCCGATCAGTCGTTTTTAGGATAGAAGGCATTTGCCCCCAGGCGTTTGTGTATATAGCATAGCCCAGCTCGCCATTTTCGGCGAAGGTCATGGAAACTACTCCATATTCTGCAGCATACACCGTGTCCCAGGTATTTCCGTCCATCGTTCTTACAATGCCGCCCTGACAGCCAAGAAGGCCGCTGGTTGGCGTAAAGAAATGCCCAACCTGGGCGTACCAGTATACTGGTAATGTTTGGAAATCAACGGGAAAAGTTTGGGACTGGGCGTTTGCGCCTGCCCCTAATATGCTGATTGCCACAAGGGCAACAAGAAGGGTTTTTTTTAATATTTTTTTCATTTTTTAAAGGATTTTAATTGCTTTATTTATATCATATAATCATTGATTTGTCAATATATCTGCCAAAATGCTCGGCAGAGTGCTATACTAAAAGTGCGAATAACTTATATATACCAATATGTCCAAAGGACAACGTGTCGGATTTACGTTTATTGAAATCATCGTAACCGTAGCGATTATTTCGCTCATTACGACGCTGGCCCTTATTTCCTATTCGAACGTTCGTATTAAGTCGCGTGATGCGGCCCGTGTTTCAAGTATTAATCAGCTGATGACCGCCTTACAGCTCTATAAATATGACACCAAATCATACCCGACAGCGGTCGTGGCTGGACAGCCCTTGCGTTCCGGACAGATAACATATCTGGGAACAACGCCGAGTAATCCGCAGCCGCGTACCGACGGCGGTTGTGCTGACCGTGATTTTCATTACGCTGCGACAAATGACGGGTATATGATTACTATGTGCTTGGCGGAAGATACGGGCTCGCTTAAGAAAGGCGTTAACATCTGTACAAATGGCCAATGTCAGCCACTAGCTGATTATCGGGCACATGACGAGGAGGGTAATGTGTATGGTGCCGTGCAGGTTGGCGAACAAATCTGGTTGGATGCGAACCTGCGTTCCAAGGTCAAGCCGGACGGTACCTGTATTAACGGCGGCGGCCGACCGCCTTGCGCTGATGCCTCGCCGTCTGATAACGGTCTCGGACGCTCGTGCTATGACAACGATGAAGCTAATTGTTCGACGCATGGCGCTCTCTACACCTGGGCGGCGGCCATGGACGGATCTGAAATGGAAAAAGCCCGCGGCCTGTGCCCGGCAGGTTGGCACGTGCCGAGCGACGCGGAGCAGCAGACGCTTGATGAGACCTTGACGATTGAGGGCGGTGATTGCAACCCGGCTCGCTTCGGCGGATCAACGATCCAGGGAAGGTGCGCAACAGCTGGGGCCACTATGAAAGTAGGTGGTGGATCAGGCATGGAAATTCCTCTGGCCGGCGATCGTGGAGATGACGGTTCGAGCTTCACGGGTATTGATCAAGCGACGATTATATGGTCGTCGACTACGTATTCCGATCCGGCTTTGGCCTATTTCCGAAATATCCGTTTGAATTATGACAAAGTCTGGCGTATCGCTAACCTTAAGACGTACTCGGCTTCTGTGCGCTGTATTCTTGATTGATGAGGCGGTGCAAAGCGTCGAGAGAGGAGAATTCAGGGAACTATTGGTGTTATTGACTTTTTTTGTATAATGTGCTATTATTCAATATTACCTATTTAAAGGTACTATTGGTATTATCCGTATGAACTCATTTTGGAAAATAGCATTTTTTTGTATTATTGCCTGTTTTGGAACAGGTGCTGTACACGCTGCTCCTCTTCCAGCAAAGGCAAACGTGTCGGCTTACTCGGTGCTTTCTCTGGCTAATCCCTATAAGACGCCAGTATCTGATATGTTTAATTTTCCCTGCGGCGCGACTCTGACGGACCGCGACGGTTTTACCTATAAAACAGTGCAAGTCGGAACACAGTGCTGGATGGCGGAGAATCTTAAGACCAAGACTCGTCCGGACGGCGTTCCTTTGACGACTGGCAATGACACTTCGGAACGCGATTGTATCAGCTCAAGTAACACGCGCGGTACGGAAGCAGACTGTCAGAAATACGGCGCTCTCTATACCTTGGCTGGTATATATTTTGATAACGACTTGACGCAAGATATCTGTCCGAGGGGCTGGCGTACGCCGCAGGACTCTGACTTTGCCCTCTTGGAGCAGTCCCAGTCACCGACGCGCAGCTGTAATCCCGACCGCAATTCCCGTGAGGGAGCAACAGCTACCGGCTGCCGCGCCATCCTTCCTCTTGATGATTGCCGCGGAAGCGGTGCCGCTCTTAAGATCGGCGGTTCGACCGGATTTGACTGGCAGTTGAGTGGAGTTCGCCTCTTTGATGAAGCCAGTAACACGGTTTCCTTCCAGGGCAGCGGCCGGGACGGCTATCTCTGGTCGCGTGATTTATTTTTCAACTGGTGCGGCTGGCGTCATGGTAATTTCGAATTCGGCATCTATCGCCAAGTCTCGAAATTCTCCCCGGGCATTATCAGGGAAAAGATTTTTGTCGGCGAACCACTGGTTGGCGATGTGGGCATTACGGCCATGCAAATCCGTTGCATCAAGAAATAATCGCGGAAGGATAATTCACAGCTTATATGCAAAAGAAGCGGCTCGGCCGCTTCTTTTGTTTTGCTTTGACGACGGTTCGCTGAGCGTCGTAGTTTATTTTTTTCCGGCAAAGCGGTTGAATTGTTCGCCCCGATCCTTGTAGTTCTTAAAAAGTCCGAAACTGGCGCAGGCAGGGGACATGAGAATGATATCGCCCGGGACAGCGAAGAGACGGGCCAGCTCGACCGCTTCGGCCATGCTGCCGGCTTCGCGGAGAAGCTCGCTTGGATAGCTGAGACGACGGAGCCCGCGGCGGATCTTGTCTGAACCCTTGCCCTTAAAAAGAATAACGGCGGCCGTCCGGCGCTTGATGTGCTGAGCGAGGGCGCCGAAATCCGAGCCTTTGTCGGCGCCGCCGGCAATCAGGATAACTGGTTCCGGAAAAGAAGCCAGGGCGGTAATGGTCGAAGCAGGCGTCGTCGCAAAGCTGTCATTGTAATAGGTGATTCCGTTATCCAACCCGACTTTTTCCAAACGATAGTGAAGGCCTTTGAAAGAGGCGACAGCGCGAGCGGTTGTAGCAGCTGAAATCCCAGCGATTTGGGCGGCGATTTGGGCGGCGGCGATGTTTTCTTTATTGTGTTCGCCGGGCAGGCGGCTAGGCAACGCTGCGCGGTCGAAATAGATTTTTTTTCCGCTGAGCTTTTCCCGGCTGAGACGCGTGGCGAGGGAGCGGTTGGCAATTAATTTCCCGGACTTGTCCTGGAAGCGGGCAATGTTAAGTTTGGCGTTCCAATAAGCTGTAAGAGTGACGTGGTGGTTGGGGTTCTGGGCGTCGGCGGAAACAAGGTGTTCCGGAGAAAAATTTGTAAAAACGGCGATACGCGGACTGGAACTCATGTCTTCGAGCTGGAAACTGGATAATTCGAGGACTACCCAATCCTTCTTTTGGATCTTGGACATAAAATCGAAGGGAGCGATGCCGATATTGCCGCCGAGCCAGGTCTTTTTTCCGCCGGCTTTGAGAATTGCGGCAATGAGACTGGCGGTTGTGCCTTTGCCTTTTGTGCCGGTTACGCCGATAATGTTTTTGCTTGGGCAGAAATCAAGGAAAAGCTGCATGGGAGATAGGACGCGAGTGCCGGCTTTGGCTAGACTGCGGCGCAAGACGGGAGAGAAGAATGCCCCCGGGGAGCGGAGGATGAGGCTAAAATCTTTCAGGTCGTTGCCGGACATATCGCCGAGCCGCCATTCAATATTTTTATTTTTTTTCAGTTTTTCGTAACGATCGCCGATGGTAGCGGCGCTGCGGGCGTCATGAATAGTTATGTTCGGCTTGCAGCCGAGGCGGCGGAGAAAAACGAGCAGAGAGTAATTCTCCGAACCTAGTCCCATGAGAGCAATTTTTTCTTTTTCTAATTGTTTAATTAAGGCCTTCATACCGGTTTCATTGTTTCCCAATCGAGTCCGCGTTTAGCATCGGCGACGACCGGCACGGACAGCTTAATGACGTTTTCCATTATACTTTGAATCTTTGGCGCCACCTCGGCGATGACCGTCGGTTCGGCTTCGAGCAGCAATTCGTCATGCACCTGCAGCAGCAGTGAAACACGGCCGGCGTATTCGGCGGCGAGCATCTCATGCACCTTGATCATGGCCGCTTTGATCATATCAGCGCCCGTGCCCTGGATCGGCGTGTTAATCGCCATGCGTTCGGCCGCTTTGCGAATCATAGCATTGCTGGCGTTTATTTCCGGCAGATAGCGCTTGCGGCCGAAGAGCGTTTCAAC
>CAYVHQ010000024.1:11787-14240 GCA_964451345.1 uncultured Gammaproteobacteria bacterium | reverse complement strand
GACGCCGGTTTTTTCTTTGCCTTCGGCCGTGCGCTCCATCTCCGGCTTGTTCTTAACCGACTCAGCATAGCGCTCCACTGCTTCGTAGTTAGAAATATTTTTCTGCAACGCGGTGACGAGCGGATGCTCCGGGGCAATTACCAAATAGGTGACGCCATACAATGTATCGGGCCGGGTCGTAAAGACAGTAATTTTTTCAGACAATCCCGCCAGTGAAAAATCAAGTTCGGCGCCTTCACTCTTGCCAATCCAATGGCGCTGCGATTCCTTAATCGCTTCCGGCCAGTCTAAGGCATCGAGGTCAGCTAATAAGCGGTCGGCATAGTCGGTAATGCGGATAACCCACTGGCGGAGCGGCTTTTTCTCAACCACTGACCCGCAACGCTCGCAGCGGCCATCCTCCAGGTCTTCGTTAGCCAGACCAGTCTTACAAGACGGACACCAGTTAATTGGCTCGAATGATTCGAAGGCGAGCCCCTTTTCAAACATCTTCAGAAAGGCCCATTGGGTCCAACGGTAATATTCCGGATCTGTCGTGTTAATCTCGCGGGACCAGTCATAGGTACAGCCGATCAGTTCGAGCTGCTTTTTAAACCGCACAATGTTTTCCTTAACCGCCACCGAAGGGTGAACCTTGTTTTTCAGCGCATGATTCTCCGCCGGCAGACCGAAGGCGTCCCAGCCCATCGGATGGAGAACATTGAGTCCCTCCATCATTTTCTTGCGGGCAATGATATCGGTGGCGATATATCCCTTGGGATGGCCGACATGCAGTCCTTCGCCTGAAGGATAGGGAAACATATCAAGTATATAAAACTTTTCCGCATCAGCGTTTTCCCGGGTACGATACAAGCCGGAAGCCTGCCACTGCTCCTGCCATTTCGCTTCAATTGTCTTATGGTCGTAGGGCATATCAGATATCGAGTTCGATGCCCACTGGGCAATGATCAGAACCGGTCGTCTTATCAAGAATAAAGGCTTTTTTGACGCGTCCGCTTATCTTAGCCGATACGAAGAAATAGTCAATGCGCCAGCCGACGTTTCGGGCGCGGGCGCCCATCCGATATGACCACCAGGAGTACTGTACCTTTTTCGGATGCAGGGCACGGAAGGTATCAACCAGTCCCGCGTCAATGAATTTCTGAGCCCAAAGCCGTTCCGGTTCACTAAAACCCGGCTCACCCTCGTTTTCTTTGGGTCGGGCCAAATCAATCTCCTCCCGGGCAACATTAAAATCTCCACAGATAACTACTGGTTTCTTTTTCTCTAATTTCTTGACGTGCTTAAGAAGCGCTTCGTTGAAGCCAACCTTATAATCGATGCGCGCCAAGCCGGGCTGAGAATTTGGAAAATAGACATTAACAAAATAGAACGCCTCCATTTCGCATACCTGAATCCGTCCTTCGTCGTCAAACTGGCTTTGCCCGATGCCTTCGGTAATAGACAATGGCTTGGTTTTGGAAAATATCGCCGTTCCGCTATAGCCCGGCCGTTTGGCTGGATTCCAATTTTCTTCGTACGCGCCAAAATCAAATTCTTCCTTAGCGCGGCGAGCATGATCAATCTTAATTTCTTGCAAGCCAAGCAAGTCCGGCTTTTCTTTTTCGAGAAAATCTGCAAAGCCATTACGCAGGCAGGCGCGGATGCCGTTGACATTCCAGGAAATGAGCTTCATAGGCATTTTATATCTTTAGGTTTCAGTATTTTAGTGATATACTGTCTATAGTATAAGGTAGTCCTCATATACCCGCAATATGCCGGAATCATCGATTCGCCGCCACCATCGTCTGCGCAATATTCTCATCAGCTGCGCCGTCGTCCCGCTCAGCCTTTTTCTCGCGCTTCTGGCCGCCGGTTTCGTCTTGAATATTTTTGAACGCAGCGATCGAATCAGCCAGGGCGACTACTCGCCTGATGTTACCAGCTCTTCTGTCGCCACCTCGCCGGTTGACGACAGCTACAGCGGCAGCCGAAAGGCTCTTATTGAAGGAACTGGCAATCCTTCCTTCGGAGCGATTAATCCCAAAGTAACTATTGTTCAGTTTTCGGATTTTCAATGCCCATTTTGCCTCGCCTCCTTTCCCGCTTTGCGCGAAATAAGCATCAAGCACGCCGATACGGTTAAAGTTATCTTCCGCGACTGGCCCGGTCATGAGAACTCGCTCAACCTTGCCCTGGGAGCGCACTGCGCCGACGAACAAGGCAAGTTCTGGGAAATGCACGACAAGCTCTTCCAGCACCAGGCGGACAGTTTTGGAGCACAGAAAAACGACCTCGCCTCCATCGCCCAGCAGCTCGATATCTACAACGAGCGTTTTCAGGCCTGCTTTGATAGCCAAAAATACCTGCCTCTCATCAAACAAAATTTTCAGGACGCCGATAGCCTGGGCGTAAAGGGCACGCCAACTTGGTTTTTTAACGGCAACAAAATCGCCGGGCAGCTGACCGTTCAG
>CAYVHQ010000024.1:0-11777 GCA_964451345.1 uncultured Gammaproteobacteria bacterium | reverse complement strand
CTTGCCGTCTAAACCTCCGCCTCGCCGGCTGTCTCATTATACTAATTGCGGCTGGCTTTCTAGCTGCCGCCCGCCCCGCCAAGGCCCTGCCACCCGGCTGTCGTCCCTTTCCACCCGCACCCGAAAAACCCTTCAAAGAATGTTGCTGGCGCGATCCGAACCCGGACGGCACTAAGCCAAAGGGATCGGGTCCGGAAAATCTCTGCTTCGCCGGCGACGAGACAAGAGGATTATTCTGCGTCTGCCAGCCCTTCAATGGTTCGCCGCCCAGCACTACCAAGACCAATCCAACCGCTCCAAAAAAAGACGATAACCCGATCATGTTCAAGCCGGGCGTCACTATCCCCGGATCCGGTTATGTCTCGGGCCAGAACGTAAAAGTAGAAAACGGCACTGAGGCCTTCGCCAAATATGTCATCGCCATTATTAAATATTCCACCGGCGCCATTGGCATCCTGGCCGTTATCATGGTGATGGTGGGCGGAATTATGTGGATAGGATCGGCCGGCAGTCAGGAAACCATCGGCAAAGCTAAAACCTATATTGCCGGCGCAATCGGCGGTATGGCCCTCAGCCTCCTCTCTTTCCTGATTCTTTCCATGGTCAACACTAATTTAGTCGCCTTCAAAACGCGCGACATCGCTCCGGTGGCAGTCGCCACCCTCGATCTTGTGTGCGCCATCAAAACCGATATGAACGGCTTTGTTTCTTCGTCTGATATACCTAAACAGATATGTGCTGAATATGTTAAAGAAATCGGCACAAAATATACGGCAGTCGACTGCACGAATACGGCCGAAGACTTCTGGAGCGCCGGACCGAACGGCACCTGTGTCCAAAACCGCGGCTGCTGCGAAATAACCATGGGACCAAAATCGCTCGGCTTCGTAAAATGGCCTTTTGGCGGCGATACGATGTGCGTCGAAAACCTCAATACCTACACCTGTGAAACCGAATCGTCGAGCGGCCTCTGGAGCGTTATGAAACTTTTCCTTGATCCGACAAGAATTTCACTCGTCTATCAGCACGACATTACCGGACATCCCCACCTCGGTTCAAAATGCTCGGCCTTACCTGAATGCAAAAAAGGACCAATTTGCAAAACGGCCGCTGAGTGTTACATGAAACTCGAGCCGAAACCACAAACCGAAGTAAAACCATGAAACGTCTTCTTTTTCTCATCATTCCCTTCTTGTTAGCCGCCTACCCAGTTCAGGCTGCTAACCCTTGTGATGACGTCGATCCGGCCCTCCGCGATAAAAGCGGCTGCTGTCTCGTCCTGGAAGAGCAGAACTATCATGTCCATTTCGATCGAACGGACAACTGTGAAGCCTGCAAAGCCCTCAATATCAACCGTCCTGATAAATGGGAATTCAAACCCGGACTCGTCCCCTCCCCTAATCGTTCAAAATGCGTTACGCCTGACCAGCAGTCAGCTCCGCCGCTCGAAGTTGAACCCAACCTTACCCCCAGCACCATAACACCACCCATACTCGGCGTCACTATTCCGGGCTTCACAAAATTCAGCGAAGTTAACTGTCAGAAAGAGGACGACTGTAAGATCCCCTGGATTTCCGAATACATCCTCGCCCTCTATAATTACGGGCTTATCGCTATCGGCCTATTGTCCGTCATCATGCTGATGATCGGCGGCATCATGCGCGTCGCCTCAGCCGGCGGCCGGGAAATGGTCAGCCAAGCCAATGCCTACATTAGAGGCAGCATCATCGGACTGACACTGGCTTTTTGTTCGTATCTCGTCCTTTACATCGTCAACCCGAAGCTAACGCTCTATCCTTCTTTGGGCCTCAAATACATCGAGCAGGAGGACCTGGAGAGTATCGACTTGGTTGTTGACGAAGCCTTCACCAACGTCAGCTCGCAAAAATATCCGAACGTCAAGAAATATAACCCGAAAAACGGTAAGCCATCTGATGCCGCCGGTTGCGATAATTGCGTCGTCACCACCATCCCGACAACGAACGCTAAGAGCCTCAACCGCGATCTCAACGCCAAGCTCGTCGAGTTAAAAACCCGTTTCAATTTCGTTATCAGTGAAGCATACCCTCCCTCTCAAGCACATGACGATACCGGGCACTACAATGGGCACTGCGTCGATATTGCTCTGCGTCCGAAGCCGACAGGGGAAAAAAAATGTACATTTGTCGATCCATTTATAACTGCCATTAAAGGCTTAGGCGTTCGCTATCTCAACGAATATATCGGCTGCCTCGGCGCAAAAAAAACTGCCAAGCGCAGTGGCGACCATGTTCACGTCTGCTTATGATACCGAAATCATACATTGCGGCGGCGGTGTGCCAATCATCCCCTCGTCGATATCTCCTCCTCTCTCTGTTGCTTCCGCTTTTGGCGTGTTCATTGTTTTTTTTCAGGCCGACCGCGGCGCAAGCCGTTGCTGATGGCTGCTGCGAGTTTCGCTTAAACCCAAACGAACCGCCGGTTTTCAGCAACATGACTGATACGGCCTGCGAAAAAACAGTCAAAATAAAATTCACCGTTGGCTATGAGACGATCGGCGATCCGCCGACCGGCTGCGTACCCAAAGGCAAACCGGTCGAAAAAAAAGAGCCTTCAATCTTTAATCCGCCCGATATCAGCGTCTACCTGCCGGGCATGGAGCCTTTGGAAAAAGTCACTTGCCCGCTAAATGGCCCCTGCTCTATTCCCTGGATTGGCCGCTACATCTCAGCTCTGCTGCGTTACGGCATCGGTGCCATCAGCCTGATAGCCGCCATTGTGCTGATGTCCGGCGGTCTGCTCTGGATAACATCAGCCGGCAATGACGAGACAGTCGGCAAAGCTAAGAAACTGATTATCGGCAGTATCAGCGGACTTATCCTGGCTTTCTCCTCCTACCTTGTTCTCTATATCATAAATCCCAATCTCGTCCGTCTTAAGTCATTGCAGATTCAGCAGGTTGATACTTTTCTTCTCAAGACGAGAGAATGCGTCAACGGTGATTGTACTGTTGCCGACGAAGGCATTGCCGCGCTGACCCTGCCGGTCCCTAAAGATTTCGTTAAGGCGATAGTTACCGGCGGCGAATTATGCGATCAAAAGGACCCCGAAGACGGAACCGGCAGCTGTGGCTTTGGTCAGGTAACGGCCGACAACCGCCGCAAGACCTGTAAAATGAGCGGCACAAATCAAGACTGCGTCGAGTTCAAGAAAAACCCCGCCCTTGATATTAAGTGCGTCGCCTTAGTCATGCTGGAGCAATCCCCCCGCGCCGGAAACTTCTCCGATATCCGTAAAACAGCCGCTATGTATAACAGCGGAGACTTAGATTGCACGAAAACAACTAGAGATTACTGCGGACGCGTTGAGCGCTATTTGAAAGAAAAATGCTTCTAACATTTTGCTGCCAAACATCACTATGAAAAAATATCTACTACTACTCGTCTTATTCGTTCTGCCCCTAGCCGCTCAGGCCGCCAGCGTTCTTAATCTTCCGTTTACCTACGAAGACGGTCGCTTACGTGCCGGCCAGCCCACAGTTGATACCCAAGCCTACCTTTCAAGTGATGAATTCGATGCTGCCAGTACCGTCAGCCAAGGCCGCTTCCGTCTCTACATCTCCGACATGTACGACAAAGAACTAGTGAATTACCGTTTTGAACCAACCGGTGCCGCTTTTACCCTACAGGTCCCCTACTACAGCACAGTTAAACAACTAAGCGTGAGCGCCGTCGCCGACGCCTCACCGGTCGACACCCTTGACCTGAAAAACCTGGCAACCTGCTTCCCTAACAACGTCTGTGAATACGAAAAAGGCGAGACGGAAATAAGCTGCCTGCCGGACTGCGGCGTCGCCACGCCGCGCTTCAGCGCCGCCACGCGCGCTTTCCTGGCTGAACGCCAAGGCGTCTACAAAGACTCAACTGGTGCCATTCTGCTTGAGGAACGCGGCACGCCGACTGCAACCTGGCTCTGGCCACTTATAGGCGGCGGACTATTGGCCGCCCTAGCCATACTAACCGTAATACTATATGTCAAAAAACGCCCAACGCTTCGTTAGGACATTCGGCATCCTCGTAGGACTGCTCTGGATTTTTGCCAGCTATCCCGCCTCGGCTCAAAGTGATCGGCTGCAATGCCGCTGGATCGCCGCCGAAGCCGGCGATACCTCCGCCTGCGACCGCCGCTTCAGCACCCCAGCGCAAGCCTGGTCGAGCAATGCCAGCTGTACCTCCGATGGAAAAACAATTGACGATACGGTCTGCTGCTGTCCAACAGTAGTCACGCAAACTTCTTCCAGTCCAAAGCTTCTCATCATTGGCTCTGTCGTCGGCTTTTTTGCTATAATTACCGTATTGATTCTTGCCCTGCAAAAGAATGATTAAGCTGCGCTTACAGTTAGGTCTTTCTACCATCGCGCTCCTTAGCGTTGTTGGCACGTTCTGGTTCGTCCCGACGCCGGCTCAGGCAGTAGTTAATGGCTGCTGTGAATATCGCCTCGACCCAAACGCCACCACCAACGCCTTCGAGACGATGACGGATACTGAATGCGAAAAAACAGTCAAGATAAAATTCTATCCGGCGTATGTCCCCAACAAGGAAACACCGCCGACGGCTTGCATTGCCCAGCCCGATCTCGGTGATTCTACGCCAAAAATTACTAATCCGCTCGATAATCCAATCCTCTCGGTTGGCATCCCGGGCCTCTCCCTCCGTCCATCGACCTGCACAACGACGGAGTGCACGACGCCCTGGCTCGGCGACTATATTGGCGGACTTTATAAATACGGCATTACCGCCATCGCCCTTCTCGCCGTCATTGGCCTGATGATTGGCGGTATTCTCTGGACAAGCTCAGCCGGCAACGACGAGCGCGTTGGCGACGCTAAGAAATGGATTGGCGGCAGCTTGATGGGCGTGCTCATTTCCCTGACCGCTTATACCGTTCTCAAAATTATCAACCCGGCTCTGACGGAGTTGTCACCAATCAAGATTTCCACAATTACTAAGATGGATCTAGAGGAAGTTGATGTGGAACACCCAGGCGATGTCGCTCCGGGTACATCCACTGATAATGTAAACTGCCCTCCGGGCGTCGGCAGCCTCAAGGAAGTCTCGAAGTATTTCATGAAAAGTGGTCCCACCTACGCCTATACTCATCAGGGCAGTCTCCGCGGTTCTTGCTCTGGTTCAAGTTGCCTGTGCGACTGCTCCTGGTTCGCTCAACATGTCGGCAAATGTTCTAAACTTCCCAGCTTAAGCGGCGAGGGGACCTCAGAAGGACTGTATGGAAATTCCAACAAAATCAGAATCACCGCCAATGACTGCGATCATCCCTCGTTAACACCCGGCTCTCCGGTCTTCTGGCGAGAAACGAGAAAAGTCAAACAAAAAGACGGCTCGTTCAAGATCCAGGAAATAGGCCACGTCATGACGTATTTAGGCGATAATGAAATGATCGAATGCGGCGGCGGCTATCACAAGGGTAACGAAAAAGAAACCCGCGGTTCTATCACTCTGAGCGACTGGTCAAAACGCTGTAAGCAATACCTCATGAATACAACAAATATACCGCACGGTGCATACTACCTTAAACGGTAATATTCTGAAAATTGTTATTAAAGAACATCACCTTTTCTATTTTATGAAAAAATATAAGGCCATATTCTTAGTTTCCCTGGCGGCCATTCTTTTTAGTGGTATACCGGCTCGCGCCCAAGACAACCCCAATATTCCCGGCTGCTGCCAGTTCAAAGGTACGAATGGCGAAACACTCTACCAGGATCTTATCCTAAAAGACTGCGAGCCACTCCCTGGACGCCAGTTTTCCGCCAACTTCCATGTCAACGCCACAAACGACGGCTGCGAGCCGACCGAGCTTACAAATCTCGGCACGATTGGCTCTAAAACCACGCCGAGCGAACCGATCGCTACCCCGCTCCTTTCCGTCCTCGTTCCCGATCTGACCCTCAAGCCCTCGACCTGCGACGAAACGACCTGTTCCTCGCCCTGGCTCGGCGACTATATCGCCGGACTTTATAAATACGGTGTAGCCGCCGTCAGTATCCTCGCCGCCATCGCTCTGATGATTGCTGGCATTATCTGGATAAGCTCGGCCGGCAACAGCGAGCAGATTGGCCAGGCTAAAAAATGGATCAGCGGCAGCTTAGTGGCGCTCTTGCTCGTCTATAGTCCCTACGTTCTCCTAAGCCTCATCAACGGCAGCCTGCTGCAGCTCAAACCCATAAAAGTAACATACATCGCCAACCAAAGTCTAGATACAGACGATCCGCTGGTCGGCAGTTTTCAAGCTAAAGCGCTTACCTATCTTCCGGCGACAGTCGTCAACAGCGAACCTGTCGACCAGACAGTCCCCTACGGCATTAGTAATCCCTTCGCTGGTTTTATTAAAACTGCCCAAGCCGCCTGCAAGTTCATCATTCCGGACGTCAACGAGGCAGTAAACCTTAAAACTACAATCTTCACAACTAATAACGTGCCGCGAATCTTTTGCCCGCACTCCGGCGGCGTCGACGCCATCCCCCGCATTATCGAATCAATTCAGGACGAGGGAGGCGACCAAGGGATGATTACCTACCGCTTCGGCGCCAAGGGGGGCTTGCCTGAATACCAGGATGGTAACGTGGCACAAGGCGGCAGTGGCGACCATCGCTGCGACCAGGACCCGGAATGCACGGCCATCTTAAAAAAGGAAGGCAAACAGAATACGCCGAATAATTGCAAATATTGCTGTCCGGCCGGCCAAGCCTGTCTCGACTGCTCAGCGTTCACGAACCACGTTCTCTCTTGCGCCGGCCTGCCAATTATTGATAGTAGCACCTCAACTATGAACAGCTGCGGTGAAGCTATTAAAACTCTCGACAAGGAAGCGGCTAAAGTAAATGGCAAAGCCCTAGTGCCGGGTGACCTGCTTGTTATGAGCGGACACGTCATCATGTACATCGGTAATGGAGATACGGCCGAGTCCTCTCCTGGTGGCAATGCCGATACTGGCCGCCGGCCAGGCAAAGGACTAATTGTTAAGCCCCTTGTCGATACCTCGTATGATAAATTCCTCAATGTCATTCGCAGTTCTGAAGCGGGCGGCACGCTTGTCGGACGCTGCGCGACGACTGACCAGAGTTGTATGCAAAATAGAGACTGCTGCGGCAGCAATCTGTGCGACAGCTGGAGTCCGCTGGAACGTGGCGTCTGTCGAACCTGTGTACGTCAATTAAACTGGAACTGCAGCGTAGACCGCGACTGCTGCGGCTACGACGTTGGTATGAAATGCCGGGCCCAATACTGGCAGGAAGGCGAGGCAGGTCCCGCCGGCGAATTTGCCGGCATGAAATGCATCCCGGATTTTTAGAAAAAAAAATGTGGAATACCGAGGTACTCCACATGTCACCAAAAATCAATTTTTATATTTTCTCCGGTGACGGTAACTTGTTTCGACTTCCCATTGCATACAATGAGATAGGTCCCCTGAGGAACTACAACTACATCACACGTGCGACGGTTTAGTCGAATAAGATTCTGCATCTGATCGGCAGAGACGCTATACACAAGGCGTTGTTCAGCGTTCAGCGAGTATACCGATATATCATGTGTGTTATCAAAGATACCTCTGATATACCCACCACTGATGTAACTGGCGCTGAAAACCGGCCCGATATGCATGAAGCTTCCGCTAATCGGTGCGTCCGTATCATTCGCGGTTTGCGCGAAAGAAATCGGCGCCTGCAAGAACCACAGGCATGTTATAATGAACGTAATTGTTCTCAATCTCTTCCTTTTTTGCTTAATAAAATGAACTGCTTTGTTTAAACAATTATAGCATATTTAGAGTAAAAAGTCAATATCATGCCCAATCCTAAGAAAATAAGCCTTGTATTAGCCAAAATACTTCTGGCGGCTCTCCTCGCCTTTGCCGTCTTTCAACTTTCTGTTCCTGAAGGCGCCTACTGGACCCGCTTTAAGCTGTATCGCCTCCTCCTGACAAAACCGCTCGAGGAAATTCGCTCCGACTACGCCGAGCGAAGCTGCTCGCAATTTTCTGCTACAGAAAAAGAGGCTGGCTACTTCGAGGCCTTTGTCACCGGCTACTGCAAACCGAAACCAGCCGAATTCGAAAATCGCCAGGCCTTTCTCTGTTCCGTTGCCCTCAACTGCTCCTGTCCCAACGGCAAAACCGCCGAAGCAAACTGTTCTTCCTCTTCGCTAAAATGGCAGGGTTGCCGAGATTTTGACGAGAAGACCCTCCCCTATTGTCATCAAACCGCCTCAACTCTCGAACCGGCCGCCGGCCATCTTGCCGCCGACTGGAAATGTTTTCCGAAAGGCAGCCTGGTGGAAATCGACGGCAAGGAATACACCGTTACCGACAAGGGCGGTCTGATCAAAGGAAGACGCTTTGATATCTGGTTCGACGACTGCGACGGCGCCACCAACGCCACGGGCATCTACAAGGTCAAGCTGCCCCCTTCCCTGACACGACCCTAATGCTATGAGCCATTTCACGTCTTATGCCGAAAACAAGTTTGCCCTACTGAACGAACATGGCGTTTTTCTACGCCGCGAGCAGGTCGAAAGCGCGCTGGCGACGCCGGATGAAGTTGGCAAGATCGGACGTTTTCTCACTGCCCGCAAAGACGGGGTCAAAGTCGTCTATCAGAAACAAGGCGGACTCACTAAAGTTATTACGTTTTATCCAGCTTAATAATTCCTATGCAGTATGATGCCGAGGCAAACATTCTCTGCTGGCAGCTCGGACGCGGGAAAATTGCCCGGGTAGCAGAGTTGGGAAATTTTCTTGTCCATCTCTCCCCGGCCGGCAAACCCATCCTCATAGAAATTCTCGATGCTTCGCGCTTTAAAACCAAACTCGGCCAGCTGGAAACCATCAAACAGATTAGCCAGGCCTTCAACAACTAGAACGTAGAGAGTAAAAAAATCACCGGTTATGGGGATTTTTTGTCCACTTGTATTTCAATAATCCCTAGACGCTTGAGACAGCCGGGAGCGCCGATACATGAGACCCTTCAAACTTAGAAATGACGCCGTTTTTAGTCAAAATACCAAGTAACCCACCAAACTTATTCTCCATTGAACCGAGCCTTATGTCCATTTTATCAAGCCTTATCTCAATCTTATCAATTCTCGCTTCAATCTTATCAAGCCTTATCTCTATCCTGTCAAACCGCTCATTAATACTATCCTGCATGATTAAAAAAGCGTTATTAACGCTTTCCAGCACATCTGTCAGGGTCGGTTCAGTTGCCATAGCATTGTCCATTTAATAATAATGGAGGGTAAAAATATAATAGCAAAAAATATCAGCCCAAACAATATCAAAAATCGCTTCTAATCTAAGCAAAAAATATTTTGAATACAAAGAATCGCGAGCCGTAGGGCCCGCGATTCTTTGTACGCACGTAACGCGCTTTTCAGTCAATTACTCCTTCACCGGAAGCTTGAAGCCGGTACCAGCCGGAATCGGACGACCGATAATAACGTTTTCCTTGAGTCCTTCAAGATTATCGATCTTGCCGGTGATGGCAGCGTCGATGAGGACCTTAGCCGTCTCCTGGAAGGAGGCAGCCGAGAGGAAGCTATTAGTGGTCAAAGAGGCCTTGGTCATACCCATGAGCAAGAGCTTGCCCGTGGCTGCCTTTTTGCCTTCCGCTTCGGCCTTGGCGTTGAGGCGGTCAAAGACCGACTTTTCGATAACTTCGCCAACCAGGAAATCAGTCTCACCGCCTTCCTGAATATAGACGCGGGAGAACATCTGGCGGGCAATGGCCTCAATGTGCTTGTCGTTCAAGGGTTGACCCTGTGAAGAGTAGACATACTGAATTTCCTTGACGATGTAATGCTGGGTTTCCGCCAGTCCGCGCAGCTCGTAGAGATGCTGCAGATCGAGGCTGCCGTCGGAAAGCTGATCGCCGGCCTTGACCGTCGCGCCGTCCTTGACCCAAACGTTAAAGGTGCGGGGAATAATATATTCCTTAGCCTTCTCGACCGGAACAATAACCTTAATGTATCTTCCAGCTTAATAGTACCGGCCCGTTCAGCTTTGACGGTAACTGCTCCGGCCGTAAAGAGGTCAGCCCCCTTCTTAACCTTCGCGCCGTCTTCGACCAAAACTTCAGCCTTAACTTTGGCTTTCTTTTTCGGCTTGTCTTCGCCGCTGGCTTTTTCGTCTTTAGCTTCCTGATTCTTATCAGCCAGAACCGCTTCGGCAAAGTAATATTTATCGGTTTCTTCGCCTTCATGGAAAATCTGAACGAGACGGTTCGGCGTGCCGCCGCCTTCGCCCGGCATTTCGCTCACCTTGACCTGTCCACCAACGTCGGCAATGAAGGCCTTACGCTTTGGCTGACGGGCTTCAAAGATTTCTTCGACGCGAGGCAGACCCTGCGTAATGTCATCCTGGTCGGCGACACCACCGGTATGGAAGGTACGCATCGTCAGCTGGGTGCCGGGTTCACCGATCGACTGGGCAGCGATAATACCGACCGCCGTACCGATCTTGACGAGGCGGTTATACGCCAAGTCATAGCCATAGCACTTCTGGCAAACACCGCGGTGCAGGCGGCAATGCATCAGGGAACGAACTGAAGCGGTTGGAATGTCTTCACCGGCCAACGAATCGGCAATATCTTCGGTAACCAACTCACCTTTCTTGAGAATAGTCTTGCCGGCCGTGTTCTTGAGATCGGCAAATAGTGAACGGCCGATAATACGCTTGATGAGCGGCTTGCCCATTTCATCGCTTTCTTCGCGGGTCATGGTCAATCCTTCGAGAGCATCACAGTCTTCATCCATAATCACCACGTCCTGAGCGACGTCGACGAGACGGCGGGTGAGGTAACCGGCGTTAGAAGTACGCAAAGCCGTATCGGACAGACCCTTACGGACGCCGTGCGTGGCGATGAAGTATTCGAGAACATCGAAGCCCTTCTTGAAGTTTCCCTTAACAGGAAGTTCGATGATCTTTCCGGACGGCGAGGTAACCAGTCCTTTCATGCCGAGAATCTGTGTCAGCTGAGCCCAGGTACCACGGGCACCGGATTCAATGAGCGAGTAGACGGGGCCATTCTTATCAAGACCGGTCGTACAGATAGCAGTAACTTCTTCCTTAACCTTGGTCCAGAGTTCAATAACTTTTGAATAGCGTTCGCTCTCGGTCAGCAAGCCTTCGTCAAAATAATTCTGAATTTCTTCGGCCTTGGCGCTGCCTTCTTTAACAAGCGTGGTTACGCCTTCAAAGTACGGCAAGTCGCCCATGCCCCAGGAAAGACCGGAGCTGGTAATGAAAGCAAAAGCGACTTTCTTCATTTCATCAAGCAGCTGAACGGTGCGGGCTTCGCCGTGGTAGCGCAAACATTCCTTAACCATGGCTTTGACCTTACCCTTGTTGACGACTTCGTTAACATAGCGCAGGCCTTCCGGCAAGATGTCGTTGAAAATGATACGGCCGACGCTCGTCGTGACCATACCTTTTTCGCCGAAGAAAACGCTGATATTCTCGCGCAGCTTAATGCCGCCGAGCTGGTAGGCAGCCTTAGCTTCTTCTGGTCCATAGAACGTGCGGACAGGCTTGGCATCGGCATCGATCAGGCTCGTCATGTAGAACGTTCCCCAGACGATATCCTTATCCGGAGCGACCACCGGGTCGCCGGTTGCTGGCTTGAGGAGATTGTGCGAAGCGAGCATGAGGTCGCGTGCTTCGGCAATTGCTTCTTCAGTCAACGGAACGTGGACAGCCATCTGGTCGCCGTCGAAGTCGGCGT
>CAYVHQ010000023.1:0-14473 GCA_964451345.1 uncultured Gammaproteobacteria bacterium | reverse complement strand
CTCCTACCGCATACGCAGTCTGGCCATTGGCAGCAACCGATCTGATTGCGCCGTTCGAGAGAGTATCCAAAGGAAACGATTGCCATGTTTTGCAGCTGTCACTTGAGAAGCTCAGGCCCATTCTGTACGCTGTTCCATCCCAGAACTGACCGCCTATCATGATATCGCCGCCGACTACGACTGCGTTGGTGAGGCAGGTGACATTATCCTGTCTTTCATACATCGGCTCATAGCCATTCGGATGCCTTACAAATGCATTACTGGCTGTAATCATGTTCATGTTTCCAGCCCACAGAAGGCAGGCTGATATGTACGGCTGCATGATAGAATTGATCCTCGTCCAAGTTACCCCCTGATCGATACTGCGGAATATACCAGGCATGGTTACTCCCGCTCCCGGACAAATCGCATACACATCAGTAACTGATGGAAATACGAACTTGGAGAAAGTCAGGGAATCTGGAACAAGAAAACAGACATTCCAACTTGCTCCCGCGTCTGATGAACGCAGGATCTTGGAGTTGAAATATCCTTCGACCGCATAGACGATGCCGGTACCCGTAAGGAAATTGATGTTCTCAACGAAGATCGAATCGGGAGTATGGCGGACATTCGTCCAGTGCTGGCCCCTATCCGTACTGCGGAATATTCCCCCGCTGCCGCCGGCTAAGAGAACCGTGCTGTTGCCTGCTTCGATGCGGCTGCCCCAGTTCATTCCCTGTATCTTTGTCGAATCCCACGCCGAATGCGCGCTTTGGGAAACAAACAGGCTGGCAATGACAAGAAGGATATATGTTTTCAATGAATTCATGATTCTTTTGTCCCCTTTCTGGACAGGCCCCGGTTATTAACCAGGGTTTAATTTGTTATTTTTAAAGTGAAATGCCTTTTTAGGCATTATTACATTATATCATATATACGACATTTTGTCAATACTACCCTATTATCCTTTAAATTGAGCTGTTTTTTCACTGCCTCAGGCGTGCACCTCTGCTAAGATTCAAGGGGAAAATAAAACCCCGGATCTTATGTAAGATCCGGGGATAAAACGTGCACAGAGTGCCTTATATCATTTGAAGAGCATCATTCTTTTCGTATCAGTGAAACCGTCCGCCCTTATCGTGTAGAAGTATATTCCGCTCGAAAGCTTCGAAGCGTCGAATGCTTCGGAATATGTTCCTGCAACTCTTACTCCGCTAACCACTGAAGCGACTTCTTTTCCTAACAGGTCGAAGACTTTGAGTTCGACAAAGGATGTATTTGCGATCGTGAAGCTGATAGTTGTTGTCGGATTGAAGGGATTAGGGTAATTTTGCTGCAAGGCATAGCCGCTAGCTGTTGCGCCCTGGGGCGTGATACCAGTAGGTGATGGGTCATAAAAAGCTATTCTGCCATTCTTCCCGACTGCGAATGCCTTCAGGTCGTCCCGGATGAAGATGTCATAGAAGACGGCTTCAGGCAGGGTATAATCGAGCTTCCAGTTATCGCCATTATTATCGCTCCTGTATATGCGGCCGTTGCGGTTCTCCCCCATCTCGTTGCAGGTAGTTCCTACCATATAGCCCCTAGTGCCTTTGAACTTCACGGCATTCAGGACTCCCCTCTCTTCGGTAAGCATACGGGCGGTCCAATCCTGGCCATCGTTGGCCGAAAAAGAATAGGTCGGCTGCAGGGTCTGTCCGGCAATGAATATGTTGCCGTTCGCTGCATTGGCAAAGTTGCTAAAGCAGGTGAGCCCAGTTGGCTCAGCCCAGCCCGTCCAGTTCAATCCGCTATCCGATGATCTCCAGGCTCCTCCCTGCGAGATGGCGAAGACGTTGTCGGCTGATAAGCCAACCGTTACCAATCCTAATTCCTGGGTAGCGAAGATCGAATCCAAGGTCGCTCCCCCGTCAATGCTTCGGTACAATGTACCTGCGCCGATACGGGGATATATAACATAGATCTCATTAGCGTTCCTGACGCGGATGCTACTGAAATATGCGTATTGCTTCCTATGCATAATCTGCCAATGTAGGCCGCCGTCTATGCTTTTAAGGATGACTCCGTCACCAATCACTGAACCCACAGCATATCCGGTCTGGGCGTTTATGAATTCGATATCAAAGATATTGGCCATGGCGTCGTACACCTTAGCCACATCAGAACCGGTGCTTGTCATTTTCCAGATTCCTCCCCAACCACCGACTAAGAGTCGGTCGGTATCGACCGCTTCGATAGCATGGAGCTCACCGCCAGTCAGAGCCGGCAGTTCTTGCCAGCCTGCCTGCGCCTTAACCGGAACGTACATAATACTGAATAACAATGCGACAATACAGAATAGTCTGTTTTTCATGTTTTCCCTTTCAGAAAATTTGATTTTTAAAAGAATATTTGAGCCGCTCAGCCCCATGCCATTCCATAGCATGTAGTCTAAACTGCCTAGACCCTAGCACACTTTTGTCATTTTGTCAATATTATAGCTATTGCCTACTTTTTACGTAAAGTCTTATTGACACTCTCCCCTTTTTTCCCTATACTAATTAAGCCTTTATCTAAGACACCCTCCGCCTGGGAAGCGGAATCCTAACCATTAACCTCTATGGCACATAAAAAAGCCGGCGGTAGTACAGCCTTAGGCCGAGACAGCCGCAGCCAACGCCTGGGCGTCAAACGCCAGCATGGCCAGATTGCCCAGCCCGGCAGCATCCTCATCCGCCAGCGCGGTACTAAGTACCAGCCTGGTCCGAACGTCAAAGTCGGCAAAGATGATACGCTCTACGCCGTGGCCGATGGCATTGTTCGTTTCTCTTCTAAGAAACTCTTGAAGTATAACGGACGCCTCAAGCAGTCGACCGTCGTCAGCGTCATGCCAGCGACCGAGACCCCGGCCAAAGAATAACAGTATTCGCGAAACGCCTCCCCAGCGGGAGGCGTTTTTGTATATAGAAAATGAAACGCAGCTAGATCAGGCTGCCAACACACGGTCGATAGCCGCCGTGACCGCCGTGACCGGCACACTCCTCAGACATGGTGCGGTTTCGCCGGAAGACAACCCGCGCAGACAGACCCAGTTGTCATGCAGACAAGGAGCGGCAGCATCGAACACAGCAATCTGCTTCTGCGAATCGGCCGGCGGAAAGAACCGTCCCTGATGTCCCCCGCCCATAATGCACACCGCCGGACAACCGACCGCCGACGCGATATGAATCGGGCCACTTTCGTTGCCGACACACAGCGCCGCCTGCTCCAATATCGCGCCCAAAACAAAAACGTCTACCTGGCCGCACGGATTAATAATCTCTGTCCGGGCATGACGCTTAATTTCCTGAAACAAACTTTCCTCCGCGGCTGTCCCGCACACAGCCACCGACAATCCCTTCTGGCTAAGGTAATCAGCCACGGCGGCAAAACGCTCTAATGGCCAGATGCGGTGCGGCGAACCTGCTCCGGGCGCCAGAATGGCAAACTTTCCCGGCACAAGACCGAGACGCGCTAACAACTCGGCGGCCACTGTTCGGTCTTTTTCACACCGAGGAAAACGAAGCGAGGGTATTTCGCGGGACACTTTACAGAAGAGCGCGGGCAACAAGGCATTACGCTCCGCTTCCCGCTCTACGCTAGCCGGACTGGCCAGGAGGCTGGTATAGCCGGAATCATACCGGCGAGAAATTCCACGTGGCAGGAGCCCGACTTGTCGACGCCAGCCCAGACGCTGAGCAGCGCCGCTCGCCGCGACGAGCGTATCGGCAATTGAATCGCGCGAAAAGGCCGGCGCAATAGCCCGTCCAAAACCGCGCTGGCGCAATTGCCGCAAAAAACTCACTTTATAAAAAAAGTTTGCATTAAAACGATGACGATCAACGGTTAGCACTTCCAAACGAGGGAAGCCTCGCTCAGGCAAGCCGAGAGCCAGCTCCGCTGCCGCCTCGCTGACAACCAGTGTTACGCCGGTCTCCCCGGCTGCCTTATAGAGCGTTTCTAGCGCCGGCAAAAAAAGAATGAGATCGCCGAGGTTATCGCTACGGACAACGACGCAGCGATTTTGTTGTCGAGCAGTTGGCGTTAAGAGCGAACCAGGTACAGTCCGGCCAACAAAATTCAAGGCCAGGGAATTGAGTAAGTACTTTAGGAACTCTTTCATAGCTAACGTGCTTTCATCTTAACTTCAAAACTAAAGACCTGCGGGCTCGGCTTATGAAAAGAGCTGGCCGTCGCCTTATTCCAAAATGCCAGGCGCCAGCGGTACAGCCCAAGCAGCAGTCGGCGCAACCCCGCACGCCAGGCCGACAAACCGGCCGTGGCATCAGCATCAATCAACTCAATTTCTTTAAAGCCAGCCGCTTGGAGCACATACGACAAACTGCCAGCCGTAAAAAGCGTGGAATGTGTAAAATCCTCATAGGCCCAATAACAGCCCGTCGCTGACTGCCCATTCGGCACCATAAGAAAAAGACTGCCACCAGGTTTTAACAAGTCTTCTTTTATTTTCCGGAGCGTCGGTATGATAGCCGGCTTATCAATATGTTCCAGCACATGACTCATGATTACCATATCAAAGCGCTGAGACGGAACCTCTTCGAGATAATCAGCGATCGAGGCGAGCTGAACCGACAGCCCTAATTTCTGACACCAGGCAATCGCCTCCTGCGCCTGATCGACGCCAACGAGGTTTTCGTATCCAGCCTTTTTCAAGCCCTGGAGGATACGTCCAAAACCACAGCCCAAATCGCAAATTGCCACGTTCTTATCTACCGGCAGGGCGTTATAAAAATAGGCCGGTAATTCGGCGTTTTCCCTTGAAAAATCATTCACTCCGCGCAGAGCGAAATAACTATCGGCCTGAGCTTTACTCTCATTCATAGTGATACATTAGGTATAGAAGCGACTTTATATAGTATACTATAGCTATGGACAAGCCCGCCAATCACCCCCACAGACCCCTCATAAGCGTTATAACCTGCACGAAAAACAGTGCCCGTTATCTGCCTGATTGCCTAGCCTCCCTGGCCAATCAGACGTACGCGAATATCGAGCATATTATCATCGACGCCGCTTCGACTGATGGAACGCTTGATATAATCACTCGGCTTACTCCCCGCGCCCTGATCTATCAGCAGACGGGGCATGGCCTCTATACTGCCCTGAACGAAGGGCTCACCCGAGCTACCGGAGATGTTATCGGTTTCCTGCATTCCGATGACTTGTTGGCGGATGAACACTGCCTGGAGCGGGTCGTGGCTGCCTTCCAAAAAGAAAAGGGGCTAAGTTTCTTCTGCTCGCGCATGGAAGTGTTTAATGAAAAAACAAACGAGAATTTTGCCGTACTTGGCGCACCGCCGCACGCGCCCGCCTGGCGGGAATGGTTATACAGTTCAAACTACTACGCGCACCCGACTTATTACTGTACAGGCGAAACAATCCAGCGCGTCGGAACCTATGACGAAAGCTACCGCATAGCCGCCGACGTCGACTGGCTCATACGGCTAGAGAAACTCAAACTCCCCTTCTATTATGATCCCGCGCCACTTATTCGTTTTCGTTCCACGCATGGCGTCAGTGCCAGACATCATATTCTGGCCCTGCGCGAAGAATGGACTATACGAAAAAAAAACAACCAGACGAGTCCCGTCCTGGCATTGGTGTATGCTTGGCATTTCTCCAGAAGAGCAGTCAGGCTGCTGTTAGAGCGAATCGGTTTTGCAAGTATCATACCGGCCGCTCGAAAAATGATTTCCGGTATTTTTCAGGGATAACCAACCTGGATTAACTTGTCTAACGCGTCACGCTACTTTTTGATGCCTATCACACATAGGTCTCTTTTGCGTGAGGGCAACAGGCTACTCAAGGCATCGGTCAGTTTGACGCCCACACCTAAACCAGGATACCGAAAATTCAGACAAAAATCTGCCTCTATTGAGAGACCGGATGTTTCCATAAGATAGGCAACTTCCCGGTGATTATATTCCCGGTAATGGGTTCCGTCAGAAAAGTCAGTCTGCAGTTCAGCATTAATGCTTTGGCCCGCCACCATCTTCAAGACATTATTCAATCGAATCAAGTTAGGCGTCGTCACAATAAACCTGCCGCCTTTTCGCAAAACGCGACTGACTTCAAGAAAAAATTTTCCCGGATGAAAATTAAGATGCTCCAGAACTTCCGAGCACGTTACCAGGTCGAATGAGTTGTCAGGAAACGGAAGACCGTCAGTTCCAAGATCAACCGGCCGGTTGTCGAAATGATATTTCTCGCACAAAGACTTGATCTTCTGCGTATGTTGAGCCAAATCGATTCCGGAAACCTGATAACCCATCAGGGACGCAGCAATCAATAAATAGCCACGGTATGATCCAACCTCCAGAAAGCTATTGCCCGGAACATACCAGGCTTTCATTTTCTCCAGCAAAAAATTATACCGGTCGGCATGGAAATTAAAATAGTCGAGATCTTGGTTTAGGCCATTGTCAGCCAATACGCTTAGGATATTCCCTGAGTTCATAGGGAAATTTACGATCGGGTCTTAGCGCTGCCGCGCATACTCGCCTTAATAAAATCAACAAACAGTGGGTGCGGATCAAGCGGACGGGAAATATATTCTGGGTGGAACTGCGTTCCGACGAAGAAAGGGTGATTTTTTATTTCAATCGCCTCGACAATTCTGCCGTCCGGCGAGGTGCCGGCAACTACCAATCCCTGGCTCTCGAGCAGCTCGCGGTACTCGGGATTGAATTCGTAGCGATGACGATGGCGTTCGGAAACAATTCCCTTCTTATCCATTTTCTTGGCATACGCTTTCGCCAGACGCGTTCCTGGCGTGACCTTGCACGGCCAGCCGCCGAGACGAATTGTGCCGCCGTAATGGCCCTCGCGTAAGTTTTTTTTCTGCGCCTCCATTACGTCAATAACCGGATACGGAGTCTTGGCATTAGCTTCGCGGCTATGCGCGCCCTTCAGGCCGGCGACATTACGAGCAAACTCAACGACCGCCATCTGCATGCCGTAGCAAAGCCCAAAGTACGGCACGCTGTTCTCGCGGCAATACTGGATAGCTTTTATCTTGCCCTCGCTGCCGCGACTGCCCCAGCCCTGCGGTACAATAATGCCGGCAAATTTTTTCAGAAGTCTCGTCCCCTGCTTTTCAACTTCTTCGGCGGACAGCCAATGAATATTCACTTTCACCCGATTGGCAGCACCGGCATGTTTGACCGCTTCCAGAACGGAAATATACGAATCGGTCATCGTATAATCCCCCGATTGAAAATATTTGCCGACGATGGCGATGTCGACCGCACCCGTCTGAGATTTTGTCTGGCGAATCATCTTTTTCCAGTCGCCCATCATATCGCGACGCGGCTTAAGGCTGAACTTCTTTAGGATGCGTTCACCGAGCTTGTCCTTGTCAAAATTAACCGGTACGTCATAAATTGACTCGATGTCCGGCGCCGGAATAACATCTTCCGGACTGATATTGCAATTAACGGCGATTTTTTCGCGACGCGGCTGGTCCAGGGCGCTGCCGGAACGGGCAATGATAAAATCAGGCTGGATGCCGGCGGAGTTAAGAGAGCGAATAGCGTACTGGGTCGGCTTAGTTTTCATCTCGCTGGAGTTGGATGGAACCGGCAGATAGCTAACCATGACAAAAACGACGTCATGGCCGTACGTTAGCTTCATCATGCGGGCCGCTTCAAGGAAAAGTAAATTTTGATATTCACCGACCGTTCCGCCGATTTCAATAATCATAATCTCAGCCTTGCTCTTGTCGACCGCTTTTTCAATGCGATCTTTGATTTCAAGCGGGATATGCGGCACGACTTCAACGCACTTGCCGCCATACCCGAGATTACGTTCGCGTTCGATAACCGACTGGTAGACGCGGCCCGTCGTCATGTAATTCTCCTTGTAGATATTGGTATTCAAAAAACGCTCATAGTTGCCGATGTCCTGGTCTGTTTCATCGCCGTCTTCGGTCACGAACACTTCACCGTGCTCAATCGGATTCATCGTGCCGGCATCGACGTTGATATACGGATCAATTTTCAGGGCACTGACGCGAAAACCTTTACCGATGAGCAATCGGCCGATGCTGGCCGCCGCTACTCCTTTGCCCACGCCCGACATGACGCCGCCGACAACAAAAATATATTTAGCGGACTTGTGGGACGGAAGGGACTTTGACATAACGTTAATTTAAGAAAAATGAATGAGATGAAGATACCAGTCAATCAAATTATTGCCATATAATGCGGCTACGAGCGCTCCGATACATAGAAATACGCCGAGCGGCAGCCGTGAGCCCCACTCTTTCTTGCCGGCAGCTATCAAAATCACCCCCACCGGCGCGCCGACCGCATATGTCGCCATCAGCGCTGGCAAGATAAGAGGCCAACCCAAGGCGGATCCGAGCAGAAAGCCCAGACGGATATCTCCGCCACCTATCCAGCGCCCCCGGGAAACAGCGTACTGCAGGAGAAAAAAACCAGTTCCTATTGTAGCAGAAAGCAGGAGGCTTGGCCACGAAGCCCCCAGGGCAATATTGAGAATAAAAAGGACTACACCGGCCGGAATAACGATTTCATCAAAAATGAGATACCAGCGCATATCGCTTATAAAAACAGCTACCAGCGCAAAGGCGAATACCCAGTCACGCAGCAACGTAAGCCACTGAGCCGCCAGCCAACCCTCTGGCGAGCCGGCCGCTACCGCCAGACGCCAGGCTGCTCCAGCGAACAATAAGCCGAGTACTATTTCAATGAGAGGATACTGCCAACTGATAGGCTTCCGGCAATGTCGGCACTTTCGGCCGAGGAGCAAAAAACTCAAGACGGGAATATTATCGTACCAGGCTATAGTCTTGTGGCAGCGCGGACAAAAAGATCGCCCCAGGAGCGTTTCCTCTGTTTTGAGACGCCAGAGCAGGCAGTCGAGAAAACTGCCCAGCAGCAAGCCAAAACCAGCACTATAGGCGAGAAGCAGATTTGTCATAGGCGGAAGATGAATACTGACCAAAGGTAAAGGCGGTCAAAAAAGCGGAAAGCGCCAGCAGAGGCAGGAAAGCACGGGAAATTACCGTGCGATCGAGCGCCCAGCGATAATTTTCTGTCACTGTGAATACCAGTAGCATAATCACAATGAGACCGACATACATCGTCCAGGCGATGAATAGGCGCTTGTGTCGCCAGATAAGCGGCAACATACTGAAGAATACCACGGCCAGAACCGTCCACCAAATATTCCAGCTGGCATCAACAAAAAACGCCCCGACAAAGCCCTGGAGAGCTTCTGGGTGCCAAACCCAGGCCGCTTCGCTATTGCGCAAATTAAGCCGAAATAATACTTTGAAAAGCCCAATCGGCGCGATAGGCAGAGCAAGGGCCAGGGCAATGGGCCAGGTCTTTTTCCAATCTGGCTTCCATTCTTTCAGATACCAGGCAAGCCCCAGTCCCGTTAATAATATAAGAATATAAAAGACTCCGTAATTCTTTAGGCTGAATGTCCAACCAGTCCAGGCAACCGCCAATATGAGGAAGGGCAGCCGCTTGTCCTCAAGCCACTCCAGAAAAAAAGCAAAACCAGCCGCGGCAAAATATGCAGCCGTCAGATCGGCATAGTTATTGGAAGCGTGATAAAAGAGCAAGGGCTGCGCCGCGAATAGAAAAGTGAGACAAAGTCCTTTATTCCAGCCGATGCGGCGTACGCTAAAACCAGCCAGTAAACAGCAAAGCGAGAAATACGAGAGCCAAGCGATTAGATGGACTTCCCCGCCGACGGCTCCGAGGCGAAGGCTCCAATATTCCAGCAGCGACAGATGCCAGGGATAATTTCGCGAGGCCGGAGCGGACAAATAGGTTGCGCTATCGGGATTAAAATCAACTTTTCCCTCGGCCAAAAGGATGCGGGCACGCGTCCCCCAGAATGATACCGAATCAAATGCCGCCGGCGGTTTAGCCAACCCCTGTACCAGGCTCAAAAACAACAGTATAACCACCCCGAGAGCCGCCGCCCCGCCGATCCAGGCACGCTGCGGCATCGTCGCTGGAACGATCTGAGATTTCCAGGGAAAACGCCAGGCTGCCACGGCCAACAGCAGCCCGGTTTGTATGGCAAAGAAATATGGCAAAAAGGCTCCGTCACTACCTCGAAAGATGACGAAATAGAGGAAAAGCTCCAAAGTCAAAAGCGCGGAACCGGCGCCATAGGCTAAAGCCAGTACCTGCCAACCCCTCACCCACCGCGGATACCAGAAAGACATGAGAGCAAGGCCGGGAAGAACAACCGAGGCTATGAAGAGAATTATTGCCATACGTTTCAGTTTTCAATCCGTTGAAAAATTATTTGATCAGGCGAAAATGCGCTAATTATTCGAAAATGCCCGAGCGGCTTTTCTTGACCCCGTTGGAAGAGCAGACCGTCTTGATAAGCGAAGGCATTTTTCGGCGCATAGACGACGACATATTCAGCAGCTGCGCTATCTTCCGTTAATCGGTAATAGGGATAGAGGTAATAAGCCACGTATGGCTTCAATTCTGAATCAACCACCATAATGACAGAATGTTCCGGAAGACGCTGCTTTAGGCCTTCAATGAACGGATAGACGCCGCATAATAACCCCTTGACGTCCTGCGTCTTATCGATGGCACAATATCGCCAGATAATCCGTTCGGCCACCGGCCGACCAAGAAGAAAGCTGCTCTCGCGGAAGTCACGAAAAGCATTATAGACGAAACGCGCCCCGACCGGAGACCAGGCGATGAGAGCTGCCATGATAATGGCCGTCGGCAAAGATAAGCGGCGCGCCGTTAACCGCAGTAAAAAGAAAAGAACGAGAAAAAGAGCGGCAGCATAAACGGTCGCCGGAAAGTTACCGATCCAAAAACTGCTGATAAAATTAATGCTGCTTAGTATCTCCGGCTGGTAGCTAAATAATTCCATCATACACTCATTCTATAAAACCGGGTTTACTGCCGTTCGTAACGGGCCCCCTTACGCGCCACAATGCGAATGACTCCCATGTGATCGGCCAGAAACCGACTGGCGACCATTTTACGTACGCTCGCATCAGAAAGATGATTCACTTCCTGGTAGGAAATAATTTTGGCACCGAGCGTTTCCAGACAATGTTTGACGTCAAGCGGATTGAGATACACGGTCGCCTCGGCATCCAGCACACCCGGTTCATCCTGAGGAAAACGATAACGAAAATCGGCCCGACTAGAGATAGTGCGCTTGAGTATCCAGCTGACATTGCGAACGAGCAGTCGCGCCAGCTGCCGCTGCGCTTTCATCTTTCCGCTCGACCGGCTCGGGCGGGATCCTCCAGTCCCCAAGAGATGACTGACGCTAATGAGATTAGGCGAATGGATAAGCAATAAACCGCCGTTCTTAGTAACCCTAAGCAGTTCACTCAATACCCGCGGCACGTCGGCGACGTGCTCAAGCGCATTATAGGCGGCTACGGCCTCAAAAGACTGATTGGCAAACTCTAGGTTGGCCAGATCGCCGACCATATACTCACCACCAGAAAACGACTCTTGAGCTTCTTTGATTAAAGCCGGCGAGGGATCAAGCCCGCTGGCCTTAAAACCCGCCCGACACAAAAGTGACGTCGAGCGCCCGTTTCCGCAGCCGGCATCCAGCAGCGTAGCGCCGGCCGGCACGTGATGCTTGACGAATGCCAAATATTCCCGGAAGTAATCCGCCCCGGCCTTAGCTAAGGCGGTGAAATATGGATTTGTTCCCTCGATAAAAGCTTGCTGTTCCTGGTCCATACATTACTTAGCGCGAGTCAATTCATCAATAAGCTCCTTAATGCGTGTATCGTCCTTTTCGAGGGCCTGGGCCTGACGGGCATAGTCAAGCGCCTGCTGCCGGTCTCCGCTCTCTTTATAGAGCATCGCCAAACTTAACGGCCAAAGGCTTTTTTCCGGCTCGAAACGAAACGCCGCCTTATTGTACTTAATTGCAGACTGCAGGTCCCCTCTCTTATAGGACAAATCAGCCAGCTTCTTATACGGGCCGGTTGCGTCGGGACGGGTTGCCACGGACTTTTTCAGCCAGGACTCAGCCTCGTTGTAGTCCTTCTTTTCCAGGTACGCGTTGCCAATTAAATCATATAAATAGGCAGTCTGTTCGATGATGGGTTGAATGTGCCAGGTTGGACCCGCCGTATAATCAGGAGCAGCAGCAACGCCCTGCTTGAAAACAGCGATTGCCTCATCGTTTTTCCCCTGCCAGAGCAGCAATCGTCCATAATCCTGATAATTGGTAGTGATCGACGGACTCTGTGCAATAAGGTAGCGATAGAGCTCCTCGGCCTGGGTATAATAGGCATGATCTGTTTCGAAGCCAACAATGGAATACATTTGCGCCAGATATATCAGTGTGCGGTATTGCCTCTCCGACTCAGGAATGGTTGATGCTTCAGTAACAAGATTAGTGGCCAGCTGTCGCCGGCCCGTCTCATTGCTGGCGGCTGAAAAACAATTAGTGCCCAAGTGAAGATACATTTGCTGGTAATAGGTGCTTGAGGGGTACCATTCCAAGACGGTTTCCATTGTATCCAATAGCTCGCGACAATCCTGACGCGCTTCGGCAATCTTCGCTTTAAAATAATAATGATCAGCAATAAACGGTCGTATGGCATGGGCATACAGCATGATGCCCATAAGCAAACAAAGAGCAGCGGCCATACACCAGCGTGATAAGGGCTGGAAAAAATGCCACTCGCGTTCTCGGCTAATAAAACCATTGCCAACGACAGCGGCGATACCCAATAGCCCGTACAGAACGACATTCATGCCGGTTAGCGAAAAGCTAAAAATATTATTAACTGTATAGGCAATGAGAGCGACGGCCAGAGACAAAGCCAGCCAGTAGGCATCCCCTGTCTGGCGCTTGGCTTCACTAAGTAAGCGAGCAAAAATCGTCAAGACGAACGCCGCAAAAACAACTAAGCCAACGATGCCGTACTGCAGCAGAATATCAAGAATAAAATTATGGGCGCGATCGGGATAGGAATTTATATATTCATAAAACGCCCATTCCGGACGATACTGCGGCGCGAACGCGTCCGCCTGCCCCTCCGGACCAAAACCAAACAGCTGGCGCCCGACCGGCGCCTCCTGCATAATCGCGACAGCCGCCTGCCAATAATTCTGTCGGGTCCGACCGGATTCGGCAAACGGATCGAGGAACGTAGAAATTCTCACGCTAAAACTGCCGCGGCCTGGCTCCCGAAGATATCCGATGAGCGTCTGACGTAGCGGCGAAAAAACAAGTAGAAACCCGACCACTATGCCAAAAATCGCCACACCCATTACCAAGCGCTTACGGCCGCGGCGCCAGAGCTCCCAGACACCCCAGACGACAACGGCAGACGCCAGCGCCACCCAGGCGCTGCGGCTATAGGTACATATCAAACAAAACAGTTGAACAACAAGCAGCACGGCTACCAGCAAGCGCTGCCAGAATTTTTTTGCAATATAGATAATAGCATACACCGTCAGGGGTAGGAGCGTCGCTACATAGTGGCCCAGGAAATTTGGTTGTCCGAAGGTGGAAAAAATACGGGCCTGAGAACTTTCTCCCCAGCGATATATATCCAAGCCCATCGCCTGCGTCAGACCATAAGCAGCCACGAAACCGGATCCAATTAAGAGTGCCGTAATAAGCTGCTTAGCCTTCGCCCGAGAATCTATCTCCGAAATAATTAAGAAAAAAAGTAGGAAATAATGAATGATATTAAATAAGCCTTGCTGGCGCTCATAACTGCCAAAAAAGCTTATGCCAGGATGAACTGCCCAGACTGTGCTGATTGAGAAAAGCGCAATCGCCCCCAGGCCAAGCAGGGCCGTTAGCCGGTTGGCCGACCAGCGCGTCTTTGCTTCAACGCAAAATCGGACCAACCAGGCAATAAGGGCAACTGTGACAAGACAGCGCAAAGCAAGCGTCTTATTGATATCAAAAACGCTGAAGTTTTCCCGAAACCAGGCAAAGTAAACCGGAACGAGCAAAAGCGCGAGGCGCAGGGACCAATCAATAACAAGCGAGCTGGCTGTGCTGAGGGTTGTTCGTTTCATACGTACTTACAAAAATGCAGACCACGAAGAAGCTTCGGTGATCTGCATTAAAGTGGTTAAATAAACCTACTGTAATCCGTTAGGAGTGGCGCGGTGAGTACCAGCGCTGATTTCACCAGTCGCAGCACCGATGCAGTACGTGATAACGTATGATGCGTTTGTGCTGACAGGAGAATAAGCGTAATCGGAAGCCGGGCAAGATCCGTCGTTCTTAGGCGAAGGGTTCGTCGGAACGACTGCCATATACGTTGTGCCGCTATAAGACAGAGCTCCTCCCGACGTCAAAGTCGTCGGATACATGTTGGCGTCGTTATAGAACAATTCAAGAGCGGAAACGAGCTGGCGCATGTCGGCAACGCGCTTAGCGTCACGCGACTTGGTACGCGCGCTTCCCAAGGCGACGATTGCCATCGTAG
>CAYVHQ010000022.1:2171-14573 GCA_964451345.1 uncultured Gammaproteobacteria bacterium | reverse complement strand
GATGCCTACATTTTACTGACTGATAAGAAAGTTTCTTCAGTACAGGAAATTTTGCCGCTCCTGGAAAAGATTGCCGCTTCCGGCCGCAAGGATATTGTCATCATTGCCGACGAGATCGAAGGCGAAGCGCTGACGACCTTTGTCTTGAACAAGCTGCGCGGAACATTCAACGTCCTCGGCATTAAGGCACCGGCTTTCGGCGATCGCCGCAAAGCGATGCTCGAAGATATTGCAATTCTGACAGGCGGCAAAGTTATTTCTGATGAAGTCGGCTTGAAGCTCGAGACGGTTGAGATTGCTGACCTCGGTCAGGCTCGTAAGGTTATCGCTTCGAAGGACAACACGACGATTGTCGGTGGTGCTGGCGACAAAGCGGCGTTGGAAGCGCGTGTCGAACAGATTCGCCGTGAGATTGAGGCAAGTGATTCTGATTTTGATAAAGAGAAGCTGCAGGAGCGCATTGCTAAGCTGACTGGCGGCGTGGCTGTCATTAAGGTCGGCGCGGCAACGGAAACGGAAATGAAAGAGAAGAAGGACCGCATCGAAGATGCTTTGAACGCGACTCGCGCCGCCACTCTCGAAGGCGTAGTTCCAGGTGGCGGTCTGGCCTTAGCTTTGGCGGCAAATGCCTTTAAAGAATTACTCGATAACGACAAGGAAAGCGCCGGTGCCCGTATCGTCGATGCTGCCATCCTCGAACCGATCAAGCAGATCGCCGCTAACGCTGGACAGGACGGGGCGCTGATCCTCTACAACATCATGAAGGAGCACAAGGCTGGCAAGACGAGCTTCGGCTACAATGCCGCGACCGGCGTGTTCGAGGACATGATCGAAGCCGGAATCATTGATCCGACCAAAGTCGTCCGCTCGGCCCTTGAGAATGCCGCCTCAGCCGCGATGATGTTCCTGACAACTGAAGCGGTCATCACCGACAAGCCCGAACCAAAGGAAGGTGGAGCTGGAGCAGCCGGCATGGGCGGGATGAATCCGGGGATGATGGGGATGTAACACCACACGTCATCCTGTAAAGCCCGGGAACGGCAATCGTTAAATTAGAAAAAACACGGATTTTACCGTGTTTTTTTCTAAAAACTTGTAACTCCCTCTTGTAGAAGCAGTATCTATTTAGTACTTGACAAATATTAATAAAAGTTATATATTAAATAAAACTTAAAATGTTTTTTTAAAAATTTAGAAAGGGAAAATACAATGTTGCTAGCGCAAAAAATTTTTTCAAATAATGAAATAAAGGATCTTCAAAAATCAAAGCTCCAAAATTTTAGCGAAAGAGAGAGCAGGTCTGAGGATAGTATCTATCTTCATAAAATAATCTCTATAGAAAAAGCCGACGTCCGTATTTATTTTAGATATATTTATAAGGAAGACGTATCTAGAGAGCGCAAAGAAAAAGAACTGGAAATTTTTTTCCTAACCGATAATCTGTCAGGCGAAAAGATATATGATGAAATCATAACTAGAAAATACGATTTTAGGAACATGGCCACGGGCGTAGATAAGGATTTTTCAACGAAAAAAGTAAAAGACTTGATTAGTGAGAGATATCTAGGTAAGCTGGAAATTTTTAAAAGAAACAGTGCTGGATATATAATACTGAACGAGCCTGAGGGAGCATACAGATCGCTTAAAAAGCATGACCCAGGATACGGCATTGCGGCAGCTTCTACTGATCGTGAGGCGACATCCGATTTCCTGGGAATACTCCGTTAACGTTATTGATTGCGTGGTTCTATTTTACTTACTGCAGGGTTTTTTAGCCCTGCTTTTATTTGCTAAACAATTTTTTCCATGCTACTATCCTTGTACATCTAATAATCCCTCCGCCTACCGGGCCGAGGGATTTTTTGTATTCATTCTAAAAATTAATATATTTAATTATCAAGTATGTCAGCAAAAGTATTTTCCGCGGCCGTCGTCGGCCTCGAAGCAGAGATCATTGAAGTGGAAGCCGAAACGGGCGGTGGCGAGCTTGGCTCATTCGCGATTGTCGGCCTGCCCGATCTGGCCGTATCCGAATCACGGGAACGGGTACGCAGTGCGGTCAAGAACTCGGGTCTGGAATTTCCGCGTTTGAAAGTAACGGTTAATCTGGCGCCGGCCGATCTGCGCAAGCAGGGACCGAGCTATGATTTGCCCATTGCGATCAGCGTGCTGCTGGCTGCCAAGAAAATCCCCTTTAGTCCTTTGCTGCATCGTTCATTGCTCATCGGCGAATTAGCCTTATCGGGCAATGTGCGGCCAGTGAATGGAACCTTGTCGGCCGCCTTGGCGGCTAAGCGAAAAGGATTTATCAACTTCTTTGTGCCGACGGAAAATGCGGCCGAAGCAGCGCTAGTTAAAGGTGTCTCAATCCTCCCGGTTGCGACCCTCGCTCAGTTAATTGAGCATCTGCGTCGTCGGAGAGATATTGCCGCCTATGCCGGCACGACCCCTACGTTTAGTATCGCTCCGCCGCTACATGACGTGGCTGAGGTGCGCGGCCAGGAGCATGCCAAGCGCGCCCTGGAAATTGCGGCCGCTGGTGGACACAATCTTTTGATGTCGGGACCGCCAGGGGCTGGCAAGACGCTGTTGGCAACGGCCATCCCCTCAATCTTGCCTAAGCTTACAATGGAAGAGGCGCTGGAAATTACCAAGATTTATAGCGTTTCCGGAAAGCTAAATCAGGTTGAGGGTCTCGTTACGCGCCGCCCCTTTCGCTCGCCCCATCACTCAGCTTCAGTAGCGGCTTTAGTGGGCGGTGGAAGCTGGCCGCGCCCAGGCGAAATATCGCTCGCGCACCGTGGAGTATTATTCTTGGATGAGTTCGGAGAATTTCCGCGCGCTGTTTTAGAAAGTTTACGACAGCCGCTTGAAAACGGAGAAATCTCTGTGAGCCGCTCTTCGGGACATATGGTATTTCCGGCGCAATTTATTTTAGTGGCGGCCATGAACCCTTGCCCCTGCGGCTATCTTGGCGATAGTGAAAAGTCTTGCGTCTGCACGGCGGGCCAGGTTTTGGCCTATCGCAAGAAGATCTCTGGGCCAATTCTTGACCGGATCGATTTGCATATCGACGTGCCTCGTTTAACATATGCCCGCCTTTCAGGGGAAAAGAAAACTGAATCATCAGAGATTGTCCAAGCGCGGGTTGAAAAAGCGCGTGAGCGCCAGGTTTGCCGTTTTGCTAATCACAGCCTTGTCAGTAATTCGGAAATGTCACCGGCCATCACCCGACAGACCTGCGTGCTTGATAAGCCCTCAGCGGTGCTCATGCAGAGAGCGGTTGATAAGCTTAACATTTCCGCTCGCGCCTATTTCCGAGTCCTGAAGATCTCCCGCACAATCGCCGACCTGGCGCAGCGCGATGGCATAACAGCCGATGATGTGGCGGAGGCGTTGCAGTATCGGCCGAAACTGGAATAATACATAAATTAAACAATGAATTAATTGATTAATTCCTTAATTTGTTAATTAATTAATTAATATTTGCTATACTAGAGACATACTATTTAACGCAATATGAAAACAAAACTCATCGCTCTCGGTCTCCTGCTCGTCTTTGTGGCAACGGCTGGCTTTGGCTGCAAAAAAGTTGATAAGACCGTTCAGGCAAAGATGCAACCAATTACGCTTAACTATTGGCGCGTCTGGGATGGACCAGACGAGATGCAGCCGCTGATTAACGCCTATCAGGCTCTTCATCCCTTCATAACCATCAATTACCGCAAACTGAATTATGACGAATATGAGCAGGCTCTGGTTGATGCGCTGGCCGAGGATCGCGGTCCGGATATTTTCTCAATCCAGAATACCTGGGTACGCAAGTATCAGACGAAGCTTGCGCCGATGCCTGATAGTATTTCCATGGTCTATCCGGTAACGAAAGGAACAATTAAAAAGGAAGTGATTCCAGAACTGCGGACGGCTCGCAGCATTACTGTGACTGAAGTAAAGAATAATTTTGTTGGAACCGTAGCTGAAGATGTTTTACTTCCTAAAGACGGTAAGGAAAAAGTGTTTGCTCTGCCGCTAGCTATCGACACGCTGGCGATGTATTACAATAAAGACTTGGTAAATAATGCCGGTATCGCTGTCTTGCCTTCCTATTGGAATAAAGACTTTCAGCAGGCTGTTAAGAAATTAACAAAGCAGGATGCCGCTGGCCAGATTACGCAATCCGGCGTGGCCTTGGGCGGATCGGCTAACATCGAACGTTCAACAGATATTCTGGCGGCCCTTATGATGCAAAATGGCGCAGTTATGATGAGCGGCAATTCGGTGACCTTTAACCAGACACCGGAAGCCTTCCGTGAACGCGGCTATAATCCTGGCCTTGAAGCCTTGCGCTTCTATAGCGACTTTGCCAATCCCGGTAAAGAGGTGTATGCCTGGAACTCGACGCTCCCTAATTCTCTGCAAAGTTTCATTGATGGCAAACTGGCGATTTTCTTCGGCTATTCCTATGAAATGTCCATCATTAAGGCTCGCGCACCGAAACTTAATTTTACCGTAGCGCCTTTTCCGCAAATCGAAGGTACTGCGGCCGGTGCCAACTCGGCAAATTACTGGGTTGAAGCCGTCTCCGCTAAAAGCAAGTATCAGAATGAAGCCTGGGATTTTGTGCAGTTTATGACAACTAAGCCAGAACAGGCTAAGAAATATTTAGATATTACCAAGCATCCAGCCGCCCTTCGCTCGCTGCTTAAAGACCAGTTGGCGGATGAAGAGTTAACCGTTTTTGCCGGTTCCGCCCTGACGGCTCGCAGCTGGTACCGCGGCCGGGATGTTATTGCCGCTGAGAAAGCAATGTATGACATGATGGATGCCGCCGTCGCTAATCCGGAAAAAATTAGCGAGTCCGCCGCTTTGGCCGCCGGTCGCATTCAACAGACAGTTGGACAATAAATTTATGAAAAATATATTACTCTCGCTTTTCTTGGCTATAAGCTTTGTCTTGCCGTTCGCCCACCCAGCACAAGCCCTCGGACCATTGATTGATTCATCGGTTTTAAGCGATACAGATTGTGTTGGTCCGGCTTGTCAGTATTCGCTCAATACGTTCATGAAGTTGGGTATTAACGTGGCCAATATCATACTGGGCATCGTTGGTGCGGTTGCTCTCGTCGTCTTTGTGTACGGCGGCATACGCATGATGGCATCGGGCGGCAATGCCGAGGCGGTCAGTACTGGAAAGAAAAGTATCGTCGGCGCCGTTATCGGCCTGCTCCTCGTCTTCGGTAGCTACAGCCTCATAAGTTTTACGGTTAATACGGTACTTAAGGCGGACGGGAATTATCAATTTAATGGAAATATTAATGCGGAGGTGCCAGTAGTGGTTTCGGCGCATCCTAAGTGTGATGCTGGAGGCGGTACATGTAAGACTGTTTGTACGTCCAACGTGGATATCTCGCTCGGCACACTCGATTGCAATAAGGGAGCGGGCGAAGTTTGCTGCAAAGCATCACCTAAAGAGGTAAATGAATGTGCCAATAATGGTTTGGAGAGATGTGTTGAGCGGCAGCAGTGCGCACTGGGCTGTGGAAAAACAAAAAATTGCAGTAATTCAACATTGTTATTAGATCCAGTTTGTTGTAGTACAGGTAGTGGTTGCTTCAATCAATAAGAACATGGCTCAATTTGAACGCAAGCCAATTTTCCTCGACGAGGAAACCGTAGCCGAGCAGCTGCGGCGCACCCGACAGGGTCGGGGCATTAAACTTGAGGAGGCGGCGCGACGTCTCAAAATTCAATCGCGTTATCTCGAAGCGCTGGAAAAGAATCGGTATGCCCTCCTCCCTAAAGGGGTCTATGGCCGTAACTTTTTGCGCGAGTACGCTCTGTTTCTCGGCCTTGACCCCGCCCCGCTCCTCGAGCGTTTTTCCCGGGAAAGCGGCGGAATTCCGGCTCCAGACAAGGAACTATTCGACCGCCAGGTCGTTTCCCGCCGGCATTTATTGGCGTTGCCGCAGCTGATGAGAAATGCTATAATTGGAGTCCTGATCATTGCTTGTTTCGTGTATTTAGGCTTCCTTCTCAAGAAGATTTTCGAACCCCCTTTCTTGCGTATCGATTATCCGCCGGAGAACCTCAAAACCGCTGAAGAACGTCTCGAAATCAGCGGCCAGAGCGAACCGGAGACGGATATTACCATGAACGGCCAATCCGTTCTGGCCGATAAGCAGGGCGTCTTTAGACGGGAAATCTATCTTTCAGAAGGGCTAAACACGCTGACGATTACAGCCAAGAAGAAATATGGCCGTACCGCAAGCGTTTCGCGACAAGTATTGGTTAGCCCCTAACCCTCCTTTATTAATCAATTTTATCCATATGGCAGAAGACAAGAAGGGCAAGAGCGAAGCAACCTCTCCAAAAGAATCCCCTAAGGGCGCGAAGGTAAACGATGCGCCGGAAGAGACTGAGAAGCAGCATGCCGCCTTCGCGGCCATGGAACAGATCCGCTCGCAGTTCGGCGAAGGATCAATTATGAAATTTGGTGACGTTAAGAATTCGGATGTTGAAGCCGTCCCAACTGGCTGTACTTCTCTTGACCTCGCCCTCGGCGTCGGTGGCGTGCCGCGCGGCCGTATTATTGAAATCTTCGGTCCGGAAGCTTCCGGTAAGACGACTCTCGCTCAGCACATCATCGCCGAAGTTCAGCGTCAGGGCGGTATTGCCGCCTTCATTGACGCGGAGCACGCCCTTGATCCGGAGTATGCGAAGAAAATCGGCGTCAACGTTAAAGAGCTGCTGATCAGCCAGCCCGACACCGGCGAACAGGCCTTGGAAATTTTGGAAACATTAGTTCGTTCTAATGCCATCGACGTCGTCGTTGTCGACTCGGTCGCTGCGCTCGTTCCGAAAAAAGAAATCGAAGGCGAGATGGGCGATTCGCACATGGGCTTGCAGGCTCGTTTGATGAGCCAGGCGCTGCGCAAGCTGACCGGCGTCGTCTCGAAGACTAAGACGGTCGTCATCTTCATTAACCAGATCCGTATGAAGATCGGCGTCTTCTTCGGCAATCCGGAAACGACCACTGGCGGTACTGCTCTTAAGTTCTACGCCTCTCTGCGCGTCGAAGTGCGCCGCAGCGCCCAGATCAAGCAGGGCGAACGCATTATCGGCAACCGCGTCAAATGCAAGATCGTTAAGAACAAGGTGGCGGCTCCGTTCCGCACCTGCGAATTCGACATTATGTATAACGAGGGCATTTCCCTCTCCGGCGACTTGATTGATGCCGGCGTTGAATACGGTATCGTTACCAAGTCCGGCAATTCTTATTCCTTCGGCGAAGTTAAGCTCGGCGTCGGCCGTGAGAACGCCAAGACGACGCTGAAAGCCGACCGCAAGATGATGATGGAAATTCGCAAGAAGATTATGACGGCGGCTAAGGCGAAGGATATCGAGGATAATAAATAGTTGGCAGATTCGCAAGCAACAAAAAAACGGCTCCAGATATCTGGGGCCGTTTAGTTCTATATGTCGAAATAAACTAGTCGCTGACTACTTCATCATGTTCCATAAAGTGAATATCAACGTACTCGTCTTTAATAATTCTTTTCATCATAAAGCTGATTAGCAGTAAAAGCTTTTGGCCATTTGTTGTATTTACACGGCACTGGTTCTTGTACCACTCTTCTGAGTAACCTCTTGCCTTCAGGGCTTTTATGAAGTCTTTCCTGATTTTTTCCGGAGCCTGGCCATAGCATCCATTCAAGCATTGCGCAAAATCATGAACTCGATTGAATACTTCTGACGTATCCAAGAAGTTCCACGTATGCATGGCACTGCCGAGCTTGCGTAGATCAGCCTTTCTCTTTGGCATTTCTGAAAAAGCTAAACGGGTTTCTAGGTAACTTTCACGTTTAGTAGTTTCATCATCCTGATTCCAGGCTTCGCGCTTCATATCGAATAAGAAATGACACCCATTTTTTGTTGAGTTCTTATCAACGATTAAGATGGAGGAGTTGAACCTGAAGTATATTTCTTGCCCTTCATCCTGGGTACAGGCTTTTTCGATAGCTAGAGTGCATGCTTCATGGAAGTTCTCTAAATTATTTAGAGGGAGCTCTGTTATGTTATCGAGCTTTACGGCGTTTTTATCTAACATGATTATTTTATTTTATTTTGATTCAGTTAATTTTTCTTTAATATATTGAAGCACTGCCTCTTCGTGACCAGGCGTCACTTCAATGCGAAAGCTTGAATCGTTGACGCAGCCATCTTTTTCATGCGAGGTTTGGACAATCTTTTGTCCAAAGTGCCTGGTAATTTCAGAAGAAGTAAAGACTTTCCAGGGGAGACCGGTGATTGTATAGATGGTTGGACCTGCGGCAATTTTTGTTCCGTATTCATTGGGAATATTCGGTATTGGCGCTGAAGCGGCCATAGAACTCTCCTTTTATGGTTATTTAAATTTGAAAGAATATTAAATAATAGCATTTTTATGTTTTTTTGTCAATGAATACAAAAACAGCCCCTTTCGGAGCTGCTTTTATTATAGAGACTGGATTACTTAGGCCCGTTCGACGTAGTCCTCGCTCACAGTATTGATGCGAATGATGTCGCCGGTCTCAATGAACATCGGGACGGAGATGGTTGCGCCGGTCTCGAGTTCGGCCGTCTTCATGACATTGCCGGCTGAGTTTCCGCGGACGCCAGGCGGCGCGCTCGTGACTTCGAGCTCTACCTTGATTGGCAGTTCGATCGACATCGGCTGGCCTTCGTAGTACATAACCAGCACTTCGAGGCCGTCTTTCATGAAACGTTCCTTGCCGGCCAACTGATCAAGCTGGAGGCTGAACTGGTCATAGTTTTCGATGTCCATGAAATAGGCGGCGTTCTCGTCCTTATAGAGATAATTGGCTTTGCGCTTAACGACATCGGCTTCTTCGGCCTTGTCATTGCCCTGGTAGGTGCGCTCGACCATGTTTCCCGTAAGAAGGTTCTTGAGCTTGGTCTTGAGCGTTGCACCGCCGCGAGCGACTTTGTGGTGTTCGGACTTCACTACCATATACGGCTGCCCGTCGATGGTGATGAGGCTGCCGACTTTAATTTCCGTGAGGCTTAGCATAGGGGCGTACTTACCCGGCGCTTAGCGGCGCTGGTTTGGGAAATGGAGCAGGGCCATGATGCGGGCGCGCTTCACAGCTTCAGCCAACTTGCGCTGGTACTTGGCGGAGACGCCGGTGCGGCGGCTCGGCAAAATTTGGCCATAGGAGTTGATGAACTTTTTCAGGAGCTCGATGTCCTTATAGTCGATTTCTTTGATGTTGTTGCTCTTGAAGTAGCACTGTTTGACTTGCTTGATAGATGCTTCTGACATAGAGGGTGTTCTTAGTTAATGGAAGGCTTAGAACGGAATGTTCTCTACCTTGATTTCGTCATCGGACGAGGCCTGCGGAGCAAAGCCGTTGTCGTTGTCGTAGCTGATGACTGGTTCGCTCGGACGGTCCTGGGAGTTGTCCTGGTTGCCGAAAGGCTGTCCGTAGTCCTGGCCCTGCGCCTGGCTGTTGCCGCTTGGGCGAGAGCCGTTCTGGCCCTGGCCGCCGCCGGACTGGCGATCGAGCATGATCATGTTTTCGGCGACGATTTCTGTCGTATAGCGCTTCTGGCCGGAGGCCTTGTCGATCCAATCGCGGGTCTGGAGGCGTCCTTCGACGTAGACCTTTGAGCCTTTGCGCAGGTACTGGCCGCAGATTTCGGCCAGCTTGCGCCAGGCGACAATGTTATGGAATTCGACGCGCTCCTGGCGCTGGCCCTGCGGGTCGTTCCAGAAGAAATTGGTCGCGACAGAAAACGAGGCGACGGTTGAGCCATTGGCAGTCTGGCGTACGTCCGGGTCGCGGGTGATGTTGCCGATGATCATCGCTTTATTCAGGTTCATATTGTTGTGGCCGCCGGAAAAGGAAGCGGCTTAATAATGAGTAACGTAAAAAGTGTTGCGGAGGGTTCCGCTGCCGACTTAGAGTAAGTTGCTCGCGTCGATGATCTTATCGAGCTTCTGGTCGAGGTCCTTAAGTTCGGCGCGGTTATCGTCGGCGCTTTCTTCCGCGGCTGGAGCCTCGGCTTTCTTGCGGGCGGCGATCTTAACGGCGACTTCAGCTTCCTTCTTCAGTTCAGCTGCGGTCTTCAAGTGCTTCTTGACGATCTGGTGGCGCAGGATGTCGTTCGACAGGCGCAGGCGGTTCGAAACTTCAATCAGCTTCGGGCCGTCGATGTTGAACTCGATGAGGTGATAATAACCATGGCGGAAGCCGTCAACCTGATAGGCGAGCTTACGCTTGCCCCAGTATTCCTGTGACGTGATTGTGCCGCCGTAGTCGTTAATAAGCTTACCGACACGTTCCTTGATCGGTTCGACTTCGGTTTCGCTAAACTTATTCGAGAATAGGCAGAGGAGCTCGTAATGGGGCACCTCTGAAGATTTGCTTTTGGACATAAGGGATATTAATAAAAAAACTCCCGGTATTCGCCGCCCGCTTTCGACAAAGCGTACGGACACCTGGAGGGTGAAGTGAATACCTGTACCATAATCAATTAAGTTATGGTATCCGTTTGGGCTGAAAAGGCCGAGGCGGATATGGGAAAGGCAATTAGATTGTCTGCGGCTATTATATGCTTTCCGAGGCGGTTTGTCAAGATTGACAGGCGGCGAGCTGGCAATATATTCATTGACAATAATAAGCATTTATCCTAGAGTGGGGTTAATTCAACGAACTTTAAAAAGGATAGTATCATGGAATATGATCCAACGCGCCAAGAAGCGCGCAACCAGTTATACCGTCGGCTGCTTGCTGAATCTGGTCTTGATCCTAAAAGCAGGCCAGCCCTATTGTTTGCCCTTATATTACGGGCGAATATAGACGACCTTCTAAAAGAACTGAGCTTCTCAGATCTTTGGGGCTTCTATTTAGTCTTCAAAGACTATAACAAGGATTGTTTCTTTGGAGTCAAGCATCACTTATTACCGAAGTGCGAGTCAGCGGCTGATTGTGTTGATATAATGTCCATATGCCTGCCTGATCCGCCGCGCCAAGCACTGTATGTTACCGGACAGGCAAAGGAGGCGGCCGAAAGTGCAATGCAGAAGTTAGCGGCGTTTTTAACAGCCAATCAAGCCAAGTTTCATACCTACAAAAAATACTTGGATGAAGTGAGAGGAAAACTCTATACAAAGAAAATCCATTTTGAAGATAGAGATATATACAAGCTCTACCCTTCATTTCTCAAAGCCTGGTCATCATCGATTTCTTCTGAGAATGAACTCAGAGAGGTGTTGAGGTGTTGTAGCGACATGCCAGAAGTTGTTTATCTTCTATGGAATTGGTTTGGGATTAAGAATAAGAACGAGACAGTAGCAGATAAGCCGGAGTTAAAGAATGAGCTGATGGATGAAATAAGAAGAAATGATCATCACGGCGAAAAGCAATATGCGGCTGTCCTACAGTATTTATTCGTAGATGATGAGGTGCGCAACGGCAAATATTTATCGGGCGATTATACGAGTCAGGCAGATAAGCCGGTACTCATGATTATTAATTGAAAATTTCTTAGTTATTCTCCGCTGTAAAAGGCGGAGTTTTTTTATCCTATTTCTTATTCTTATTCTTATTCTTATTCTTATTAATAGCCTTGCTCCTAGCTAAAGAAATACTGCCCTTGATGGCATGGCCGGCGAGGCTGCCGATGAAGAAGCAGAAAGCATAGGCGAAGCTCAGTTCCAGATAGTCCGTAGCAATGCGCGGGAAGAAGGCAATGCCGGATGCCGAGGTTATTAAAAGCGTGTATGCTACGCCGATAATCAGTCCGTAGATGAGGGCGGAAACGACGGCCATAATAATAAATCGTTCAAGACGCTGCTCCGGCCCCATGAAAGCCATTGAAATACTAGCCACGGCTGCAAAGCCGAATATGAACCAGCTGCTCATGGCATATCCATCCAGGAGAGAGTTTAGAAAAACAGTGACGACGGCCAGGGCGACGGCCCAGAGGTATTTTTGCATAAACCGGGGGCTAATTAATTAATATGATTATTGTATCATTTTTTTAAATGTAGCGGCGCGACTTCTGCAGATTGATAGCTGATTGTGACCCTTAAGAATCTATGCTAGGGTAATTCCATGACCCATTTTTTCATACTAGGCAACCATCCGGCACTGTCGCTGGCCGAGCTCTTCGCCCGGCTGCCGATCAGTGATTTTGAATATATTGCCCCCGATATCCTGCTGGCAAAAATCGACGAGCCCGTCGAAGCGGGGCGTTTTATGACGAGCATTGGCGGACTAATTAAGATGGGACGGATTGTCGGCCCGCTGCCGGCGCACCATGAGCCAATCCTCGAGCAGAGCTTCGCTGTTCTTAACGAAGCGCCGAAGTCAGGCAAATTCAATTTCGGCTTTTCCG
>CAYVHQ010000022.1:0-2071 GCA_964451345.1 uncultured Gammaproteobacteria bacterium | reverse complement strand
TTCGCTGTTCTTAACGAAGCGCCGAAGTCAGGCAAATTCAATTTCGGCTTTTCCGTCTACGGACCAGTCCCCTTTGATCAGAAGCGCTTTGGTTTGCAGCTCAAAACGTTGCTCAAAGCCGAAGGTGTTAGCTGCCGGCTCGTGACGAGCAACGACAAGACACTTTCGAGCGTCGTTGTCGAGCAGAACAAACTCAATACTAGTGGCCGCGAGCTCGTCTTTATACCAGGTAAGAAAAAGCTTTGGCTTGGCGTGACCGAAGCCGTTCAGCCTTTTAAGGATCTTTCTTCCCGCGATTACGGCCGGCCGGCGCGCGATGACCGTTCCGGCATGCTGCCACCTAAGCTGGCTCAGGTGATGCTTAACCTATGCGGCGCCGGTGAGCATGATTTAATCATTGATCCTTTCTGTGGTTCAGGCACGATTCTGACCGAAGCGATGATTATGGGTTTTAAGAAATTAGCTGGCAGCGATAACTCCCCCAAGGCGCTTGAAGACAGCCGCGCCAACATCGAATGGACGGCCGAGCATTATGCGGCTACTCGTCTGCCCGAGTTGTCTCTGTCTGATGCCGCGCAGCTCAGTCGTCAGTACAAGAAAGGGTCGGCGGCAGCCATTGTCACTGAAACGTATCTCGGTCCGCAGCGCGGCGCGATTGATATTGTTAAAGTCAGTCGTGAGATGGGGCCATTCTATGCTCAAGTGCTTGATGAAATCGCTAAGGTCTTGAAGCCAGGCGGACGGGCCGTTGTCGCCCTGCCGGCTTTTATTGAGAACGGACAGCCGGCCCTTCTGAATGTTCAGGCCCGCGGTCTTAAGCCGGTAGAATTCTTTCCGCGCACTCTGAACGTTCAGGGCGTTACGCGGCGCAGCAGCTTTTTATATGGTCGCAGCGGCCAGCGTGTCTGGCGCGAAATCATGGTGCTGACAAAGGCTGAGTAAACCTTCGGAAAATTTCTGGATAAAAAAAATGCCCTAAGATACATCTTAGGGCTTTGGGTATAGGCGCTTAACCAACAAGCGCTTATTCCTTAGAGTACATACACCACATACATTTCCGCCACATGTTACCTGTGGCTTACTGGCGTCGGCCGCAAGTCATGGGCGGAATACGCTGTGCGCGTAAAGAATTTTGAAGCAAGAGCCCGAACTGCGCGCTTGCTTCTTATCGATTGGAGTACTGCAATAATGGAAAATATGAAAGAACGAATTGAGCTGTCGTCACGCGCTTCGTACCCTGGAGGATAGTGATGCGCGATCGGACATGGCTCGTTTTTATACCCCACTTGTGGCGGCTCCCGTAGAGACCAAAAATCTTAGGTAGAAAAGCCTGATTTGAGGAAGCGCGGTGCCGGTCACTGCTTAATAGCCGGGATGTCCAGAATACTGGACCTTACTCGCAAGTGCGACTTTTATAGCTCCGGAGGGGGCTCAAAAGATATTTCGCTGACTTGCACGCCTATTGTAGCAAGCTAGTACCAAATGTCAAGATGGGCTGGGCAAGGAGGTTTTGCCAATAAAAAAACGGCTGCCGGAAAGGAGTTGCAAAGGCAGCCGCGTGGTCGAGTGTCCCGAAGAGGGACGCTTCTCATAGCTTTTCTAACCAAAATCGTTTTTTCCCCTAGAGAAAGCATTTATAAAAGTCCTATATGGTCTTATCCTAGAACATCTAGAACATTTTGTCAAGAGTTACTGAAAGCGCGGCGGGCGAGTCGTTTTAGGTATTAACCAGGAAGTTGCAGACGTCGCCGTCTTTAATTTCATATTCCTTGCCTTCGGTGCGCAGCAGGCCTTTAGCGCGGGCGTCGGCTTCGGAACCGGCGGTGACAAAGTCCTGCCAGTTAATGACTTCGGCGCGGATAAAGCCCTTAGTGAAGTCAGTATGAATAACGCCGGCGGCTTCCGGACCCTTGGCACCCGCCCGGACGGTCCAGGCACGGGTTTCATCTTTGCCGGTCGTGAAGAAAGTGATGAGACCGAGTAATTCATAGCCGGCGCGAATCAGACGGTCGAGGCCGCTTTCTTTTAGACCAAGCTCTTCGATATAAACGGATTGTTCTTCTTCGGAGAG
>CAYVHQ010000021.1:0-16032 GCA_964451345.1 uncultured Gammaproteobacteria bacterium | reverse complement strand
GCGTCACCGATAGCGGCAATGCTCAGCGAAGGATCTTTAACGTAATTTCGAGCGATTGCTTCTCCTATCAATAGCGGTAGCTTTTGATAAAAGATTACCGTATCGGCGCCGCGAGACGCGGTCGAATCCAATACAACTACAATCGGCGTTGTTTCTGGCTTATCATCGGAATCGAAACACTCCCGCACCCTGCCCTTCGGATCCACTAATGGATCAGGCGCATTGCGTATAGCATTTTCGGCTCCGGAATGATAGCCGTGGTTCTGGAACGCTTCGTTAGCGAAATCGTCCCGTTCTTGTGATACGTCTTGGTCGTAATTTCCTCCACCCATAGTGGTATTTTCTCCTTTTTTTTGTTTTGATTTTTTACTGTTAATTGTTATGTGCGTACCTCTTCTTCCAGCCGCTTACTGCGTTCGGAACGGGACGAAAGGCTGTCTTCCCCATATGGCCCGACGCAACTCGCGCAAGTCCTTATGGATCTTCCAGGCATCCTGCAAACGCTGCATCTGGCTCGGCAAAATCATCCCCCGGATAAAGCTTTGAAACTTTTCCGGAACGCTCAATGGCATATGCCCCGTTGCCGGTTCACCGCCGAGAGCGAAGATCATCGTTTTTCCCAGCGCATAGATATCACTGGCCGGCGTCGGCGGCTGCTTAGCTGCTACTTCCGGCGGACTGTATGTTTCGTTCAAGGCCAGAAAATCTTCTCCGGCTAGAACGGCATAACTGAAATCAACCAGATTGACGTTATGATCGGGACCGCGCACAAGAATATGTGTCGGTTCGACATTGCCGTGAACAATCCCCTCATTATGAAGATGTCCGAGGGCGCTTAAGCAACGCTCCAGCATCCAGGCCACATCACTGGCAGCGATGCCGTTCTTGTAGAGAGGCATCTCGCGCAGCGACATCAGGTCATGTCCGTCAAAGTATCGCAGAACAATGCCTAACCTGTCGTGTTCGTCCTTGAAACTATCAAGGCAGAAGGGCAGATGTTTGCTTTGTGGGGATAGTTTAGCTTGCAGGAGAGAGGTAATGCGCAGTTCATTCAGTGCAAAGTCATTATCAGCTTCATCATTAATGAGCTTTAAAACAATCTTGCCTTCTGCGCCATCCATGCCGACCGCCTCCCCGGAATAAACCATCGAAAGATCGCCTTCAGCGATTTTCGAGCGGACGATGTATTCACGTTTCTTGGTAGAAAAACGGAACTCTTCCGCCTCGGTTCCATTCGCGGATGTTAGGTCGCCATAGGTTCCCTTCTCAATCTTTTTTAGAGCCGCGGCGTGAAGCTTGCCCAATTGAGCAAAAGCGTCCTTAGCCAAGTCCACGTTGTCACCGTTTTTATCAGGATGAACAATCCGGGATAACTCCCGATAGACCTTTTTAACGGTTTCGTCGGCCGTCAGCTCCCCGGGCAGTCCGAAGACTTCCTCAGGACTGACTGCTTCGAGCAGCTGCTGGTAGGTTTGTTGCAAATTTTTTTCCAATGTCTAATTCTCCTTTATGTTATTTTCGATTATGAGGTCAGCCTCGCTCGCCTGCTGTGCTACGCGCTCAGTCAGGGGCCAGACCTTTTTGTTGAACATGCGTATGACCGCATCGGCCGTAACATTATGCCGCACCGTATCACGCTCGATCCGGCGTTTCACGGCTACATCGTACTCAATACTAATGTAAATCCGATACGCTGGAATTCCGCGCAAGAAATGACTAGCATAGATGCCTTCAGCAATAACAATGCCGTTCGGCTGTATCTCTGAGCCCTTGCCTACCAGACACGTGTTAGTCGACAGATCATAGCATGGCAGATGTATCGCCTTACCCGCAATCAACTGTTTTATATCTAGGCGGAACATGTCCCCGTTGAAGGAGGCGAGCTGGTCGAATGACCGGCTTGTTCCCTCGCGCGGCAACGTACTGTCGTCTTTGTCCTTGAAATATGCATCCAAAGGAACAATGGCGCAGAAGTTTTCCGGCAGCTGTGTGCGCAGCCATTCCGTAAGAAATGTCTTGCCGCTGCAGCTCGGTCCAGAGATAATAACTAATAAACGTTTGCCCGGCTGACTCTGTAATTTTTCAGCGAGAGCGTCGAGTAGTTCCTCTTCCTGTTTCATTATTGATTATGAATTTTTTTTGTTTTAGGAATTATGGATCTTAATCTGTTATCTGATAGAGAGCGTGCTGGCGGATATATTCTTTAACCGGTGCGTCCAACAAAGCGTTGTCTAACGTACCCTTTGTAATATGTCCCCGAGCGTCCGTTCCCGATCCGATCAGATTCGGAATCCGTATAACTTCTGACGAAGGCGGCAAGTCGCTATCCGGCATATCATAACCCGGACGGGCAATGATGGCGTAATTGAGATGCTGCCAGATTTCTGCGCCGTGCTGCCAGGTTGTGTGTATCTGCGAAGCCTGCTTTCCCCCGCCGCTGATAATATCGCCGCCGACCGCATGCCAAATCTGGTCATGTGGAAACAAGGCAGCGTACTTCTCTTGCAGACGGAAGGTTGGCGTGTACTGACCGCTTTCCACATCGCTCAGATCGAGCTCAGTGTTAGGCAGTGCAGCAAAAGCCAGTTTAGCCATATTTGCCCGATCCTCATTAGAAACCTGGTTAACCGCTTTGTCGCTGCGCGAAGCCGCGCAGGGCAAAATGATGACCTCGTCATACTGCTTAGCCAAAGCTTCAACAATCTGACGGTGATGGATACAGGGCGGATTAAAACTACCGCCGTATATCACAATTCGCTTTCCTTTTGTCATAGCTGATTGCGCCAACGCAAACTTCTTAAGTTCGTGATACCGCGAAGTCAGATGAGCACTCAGAAGCGATTCGCGCAGGTCATAACCGAACGCACGCTTGGTCAGGATAGGAATGGGCGGACACTGTATGCGCTTAAAATAAGCGATATGCAGCATGCTCCATTTCTTTTCCAGATCAGCGATAAAGCTGGCCGTGCTAGGGAAAAGCGTTTGAAGCTTTCCGGCCGGCAGCTTTAGTTCCTGCTCCAGCGTACCATCGATATACTTCTGCAGGAACCACTCCGGGTTCTTGCGAAACTCGATGAACGCGCGGACCATTTCGTCATGATAACCGCGCTCCTGGAGATTGCCATAATCAAACGGATCAACCTGGTTGGTCGCCAATTCGGCACTCGGCACGATATCGAAACATTCCTGAGGAATGATTTCCCGGCCAAAGAGCTTATTAAGATGGTCGGCCACCTGATACACTTCCCGTTTGACCAGATCGCCTAATGGGCAGAGGAAACCAGCGATGTCACCATGCAAGGTTCCGTACCCAAAAGCGAATTCTACTTTATTGCCATTGCCACAATAGACGCCGCCAATATCCTGCGAAAAGGCCGCCAATATTTCCAGACGGGCCCGTGCTTGGACGTTTTCATAACTCAGCGTGCCTTCCTTAGTCCCCGTCGCCTTACAAATCGTGTCGACGATGTCCTGGATAGGCCGTTCCTGATACTCAACGCCAAGATTCTCAGCGATATGGCGCGCTATATTTTTTGTCTTCGCCGTATTGAAACGAGAAGGCATATTAATAGCAGTGACATTTTCCGGTCCAAGTATACGAGCAAACAGCGTCAGCGTCACCGCTGAGTCAATTCCCCCGCTCAGACCAACAACTACTTTTCTCATGTGCGGCGGCAAGGCATAGAGAGTTTTTGTGACGGCATATTCAAGAGCCATAAACATTTCCTCCGTATCATTGCTCGCCTTAACAACAGCCACTTTCTGTTCCGAGGCAAAGGTAAAGTCCTGCGTCCCGGCCAGATATGGCTCGACTTCCTCAATAATGTCCCCGGTCGCATTATAGACTGTAGAACTGCCATCAAAAACGATGACATTTTTACCGTTATTCTGCACACCGGTATTATTGACATACACGAACGGCACTGGTGATTCGGTCAGTAAATCCTTAACGACCTGATGTCGCTTGCGATTCTTCTGCCAGGTCCAGGGTGAAGCCGAGAGGTCAAAGACCAGCTCCGCACCCTGATCCACCAGCGTCTTTGTCGGATTCCAGGAGTAATCGGCGTGCCACATATCCTCACAAAGGATGAGCCCGAGATTAATTTCTCCCTGAGGAGTCGCTACCGGGTAGACGTTGAAATAATCTTCTGTCTTTCCCGGCAAACCCTGTTGTATATCATTATCGCGCAGCTGACGCTGTGAAACGAAGTGGCGGTTATCATCAAAAATTCGATAATTAGGCTGCAACGTTTTTGCGACGGCGTCACTCTTTCCCTTGAAAGCGATGATCGCCGCATTATACTTGCGCAGACGTCCATCCTCGTTGCGCAACAGATTATCGATATGCAGCGATCCGAAGATCACTGTGATAGCGGTATCCGTCGTCGCTTGGATGATGCGCTGGTTGTGATACACAACATCCGCCACGAAAGAATCATCTTCCCATTTGTCACCGAGCAGGTAGCCCGGAACGCACAACTCAGGAAAAGCGATGATAGCCACGCCGCGCTTGGCGGCGAGACGTATTTCGTGGAGCATGTAATTGGCATTGAGATCGGGGCGGCCCGGAATGACTTCCATCTGGCAGACAGCGATCTTTAAGCCGTTTAGATTTGTGATTTTCTGTATCATATATGTTTATTATATTTTTTCAATGTTCTTTCCTTATCACAGACGCCTAGGCCTAGGCGGCTCGGAAAAGGGGGCAATGGTCAGTACGCCATTACCCACGATAACTCGATACTTAAATCAATTCTCGGCGCAGCGCTTCTTTAAAGATTGCGGTGTGATGAGCAAACCCGAACGCTAGACTCCCGTTCTTAATGTCGTCAAAGCGGCTATCATCGATAATTACCAGCTTCTTGACTTCATCCCGTGCTTTGAACAGCGCGTGTACGCCGTCAGCTGTCAATGTACTCGACATTGTAAGAACCAGAGCGTAAGCGAAGGTTTGGTAAATTCGCTTCGTGCCGGTTGTCGCGCACTCCTCATGCGCATCGGTTGCAAAGAGCCCGATGGATTCCATTCGAGCCGGCAGGTATCCGTCTCCTATACCGAGAACCATAACCAGCAATGAGGTCGGAACTGGCGAAGTTGACACTTCCTGTTCTGGAACAACTTCTAATTCTATTTCCTCATTGAGCTCGCGCATGGCCGTAATAATAGGTGGTTCCATCGTAGTACCCACCACATCAATCACGCCGCCTGGGAAAGCCAAACATCCCTTAGCAGGATTGTACTTTCTTTCAATGCAGACCAACCAACGCTTGCCTGTCTGATCCTTCACGATGACAAGAATATCAGTCGCCATTCCGCCTTTACGGAATGTCAGGTTACCAACAGACGTCAGGACATACGCATAGGCATGACCGAAACGTAATTCAGCAATTTCGAGCACATCACCCTCCGGACCAAATTTTCCCCAGCGAAGATATATATCCTCAAAGTGCTCAAGGAGTTCTTCGTCCGTCGCCCGGCCATTATCCGCCTTCTGAAAAGAAGTATCGATAATGGAGGTGAATGAGAGGTCGCTGACATTGCTTTCTATTACCGGAGACCTGTCCGGCGGCGGCATCAGACTCAGTTTGCCATTGCGTCCGCTGAATACGCGGCGGGACGTTTGTTTAAAATCCATCTTCTATGATTTAAGTTATGGTAAAGAACAATTTTTTTTCTTCACGTGAGCCGCCAAAGTCTTGGCGTCTCGCCTAAAGGAAAAAATGTGGCGGAAGAGGAATTATCTCTCTTCCGCCGCCTATCAACGTATACAAGGAACATATGAATACAGCTCAGGATGATAACCGAATACGGCCATTATCCTTTTTATCTGTTCTGGTAAACCAGTTGCCTTAGCTGGGTTATCGCTCAACTTAACAAGCGGTACGCCATTAGCCAGAATCGCTTTCATGACGAGGGAGAGGGTTAATAAGCCGAAATTATTGGTCAGATTAGTCCCCCAGCCGAACGTGACGCGAATCCTGCCTTCGAAATGCAAGTACAGTTTCACCATCGTCTGCGCATCAAGTCCATCGCTGAAAACAATCATTTTCTCGCGGGCATCAATTCCTAGTTCGCGGTAAAAGCGCAGGACGCGCTCGCCGAACTTAATTGGGTCGCCGGAATCATGCCGGAAGCCTTTCCATTTATGAGCCATCTCTTCGATGAAATCATTGAAGAAAAATTCCGTTCCAAACGTATCGGTCAAGGCAATCGACAGGCCGGGTCCGTAGACATCGTACCAGTCGGTCAGCATCCTGCGGTGTGAAGCGCGAATGGAATCGTCGCTTTCATTCATCATCCCGGCCAGTACCATATACATCTCGTGAGCGGATGTGCCAATCGGCATCAAACCGTATTTCATTGCCAGGTAGGTATTAGAAGTACCGAGAAACTGTCCGGGTAACTCCGCGGCCATTACCTGTACAACATACTCCTGCCAAAGAGCGCTGAAGCGTCGGCGGCTGCCGAAATCGCTGAGCGTCAAGCCGGGATGCTTCCTGAGAAGCCTGATGTCGGCATCAAGACGTACTTGACCGCGAGCTTGCATTGCCTCCAGCTGGAAGCGGGAATAGCCCTTCAGCAGACTGCGCGAGTAGAGCTCATTGGTAATGGCCAAGACCTTGGTTTCCCATTCGCTGTCCTTGAGCCAAAGCCCGTCTGTCGTCCTGACGTCATACTGCCCATCTTTGATATCAATGGATGGCAAGCTGAGCGTTCTGTCCTTGTAATAAGACAAATAGCCCTCTGGAAACATCCGTTCGCTATACTCGTTCGTACCCCGCAGATAATGCATCTCCGAGATGGTCGGTTTGAGTATGCGGCAATGTTCCAGCTGCTCGCTAAGCTCCCCTTTATCAATATGCTCGACAAGCCTGACTGATTTCGTACGGTTCATCATCTGGAAAACGGTATGTACTCCGGGATATTTTTCCCAAATAACCCGCCCCATCGTGAACTTGTAGAAATCCATATCAAGCGTCGAACGTATGATTGGTTCGCCACTGCGAAAAATCAATGAATTGAAATTCATTTCTATCTCCTTAGTTTATGTAAAGAACGAAGACCTCAATCATCGATTGAAGTCAGAAGATTTGAGCCAAGGAATTGGCTCGAAGCTTCTGAAAAAAAGCTGGGCGACTGACTGTTTCGTACAGCCGCCCATGATTCCTGAAATTATTAATGCATCATTTTTTTGATCTCAGCGGCGTTTTCTACGAAGATAACACCGATGGCGGTCAAATCTTCAATCATTTTTTTCGTCGATTCTTCAGCGATACCAGCACAGGCTGCTAAGTTGATTACGACATTGAAACCGGCTTCACGCAATTCGCGAGCACCTATTCCAACGCACCAATCAATAACAAAACCGCCCAAAATAACATTGTCCGATTCCCAGTCATGCAGCTGCTCAATTAAACCACTTGAAGTTTTGTCAGCTAATCCTTTATAACAGGGACCATATGGATGTTTATTTCGCTGCGAACCCTTCGAAATGACGAGATCATAGGTTTCCACCGCCGGCATGCCTTCAATTTGCTCATGTCCCCAGGTGCCGACTATGCAGTGCGGCGGCCAGGTCTGATCCATGTCTGGCGCGTCGAGCTTGGTGCCCATCGGCTTTTCCGGAGTGGCGATCCATTCAGCGTCGGCCGGGTGATCTTCTCTTGAAAGAACTTTAAACAAACCGTACTCCTGTGTGGCAACCGCCTCTTTAACCATTTCTTCTCCACTGTTGGTTCTTAGTGCTGCCCGTGGATCTCCACCAAAGTCTTTTTGCGTTTCAATCATCAACGTGGCGGTGCGGCTGCGGTACATCTTGAACGGTTCGTTGCTTTGCAGCACCCCGTCAGCGGGGTTGCTGTTAGCGGTAGATGAAGCTTCTTGTTCTTTCTTCTTAGCTTCCATCATCGCATCATAGTTTTCTTGACCCATAATTTCACGGTTCCTTTAGCCCGTGTATTTCTATATTTTTTGATTAGTTTTAATGTACGATTTTGGCACAAGAACGATATTTTGTCAATTGTTCTTATTTCATAAAAGTAGGTGTAATAATTACAATATTTCAATAATCTTAGCCTTTTTATCCTTGAACCGGTACAGCTGGGCAGGACGGAAAGCACCGGTCGATTTTCCAGTTGCTTCAGTAATTATGTCTAAAGCTAGCAACTTTTTACGGAAATTTCGCTTATCAAGGGGGTGTCCCAGAACGATTTCATAGGCTTTTTGCAGGTCACTCAGTGAAAAACTGGTCGGCAGCAGATGCTGGGCGATATTGGTATAACCGAGCTTAGCTTTGAGCCTTTCCCGGGCCGTTTCAATGATAGCGGCGTGATCGTAGGCCAATTCAGGCAGTTTTGCGGTATCGAACCACTCAATCGCCCCATATTCAGGCGCTAATGAGAGACTGGCAGTCTCTGCGTTACCAAGAAGAGCTAGGTGAGCAACGGAAACTACTCTTCCCCGCGGGTCACGACCAATATCAGAAAATGTGTATAACTGCTCGGAATATAGGTCTTTTAGGCCAGTTTTGTAGTCGATATGGCGCACGACGGCCTCTTCAAGGTTCTCCGTCGGAGTGATTAGTCCTCCTGGCAGGGCCCAAGCCTTTTCAAAGGGCGGTCGGGTCAACTTGAGGAGGAGGGTCATGAGCCGGCCTTCTTTAATAGCGAAAACTACTATATCCACCGCAACTATCGCGTGGCGGAACTGGCTGAGGTGGGCGGGTAAGGCTTTTCGGGACGACATAGGTTTATGGTTTGATTAATATCTATCTTAGTGTTTATTATACACTTACTATTTAATATGTCAATCCCCTGTTTTTATTGACTGAAACTAACTTATGCACAGCCCAGCCGAGCGGGTTGCCATCCATGCACTGCTTCTTGACGAAAATAAGAAATTATGATATTTTTCTAGATTCCGAACATTTACAATTACATAATCAAACAAACATAGCGCATGAAAAAAAGCATCGTATTCTTTTGTATGCTCTTACTGTGCAGTTCCCTACTGTCACCGCTGATGGCGGGCGACAAACCGGGGCTACCGCAGAAAAGCAATCCACCTAACGCGGTTAATGATTTCGAGGGTGACCTTGATCCATTAACCCGTTCCGACTTAGAGAACAAGTTGCGGCACTACTACGACGAGAACCAGATTTCATTTGTCATTGTCACAACTGATAATTTCAACGGCGAAAGCATTGAAAGCTACGCCAATGAACTATTCAGGGATTGGGGCATAGGCAAGAAAGGAGTCAACTGGGGCGTACTACTGGTGTATTCGAGTACGCAGAAAAACTCTCGGATTGAAGTCGGCTACGGATTAGAAATGATTCTCACCGACGCCAAATGTGATAGCATCATTCGCAACGTCATGTCTCCGCTTAACCGGACCGGGCAATACTCTAAAGCGATCCGGACCGGCACGGAAGCCTGTCTCTCAGTACTCAAGACCATGAGCCCGGAAGATCGCAAAGAATACCTCAAAGTACTACAAGCAGCCGATGACGCGAGCTGGGCGAAAACAAAAGACTTCTTCGCCGGAGCATTCATCTTTATCTGCGTACTTGGTCTGGGATGGTATATTTTTCGCTGGATCAGACTCTATCAACAAGAAAAAAAGTTGCGTCTTCTGGCAAAAAAATCTATCGATAATCTTTCGGCCGATGTTGAACAGGGAAATAAACTTCTTCAGGAAACATTAAAACGCTACGATAAGCAGGCCTATTGGGCGCGCACAGAGGCGGAAAATCACGGAGCCGCCGTTCGTAACAAACTTGAAAAAGCAGAGGCGGTTCTCTTGCGGTCGGCACAGTTGCTGAAAAAGAGTCCCCAACTAGCAGTGTCTGGAATCCAAGAAGCAAAAGAAGATATTGACAAAGCACTACATTCTTTTATCAAACTAAGCCAGGACCTCTGGAAGAAGATTCAGGTCTTCGCGAAAAATGCTCCTCTTAGCTATGATAAAGCCCAGCGCTCGCTCGATGAAAACATCAAAACGACCGAAGAGCATATCCAAAACGGATATACCTTTCAGCCGAACCTTGATGAGCTCAAGCAGCTTAAGACAATACTTCTTAAGTACGAAGACAAGTTGAATAACCCGGAAAAACAGCGACAGGTCTGCACCGACAGTGATGTCATCCGTAAGAAAGCGGATGAAATTACTGATAATCTTGGCGCCATTGTCGCCAAGAAAAAACTGATAGACACAACTCTTGATGGGGTTGTTGCCGAAGCTCTGCAGCTATGGCAAGCCGCTCCCCTTCTCAAAGAAGCGCTGCTCTATTGTCGGGACCATTATCCGAAAGAAACCTATGCGCCTCATGTCGCCATATTGGCCTCGCTCAATACCAAGCTGGCTGGTACGGAGCTAGAATCGTTACGGAATATAATTACAGCAGCCAATGATCCCGGAAAAGATCAACTGGCACTTGCGGCCGAAAAATTCGACACGCTCGTAACGCGGACACAGCAGATGAAAGAAGTTCAGGCGGCCATACAGAACATACGGCCACAACAGGAAATGTCACAAAACAGTTTTGCGGCTGCCTACGCACTCAGCGAAGAAGCTGTTGCTAAAGCGCTGCGCACCTGCCAGGACAGCGATGTCTACTCGGCGACCAAAACTCGGGCTAAAACCTGTGCTAGTTCGCTCAATGCTATCAGAATCGACGCCAAAGGCGCTTTAGTCGACTGGAATGGCATTCATCAGCGACTGCAGGCAATCGAACAGGAAGCAAGCGAAATTGCCAAAACAGCATCGAAAGAAATTAGTGAAACTGAGTATGGAAGACGCAAGCATCGCGAAGATGAAGAGGAACGTCGACAGTCATCACATTCCTATACTTCTTCAATCTCAACCATCAGCTCCATCTCATCATCAGGCTCCGACTATACCGGTGGTTTTAGCGGGTTTAGCGGAGGAGATAGCGGCGGAGCCGGCGCTTCCGGATGGTAAGAAATAAAAAAAGCAAAAGAAGTAATATATAAAGCAAATCCCCTTGCGCACAAGCGTAAGGGGAATTTTTTTACAAAAAATTAGAGACAATCCTTCAGACGATCGCGGACAACCAGCAGCTCGCCGTCAGGCGAAGGCTCTCTGTCGCCGGTCCGATACAGGCAGCTGCGCGGATCGTAACCGAGCAGGCCGGTATCGCCGGAGCGGCGTGGGACTATATGCAGATGGAAATGCGGGACTGATTGTCCGGCCAGCTTTTCCTGATTCCAGGCGCAATTAAATCCTTCGGCCGCGACCGCCTGACGGAGACTGGCCATGACTTTTTCAGCCAACTCAAGAATTGCTAGTTTCTCGGCATCGGTCAGGTCGGCCAAGGCAGCAACGCAGCGCTTTGGGCAGACCAGCGTATGTCCCGGGGTTATAGGGATATTTGTCAGAAAGGCCCAGGCGAGGTTGTTTTCCATTATGCGGCGCTGCTGAATTTCCGGCAGCGAGCAATAAACACAAACAGGCATCTGATCCATAGAGACTAGGCCTTATTCACCGAATCCATCTTGACTGTCTTCATAACTTCCTGGACGGTCGTCATAAGCTGGGCCGGGAAGATAATGGTCGAATTCTTTTCCGTGCTGATCTCGGCCAGCGTCTGGAGGGTACGTAGCTGCAAGGCAACCGGATGAGCCATGATCAGGTCAGCCGCTTCGCCGAGCTTGGCCGCTGCCTGGAATTCTCCTTCAGCCGCAACTATCTTGGCACGACGTTCACGTTCTGCTTCCGCTTCCTTAGCCATTGCCCGCTGCATGTTGTCCGGCAGAGTGATGTCCTTAATTTCGACGGCTGTTACCTGCGCTCCCCACGGTTCAGTATGGGCATCGATGACGTTCTTAATCTGAGTATTTATTTCTGAGGTCTGAGACAAAAGCTGGTCGAGCTGAAACTGACCAACGACGTTACGAACAGTCGTCTGGCTGATTTGATTAACGGCCTGATAGACGTTTTCAACAGCGATGACCGATTTCTTCGGATCAACAATATGGTAATAGGCCACGGCGGCAATATCGATCGAGACGTTATCCTTCGTGATGATTTTCTGGGAAGGAATATTCATCGTAATCGTGCGCAACATGACCCGGGTCATCCGTTCTAGAATCGGAATGATGAAAACCAAGCCGGGACCGCGCGTGCCGGTACAGCGGCCGAGGAAGAAGATAACGCCGCGTTCATACTCCTTCAGAACGCGAATGCCCGACATGAGAATCAGGACAACAGCAAGAATAAGATAAAAAAGTCCCATATTTGTGAAGATTATAGGCCAAACAGCCTTATATCTATACGCTACTCCACCCCCGCCAAAAGAGCAAGAGTTCCGCGCGGCCGGTTTCAGGATAAAAAAACGCCGGAACGGGTCCGGCGCGAGCTTAGGAATTTTTTTCCAGAATTTTTATCCAGGTATGAACCTCGTCTAACTTTTGGTTAATGACGTTTTTATTATACAGCGCCTGGAAATATGGCGTGTAGAAGTGCAGATCACTGATGAATTTTGGCTGTTCACGCAGCAACTGCAGGGGCGTTATTCCCATTTCCGCCGAAAGCCCAAAAACAATGGTTTGCAACCAGTCTTCCTTAAACAGGGGTGTCATGTCCGCGTCGCGAATGATGTCAACGCCGAGGCGTATATATTCGGGCACATCCGAAGCCAGATAGTTCTTATCATGCGGATACTCAGTCCCGCCAACAAACATTTCAATGTCTGGCAAAAGAATCTCATGCTCCGGCAAAATGTTTACCCTGATAATTTCTATAGCACGCTTGACTTCCTGTTTGTCATTACCCATGCGACCGCTATGACCGATATCATGTAAGGCGTGAGCAATAAGCAAGGCTAGGCACTTGTCCTTGCCGAACTTTTCCGAAAATTCGTGATGCCGAGCCGCCTCATAACCTGCCTCAAGCACGTCTGTTCCATGGCAGAAATTATGACGGGGATTCTTGACGCAGCCATCAGTAAACAGGCGCTGGACATAATGACAGAGATTATCGGCATAATACCCGCCGACATTGGTGATGATTTGCTGAATTTTTTCCATTAGGTTCCTTTATTTAAATGAACTATTCTTCTTTATATGTATCCCAGAAATACGGCCTTGTCAATTAAAAAAAGAGGATCACATAATCCTCTCTTCTAGACTTCTCTAGAGTTAGCGCAAAGCGGAACGCAGATCGGCCAAAGCGCCATTATTGCTATCCTTGATAGAAATAAGAGGCTTGATGGGCCAACTGATATTCAGCTCCGGATCAAGCGGATGGATGGCCGGCGCCGTTCCGCTGTATTCCTGATCGCATAAGTAGGTATAGCGTCCGTCCTGCGTAAGCATCTGATAGGAATTGCCGATGCCTTCGGGCAGGAAAATCATGATGCGGCTATTGAAAGTGAATTCAAATTTCTTGCCAAAATCAGGTCCGGCTTTTGTTTCCACGAGAGCTTTGTACACCACATATTCATCACTAGCGCCTTCAATCCCCGAATATTCAGCAAAGACGATTTTGCGTCCCGGTCCAATATGGATACCGCGAATAGCCCCGAGATTATTGGTCCCAGAAATGATTTGTTCGATGCTAAAATCAGCCGGAAAGCCGAGCCCCGCTAAGCGGCTGCGTTTCCAGGGTACGACCAATGGCCCGCGCAAAGGATCGCCGTAGACTTCCTTGTCGGCCGCCACGACGCCCGCTAATGGGCAGATTTCATTGAAGTGCTGGGCGTTTTTTATGTAGATAGTGCTCATAAGCTGATATTTATTTTTTAATAGTACTTAGTTATTAATCTATCCTTTTTTTGGGATTTGTCAATCGCCTCCCCTTGACGTGAAGCAATGAAATCTTCAATTGTCCTGACATACCCTTCACGCATCGGATACTCGCTAAGACGACCGAATGGTACCCAGGCCTGTTCAGTGTGTTCGTCGCTTAACACAAAATGAGACAAGTCGGCAACGCAGCAATACACTAGAATGGTAAAATGATAATCATCGCCTCGAGCCGTCGTCTGAAAGCACCAGGCATCAAGCAAATCCTTTATGTGTAAATCGTCAACCGCAAGCTCTTCCTTAAATTCGCGCCGTAGCGCCTCTTCTGGCGTTTCACCGAAATCTATCCGTCCGCCCGGCAGTTCCCAGTTACCCTTTTGGTCACGGAGCATAAAAACAGCGTCCGCACGACAGACGAGCCCCTTCACGGAAATTTTTTGGATCTGTTCGTTCATAGATGATTCGCTAACCCGGCGAATTTCGCTGCCATTTTATTTCTTTTTGAGAACCTCCAAGGAAATCTCGCCATCTTCCGCTAGCCGGTGCCACTCACGCTTGGCTGTTTCAATCGCCTGATTATGAACTTCTGGACCGAGTTCTGCCAGAAAAAAATCGAGAACTTCTTCAGCGGCAATGACGCCAATTTCTTCGTTGCGTTCATCTTGAAAAAAAGCAATGATGGCAGCGATAAGACGCTGTCGGCTTGTCTGATCGAGCGGATCGAGACCGCGCGAAATACTATGGGACTTTTCAGGAATAGTAGACATAGCGAAAAATTGAAGTTACAAAGGGCACTCGTTACGGCCCAGGGCGGCATTCAGTCCACACCAACTGAACATCGCTTCAAAAAAACAGAATCCGGAGGCGAAAAGCAATAACGGATGCCAGCTTGTCAAAACAGCCAGAAGCAGAAGTCCTAGCCCAAGCGCTGCTCGTACTACGCGACCGGAACGAGCGATATTGTGATCGACGCGCCGGGCCGAACCGCTCGCAAAGCGTTTTAGAAGGGCGCGATAGATAAAGCCGAACAGAAAAGCTAAAACATACATCACGAGCAGCAAACCCCAGCCAAAAGGCGAGCGTATAAAACTAATCGGCGACTCATTGAAGAAATCACTTTTTAGCTGAGGAACCAGCGTCAGAGCATTGAGACTTTCTTTAAAATCAAAGACCTCTTTTTCACCGATAGCCAGCGAATATTTACTGTCATTAGCGGCACTTGAAACCCGTATCTCGTACTCTCCGGCACTGGCTTCGCCTATATACTCCGGTCCTTGCCAGTACCAATCGGCACCAAATTTTTCATAAAACCGCTCCCAGGAAAAATCGAGACCATTCAGAACGGCGATTGGCTCGCTTGCCTGACCGTCCTTGATTATCTCGGCGGAAACATCCTTTTTCTGTCCGTCAATGTCCGGAACAACCAGACTGACATACAGTCGAAACGGGGCCGAAGCGCTGATATGATACGTGTGAGTCGAGCCGTCGAGCTGTCCGTAATAGGCCTTAGAAATTTCAGGCTCAGGCACTGTGACCACATTTTCACGGACGATGCGAGGCTGATGAGCCGACACGGGAACCGGTAGCCACAACGCGAGGGCAATAAGTGCGACAGGTAAATAAAATAATGTTTTTTTCATGGATTCTTTTACAGAAACTGAGTTAAGGATATACGTAATTACGCTAAGTATACAATGCTGACTCTCTTTTTGATAGCTCAATACTACCGTGCTATATACTGCTCGACGGCGGCAATATCTATAGCCTGATGCTCGCCGCCTAGCTCTTTCTTATATGCCAGAAGGTCTCGCGGATCCATTAGTGAGACAGGGACACCATTTATAACAAAAGGAACCGCTTCGTACAGGCGCCGTTCCTTTGCCTTAAACCATTCGCTTTGGTCCAGATTGCTCATTCTGAGAGTATCAACATCGGTCATATCGATGTCCTGCCCCTTATAATTGACTGACAGCGTCCGGCAATCCCATTTTTCGTTACGATAGTGTTTTGGACCAGCTGTTATGTACTCAGCCACCTCGGGCACAATCACATCAAAAAAACTACCGGGCAAAGATATATCAATATCATTGACCTCTCGCGGTGAGCCATAGATCTTGGCAGCAAATCCCCCGCCGATTTTATATGGCACTTCTAGCCGGTCAAGAATTGTGGTAATCCAGGCCAAGGCGTCGATAATACGCGTCGACAGGTTTATGTCCAGGGACGTCATACGCTGAGAATATTATGTCGGTTTTATCAAGCGCTT
>CAYVHQ010000020.1:0-16559 GCA_964451345.1 uncultured Gammaproteobacteria bacterium | reverse complement strand
GCTTCTCTGCATGATTATCTTCTTTCTATTGTTAAAAAATAAAAAACTAAAAAAACTAGTACGTCTGGTGTAATATTCTACGCCTCCCTCGAATAATTCGATCGGAGGTTTTTTATTTACCTAAGAATTCCTGAACGGCCGCTTCCACGTCAGCGACACTCTCGGTCGCCATGAGCTTAATACGTAGTTCCTTCGCGCCGTCAAAGCCGTTAGCATAGGCCTTGTAATGCTTGCGCATGATATGGAAAGATTTGACGTCGCCAAGAAGCTCCATGAATAGTTTCGTGTGCTCGAGCATGACGTTGAGACGTTCGGCTACGGAAGGGGAGGCGGCCGTTTCATTAAACAGCCAGGGATTGCCGAAGATGCCGCGGCCGATCATGATGCCGTCGGCGCCGGTGGCGGCGGCTTTGGCCCGGCCGCCCTCGAGCGTCAGGACATCGCCATTGCCGATAATGAGCGCGCCTGACCCTTTGGCGATATCAACCGCTTCGGCAATCGTTTCCCAGCGGGCCGGGACCTTAGACATTTCCTTACGGGTACGGGCGTGGACGATGATGCTGGCCGGTTCTTCGGCGAGTAAAACGGGCAGCCATTCTTTCAAAGTATTTTTTGTATCGCCGATACGCGTTTTTACAGAAAGGGGGAGTGTGGGCGCTCCAGCTTTGGCGGCGCGCATCAGTTCGCGGGCCAGTTCCGGCTTTTTCATGAGTGAGGCGCCGGCGCCCTGCTTCATGACGTTCTTGTCCGGGCAGCCCATATTGATATCGATGCCATCGAAGCCGAGCTCCTGGACGAGGCGAGCGGCTTCAAAGAGCTTGTCCGGCTCGGCGGTGAAGAGCTGGGCGATGAGCGGGCGTTCGATCTCTGAATATTTTAAATCCGGTAGCAGTCCGGCGCGGCCGGCCGAGGCTAGACCATTAGCGGAAACGAATTCGGTATACATGACATCGGGTTTCCCGTGCTGTGCTATAACGCGCCGAAAAGCGGCGTCGGTGACATTGGCCATCGGCGCGAGAACGAAGAATGGTTTTGGTAATTTTTTCCAAAAAGACATAGGTTGTGGATAATCTCAGAAGTTTTCTCCAGCGTAGCTGTTCGGATGCCGCCTGTCAAGAATAAAATATCTAAAATAAGGCAAAATTTAAGCAAATCAGACTGATAAATTGACAAAAGAACAATAGTGTGATATACTTAGATAATAAGAAAAATAGTTCTTTACAAGTTTGAAGGCCACGCCTTCACCAAGTCTCATACTCTAACCCACCTTATTACCCACCATACTAGCCAGCCCGCATCTTATGATAGCGGGCTTATTATTTTATCAGGCAAAAAGTCGCCGCGCGCCGGCCAGAATAAGGAAGATGCCGACCGAATTGAGGACAAAAGAAAGAAGGATGAATTGCCAGCGGTTCAACTTGCTGGCGGACAGCAAGGGGATGCCCAATTCATCGGGCAGCGGCGAGGCGATAATGGCGGCGCCGATGACCGGGGTGAGCCAGCTGAAATAGGGGCTATGAAAAATGTGTCCGACCGGCGAAGCGCTTAATCGGGTGAGAATCGGTTCCAGCTCGGTGAATATCTTGTCTTTAAAGAAACTGAAGATGAGAAAATCTCCCAGCACCGAACCGAAACCGGCCAGCAAGGCCAGAACATACGGGTTATGCGTTTCGGAAAAATAGTAGAGGATAGCCAGCGCCGGGGCGGTCGTGAACGTAAAAACAGAAAACATTCCGGCGATGATCGCGCCGGCATAGCCCCATTCGCCGACCGAACTAATCGCTTTTTCCAGCCAGGGCGATCCGGCCACGGCGAAGAAGAGCGCTACGCTCAGGAGCAGCAGCGACGTGTTCTTGTAGCGCCAGTGGTGATAGTGTTCCAGGAAATGCATAGGCAATGGAAAAGTATAGGTTCAGTATAGGGAAGCGCTGCTATTTTGACAAATGATTTGACATTTCCTGCGGCTGGACTTAGAGTGATATTTCATCGTAACGAACAGCCGCTTGATCGTCCTCAGGACGTTTTCAATCTAAGCAACGGGCTTCCTAGGTACGGGATCGGCTTAGGTGTCCCCGTGTCGAGCTGGTAGCCCCGAAGCAAGGATGCGGGAAAATACCGCAAGAAGGCGGATCGGGATATCCGCATAAGAGAAGGTCTGTTTGATATTGATGACGGGCACGCCATGGCAACGGCGTGCCCACTTTTTTTATTTCCGATATTGCCCGATTAGGCTGGATATTATAGTATTAAGGGACTATGACTAGAATCAAAACGCTCAGCCAGGACTTCGCACTGCCTGCCGCCCTGGCCATCGCCGTTCTCGGTCTGCTCGGCAGCCTCTATTTCAGCGAAATTCTTAATTTGCCGCCCTGTTTGCTCTGTTGGTATCAGCGCATTCTCTTTTATCCACTCGTGCCGATTTTGGCAATTGGCCTGGCGACGCGCGATGCGAAGGTCTGGCGCTACGGCCTGCCCTTATCCCTGGCCTGCGTGGCGATTGCCGTGTACCATGTCTTATTGTATTACGGCGTAATTGTTGTTGCTGAGTCATGTAGCGGTGGCATTTCCTGCACGACGATCACCTGGAGCCTCTTTGGCTTTATCACGATTCCTTTGTTATCTCTCATCGGTTCAAGCGCGATCAGTCTGCTGCTTTTCCTGCAGCGCAAATATTCATAAGAAAAAAACTATGGCCCGTGAATACAAAATCCTTCTTTCCATCGCCGTTGGTGCCATTATCATCGGAATACTTCTTTTTAAATTCGCCGGTAATCCGATTGCGCGGGCGCCTTTGACTGATCGCTCCGGAGCGTTTACGCTCGGTAATCCGCAGGCGGCGGTTGAAGTAACGGAATTCGCCGATTTCCAATGTCCGGCCTGCCGTATGGCGCGCGATTATTCCACTCAGTTACTGGCTAAGTATCCTAATCAGGTAAAAATTGTTTTCCGCCATTTTCCTTTAGATGGACACCCGTTAGCTCAGGTTTCGGCTCAAGCGGCCGAAGCGGCTGGAGCACAGGGGAAATTTTGGGAGATGCACGACATGTTGTATGAAAAGCAGCCGGAGTGGGGGGATGTCAGTAAAGATTTGAGCCGCGAGCAGGCCATCGCTCTGTTTCGGGGATACGCCCGTGAACTGGGATTGAATGAAGAGCAATTCGCCGCCGCCGTTGCCGCGAATGCCGGCTCGGCCGTTATCAATGAAGATGTCGCCGCGGCTACTGCCTCTGGCGTTAACAGTACGCCCCAGTTTTTCGTTAATCAGGAGCTCATCGCCAATCCGGGAATGCCGGATCTGACGGCGGCTATCGATCGTGCCCTGGGCCGTTAGGTAATCTCTCGTCGTGAAGCAATAAAAAAAGCGAAGCAATTGCTTCGCTTTTGCCTATTCCGGCAGTATTACTGTCGGACATATTCAAAGGCTTCATGCGGGGCAAGCGGATGCTTAACGAGCATGGCGCTTAGATGCGTAAACAAATCGAGTAAAGAACAGTCGGTAATCATTTTTAGCTCATAGGGAGCCAGGTGTATGGGATTCGCTCGGGCAGCATTCAATTTTATAATATATAAGCTGCAGGGCTGATTGCTAATTTCGAGCGCCGTGCGAATTTCTTTCAGCAGTTCGCTGAGTTGGCAATGATGAAAGCTTTTAAGCAGTTGGCCGCTCGCGTTGTTGAGACGGGCGCCAAAGCAGGGTTCGTCATCGCGCGGCAAGGCGGCGTGTGTTGCTCGCTGTAGGTCTACGAAGCAGGCGTTGTTATTTCGCCCGATGGAAGAAATGCTTAATTTTTTAATATTCGCCACGTGTCTCTCTCCTTTGTGTGTTTTTATTTTTTGGGTGATTCCATGATAGCGCAGCCGGCCGCAAAAAGAAAGAGCCGCCGGAGGGCGGCTCGTTAGGCAGGTTGTTTAGGAGAAGTATGGCCGGGCGCGGTCGAAGGCGGCCTGTAGTCGCTGGCGGATCGGATGAGCCGGCAGGCGAGTGGCGCATATGTCGAGAACGCTTTCGAAATACCAGCGGCTGTGCTCGAGAATGGCCGCGACGCCGGTCTGATCGGCCGGCTGGCCCGTGGCCATGACGGCGGCGAGTGACGCTAGATTATGGATTTTGTCGGCCGCCGTGATAATCAGAGCTGTTTCCGAGGCAGAACGCAGATGGTTAAGATGTTGGTCCTTGCGCTCGCGCCAGGGCAGCGCTTTGTCTTCACTCAGCTCTTCGACGAGACGGCGGACATGCGGACCGTAGTCCCGGCTAAGATCGGCGGCGGAGTAGTTTTTAGTGTCTTCGAGAACGTCATGCAGGAGGGCGGCGATGAGAGCGTCTTCTTCGCTGAGGTATTCCCCGACAATGAGGGCAACGCTGAAGGGATGGACGATGTACGGCAGGTCAAAGCCCTTGCGCTTTTGGCCGTCATGCTGACGGGCGGCCAGATCGATAGCGGATTGGAGGCGGGGAGTGAGTTGCATGTAATTAGTAGGTAGTTGACTGAATCTTTTTGCGGCGCTTTTTCAGCAGATACCAGACGACATAGCCGATAATCAGCGCAATCCAGTTAGGGAAGAATATCCAGGGATTGGACCAGGGCGTGCCGTTAATCGTAAACGAGGACAGTGGCCAGAGAAAGGGGGTGGGGAAGAAGCCGCGCGAGTGTTCGAAAATATCCATGCTGATATGTAGTCCCCAGGCGAGCAGCGGCAGGTAGGGTTTGTGGCGTATGAGCCAGACTAAGCCGAAGGCGACAGCAAAGATTATCAGGCTGTGCGTATAGTTATAGAGAACATGCACGTAAGTCGGAATCGCATCCGGTGAAGGAGTACCGCCGCGCCAGTCCGGCGAGGGGCTTAGACCGAGAATCGTGGCGGCAGTCAGCAGCCCGAAGGAAAAAAGGTCCGGCGCGAGGCCGATGACAAACGCGATCCAGTAATCGCGTCGTCGCCGCCGGCCGAAGGCCAGGCCGCCCCAGAGTCCGTGTGAGATAATATCCATAGTGTCAGTATAAGGCAGAATAGGGGATGAAGGAAGCGCGTTGCCTATGGTATACTTGGAGCATGGAATCAACTAAGAAAAAAGCGGCAGCGTCGCCTAATCTCGTGCTCATCAGGCATGGCGAGAGCGAATGGAACCGGCAGAACCGTTTTACCGGCTGGGTCGATATCGGTTTGTCCCTTAAGGGCAAGGAAGAGGCGCGCCGAGCCGGCCGTCTCTTGCGCCGCCGTAAACTTAATTTTGACCGGGCTTACGCCTCCGGCCTGAAGCGCTCGCAGCAGACCCTGAAGCTGGCCCTTAAGGAAGCTGGGCTCAAACTCCCGACGGTTAACGCCTGGCAGCTCAACGAGCGGCATTACGGCGCGCTACAGGGCATGAATAAGCTGGAGATGATTAAACACTACGGCGCTGATCAGGTGCTTGCCTGGCGGCGAAGCTATGGCGTCCGTCCGCCTGCCCTCAACGGCGAGTGTCGCTTCAAGCAGGTCTCGCCTGAAGCCTGCGGCTTGAAATCATCCCAGTTCCCGAAGACTGAGTCATTGCGTGATACGTACCGGCGGGTTGTGCCGTACTGGAAGAAGGAGATTGTACCGGCCCTGAAGCGGGGAGAACGGGTGTTGATTGTCGCGCATGGCAATAGCCTGCGTGCGCTCGTAAAGCTGCTTGAGCAGGTGTCTGACAAGGATATTGCGCTGCTGGAGATACCAACCGGCAAGCCGCTGGGGTATCATCTCTCAAAAGCCGGACGTGTGACGGCTAAGGCCTATTTATCCTAAGACATTAGCTAAGTAGCGGCAGTCAGCCAAGAGGGTTGACAAGCCTCGCGTTTTAAGAGATAATGAGCACATTGCTTTAATTTTTAGAAAAACCTCGTATGAGCACCACTTGCCAACTGACCGGTAAGCGCGCGGGCAACGGCTTTAACAAGAGCCACTCCAATCGCCGCACCAAGCGCAAATTCCGTCCGAATCTCCAGGAGAAAAAGGTTACCGATCCGAAGTCCGGTTTGAGCCTTAAGCTGACTCTGAGCACCAAGGCCATCAAGACCCTTAAGAAATGGGACAAGGCTGGTAAGGTGTATGACCTGCAGTCAATGACCGTCAAGCGCTAATTTTTCCTCCTCCAAACGTTCCGTCCTAACCGGCGGGACGTTTTTGTTTGACAAAATATGACGGTCGCGATAGCGTAAGAACGTTCCTTTTTAGAACCTTAAAACGAAAAATAACAAGGAGAAAAATGCTCTCACTACTAAGAAGTTCCTCTGGGCAGCGCCGCTGGTTCTTGCCTAGTATCATGTTTTTCTGCAGCGCGGTAGGGGCGGTAATGCTGTGGCTGGGTAGCGAGGCGAATAGCCTGGAAAGTGTCGCGCCGCAGCCCTTATTTCCCCGTTCACTCTTTGCCCGCCTGGCCCCGCCTCATTATTATTTTGACGAAGCGTATCTCGATACCATGGAAACAATGCCGGCTTTTCCGTATCAGACGAACGATACCTTGGCGGAAGTTAAGCTCTATATTACCGTGCGCTATCTCGGACCTGAGGCCCGGCCGCTCGGTATGATTATGCCGGAGGATACTATCTTCACGCCCGATAGTTTGCGGATAACGCCTCGCTTTAGGCTAGGCAATTCGCTGTATCTGATACGACGCCCGCCGGGGTATGATTTATCGCTGGTCGTGTGCAGTACGGCGAAGCGAATACGCACGCGTCAGCTCTATGAGCTTGTCGCTGAGGCGCTGCGGAAAAAGCTGCCGCTTTGGTACGACCCGAATGAATATTTGAGCCCGCCAGGTCCAGATCGTTCGCCGCGAAAAAGGCGGACTGAACATGATCTCGAGCCGCCTCAAATAGTTAGCTTAGGAATACCCGAATGAGATTAAAAAAGCCCTGTCGATTGACGGGGCTTTATTGTTTCCAGGAAGAGACGTATTGGCCGAAGCCGTGATCGCTAAATTTATTGCGCAGCTTGGTATGCGCGAGAAGCCAAGCGATGAGATCTTTGCTGTTGATAAGATAGCGATTGCCGACAACCTTGAAGGTGAGTTTGTGTGAGTCGAGACCGCGGCGAATTGTCTTGGTTCCGACGCCAGCCAGCTTGGCGGATTCGGAAACAGACAGCCAGACCGGGTGCGCTACTTCGGAGGGCGCTGGCGGAATAATCTTGCTGGCCGAGCGGCGGCTGGGAAGGGGAGTAGGGGGTGAATTTTCAGCCAGGAAGGGCTCGTTCATACTTCGTATTTAAGTCTAGTAAAATGTGGACTTATCGTCTCGATAATCAGTAAGGTTCTGAGATAAGTCTAGGGATGTTTGGACTTAACATAACTATGTCATAGGTTCTCTTAAAATGCAATATGGCATACTGGGTCTCTTTCAAGCGACCACTTAGAGCACAGGCGTCTGGGCAAATATACCTGCCGGCCAGCAGGGAAAATGCACCTCTCCCGGGCGTCAGAGGAAGCCTGTTTTTCTTCAGAACCTTTCTTGAAGCCAGGTGTTCGGGGTCTGCGAGCAGAGGAGAGGCGGGGCGCGATAGGTCTTTACAGGCGGCTCCCTTCATGGTATCCTTGAACAATAAATATAAGCTGTTTCTGGTCGAGAAAACAAGAAAAAGGGTTACTGTAACGCTTTTATTTTTTTTACGTATTACTACATGGCTAAAGCAGAAAAAACCTCCTTTTTCGGAGGCGAACAGGTACTGTTCCTGAGGCTCAAGAAGCATAAGGATAAACAGGCATTTGTAGAGGCCTACGACTTGTATGTCGATCAGATCTTCCGCTTCGTGTTTTTTAAAGTAGGAACGAAGGAAGAAGCCGAAGACCTGACGTCGATGGTATTTTTGAAATGTTGGAACTATGTCTACGAGGGTCACCTCGGCGACTACCAAACCCTCAAGGCGCTTCTGTATAAGATCGCCCGCAACACCATCATCGATCACTATCGTAAGAACGGCAAGCGTCAGGAAGTCTCTCTTGATGACGCGAGCGGCAGCCCGGTCATCATCGATCCGAAGCAGGATCCCGAAGACCAGGCCGCTACCAGTTTCGAGTTCACGAGATTGATGGAAGACAAGCTGCCTCAGCTCAAGGACGAGTACCGCGAAGTAATCGTTCTCCGTTTCATCAACGAGTTGTCCATCGCTGAAATTTCCAAGGTCCTCAGCAAGACCGCCGGCAATGTCCGCGTCATGATTCACCGGGCGCTCGAATCGCTTCAGCATCTCGTCAAAGACGAACCCGCCGCCTAAACACATTTTGATAAAAAAAGTTTTTCATATTATAAAGCTCGTATGAATGAAAAAGAATTATTGCGGAACTTAAGCGCGCTGAAAAGTGTTGCGCCTTCCGCCGACTGGGTAAAGAAGAATCGGGAGCAGCTCAGCTTCCAGATTTTCAACGGTCAGGAACCGGCCAAGAATGAACTCGGCTGGTTTGCTAACGTTGGCCTGTACGCGCACCGTCTCTTGCAGCCGGCGCCAATCGCGGCGCTTATCGCGCTGTTCTTTTTCGTGAGCGGCGGCCTCGGTTTGCGCGCGGCGCAGAAGTCGACACCTAGTGATCCTCTCTATATAGCTAAGCGCCTCGGCGAACAGGCCCAACAGGCCACCACCTTTGACAGCAATAAGAAGGCCGAACTCAATCTTCGTTTCGCCCGCAACCGCGCCGCCGAAATGGCTGAGTTGACTCAGCAGACCGCCGGCGTTTCTGAAGAACAATCAGCTGACGTTACCGAGGGATTCAAGAATGAAATAGCTTCCGTCCGCCAGCAGCTTGATCGTCTTAATAATGAAAAGAACCGTCAGGCTACCATCGCCGCCCAGACGCAGGCACAGACAAAATTAAATCTGGCAGCCAAGGACAAGGCGGCGAAAAAAGCCGCCGACAAGCCCGACGCTACGGCCGACGACACGGTTTCGGTGGCTGATTCCGGTAAGGACGGCAAAAAGTTAGAAATATCAATTCCGGCCTCTCCGGAGCAGACTCTCGAGGAAGCGCAGAAGCTCTTCGATCAGAAGAAGTATAAGGACGCCGCCGATAAGCTCGGTCAGATCAAGCTCAAGTAATACTATCGATATCCGAGCCCGCGAGTTTCTCGCGGACTCCAATATCTATAGTAGTCGGTCCGCAAGGTCCGGATATCATAGAGAAAGACCCGGTTGCCTTTAGGTAGCGGGGCAGTACGGCCCGAAAGGTCGAAATCCGTTAACGCGGATTGTCGTGCTCGGTCCCTCCGGGACTGAACTTATGAACCTTACCGGCTTTTGAAAACAAGGTACATCGATTTAGCTTTTTTCCGCATCACCGAGTACGCCAGAGGCGTCACGGTATGTGGGTAGTGAATTCTCCTCATGGTTTGCTCTCCGAGTGTCGTCCGGACTTGTGTGTTCGGTGATGCGGGGAAGCGGGATTCCGATTGATGTACTGCGTCTCAGAGGCCTCTAAAGGATTAAATAAAGTATGAACACATTACGAAAGATTTCTCTTTCCGTTCTTGCTTTGATCATTGGTCTGTCAATGGCTGGTGTTGCGAAGACTTCCTTCGCCGCTGCTCCTGACATGAGCTTGATCAAACAGTCCGGCAATTCCGCCGTGTACTACCTCAAGGGCGGTAAGCGCTTTGTCTTCCCTAACGACAAGACGTATTTCACATGGTACAGCGACTTCTCCGGCGTCCAGACTATTTCTCAGTCTGAGTTGGAAAGCTACCCATTGGGTGGCAACGTCACGTACCGTATGGGTACTAAGTTAGTGAAGATCACCACCATGCCTGCCGTATACGCCGTTGGCGCCAACCGTACTCTTTCAAAGATTACGAGTGAAGCCGAGGCTATCGCTATGTATGGCACTAACTGGGCCAAGATGGTTCAGGACATCCCTGACGCTTTCTTCACCAACTACACTGTCGGCGCCGACAAGGCTGCTAATATGTACGGTGCAGGACAGCTCGTTAAGATGGCAGGTTCCCCTGACATCTACCTCTACACCGGTACTCAGTACCGCAAGGTTGCTTCTGAAGCTGCATTCAATGCAAACCGCTTCAACTTCAACTTTGTCGTGACGACTCCTTCTAGCTGGACTTCGTTCAGCCCGATGGGTTCCGACATCACGGGTGCTGAGGCTTCCTTGACCGACACCGCTACGGGTGCTGGCAGCGTTGTAAGCACCGGAACCGGCATGTCCGTTTCCCTCGCTTCTGACACCGCCGCCTCCGGCACGTTGGTCTATGGCCAGTCGAACGCTAACCTCGCTTCCTTTAACTTCATGGCTTCTAATGACGGTAACTCCATCATTAACAGCTTGAAATTGAAGCGCACGGGTGTTTCGTCCGACGCTCTCTTGACTGCTGTGTACCTGTTCGACGGTAACACCCGTTTGACTGACGCCGCTACTGTCAGCCAGAACTACATTACCTTCAACAACCCAGCTGGTTTGTTCACCGTTAACGCGGGTCAGACCAAGAAGATCACCGTCCGTTCCGACATCTCCAGCACGACTGGCGATGGTTCGAACGTCGGCATCCAGATCGAATCGGCTACTCACATCAACGCTTCTGGCGCGACTGTGACCGGTTCCTTCCCGATGATGGGTAACTTGATGACTGTTTCGCAGGCTACGCTTGCTTCTGTCGCCATGAACCCTACCACTACCCCGTCCACCGCTACTATCGATGCGGGACAGGGCGACCTCGTTGTCTGGAAGAACCAGATGAGCGTAGGTACCCGCGATGCTGTCCTTGAAGGTCTGCGCTTGCGCATGGTCGGCTCGGTTAACGTTGCGGATTTGAAGGACCTGACTTTGTATGTTGACGGCGTCCAGAAGGGCACCGCTCAGCAGATCGGCAGCGACATGTATGTCAATTTTGACCTCTCTGGCGCTCCTGTCACCCTGACTTCCGGTTCCCGCACCCTCGAGGTTCGTGGCAACCTGATCGGCGGTTCAAACAAGGACTTCTACTTCTCCTTGCAGCAGGCTATCGACATCATGGTTCGGGATTCGCAGTACAACGTTTACGTTAAGGCTACGAACGTCCCAGCTGAGAGCGGTAAGCAGACTGTTGCCCAGGGCAGCTTGACCGTTACCAAGATGGCTAACTCCACCTCCGGTAACGTCACCAAGGATGCTTCTGGCGTTTCTCTCGCTAAGTACGAATTCAAGGCGTACGGCGAACCGGTTAAGATTGAATACCTCAAGGCCCGTGCTATTTCCAGCAACGGAGCGGTTGCTAACTTGCGCAACGGCGCTGTCTACGCGAACGGAGCTCAGATTGGCAGCACTGCCAACTTGATCACCGCGGCAGGTGGCACTGAATTCAGTCTCGGTTCTTCGTTGATCGTTACTCCAGGTACTCCGGTTACTGTTGAAATCAAGGCTGATATCTTTGACAACGACGGTACCAACGATTTGGTAGCTAACGACACGCTGCAGGCTAGCATTTTGAGCCGCACTTCTGGTGCCTGGAGAATGAACTCCCTCGGTTACTTCACGTACCCAACGGGCGCTCCTATCCTCGGCAACCAGGTTACCGTTAAGACTGGTTCTTTGACCCTGGCCAAGCAGGCTAGCTATCCGAACCAGACTGTCGTCATTCCTCAGACCAATTACAAGTTGGGATCTTTTGTCCTGACCGGTAATGACATCGAGGATGTCACGATCAACACCTTGCAGGTTGACTTCACCGCTGGTGACCAATTCGCGGTCAATAAAGTGAGCGATGTCTACCTCAAGTATCAAGGGATCTGTGGTCGCCGTGGGTAACACCTGGTCGGTCTCCGAACTCTTGGCTAAGAATGCAAGCATGGTCGTAGAAGTTTGGGGTAACATCGGCACCTTCACGGTTGCCGATGGCAATGACACCATGATCAGCTCCTTGCTGGTTTCTGGTACTACTACCAACTCTGGTCAGACCGTCAACACCAATACCAATAACGTATTGGCCGGTCAGACTTTGACGGCTGCTTCCGCTGGAACTATCGTTTCGGCTGTCGACGCCTCGACTCCGGTCAGTAAGCTTGTTGTCGCCGGTTCAACCACTCCGGTTGCCGCTTACAAGTTTACTACCACTAACGACTCCTACACCATCACGGAAGTTGTCGTTACGGCTACCCCTGGTGGTTCTACTGTCATCGGTAACGTTGTCTTGAAGGACGGTGCGACGGTTGTCGCGACCAAGCCTTTGGCTGGTACGACCGCTACCTTCAGCAACCTCTCCGTCGCTGTTAATGCTAACGCTTCGAAGACCCTGACGGCTGAAGTTCAGCTTGGTTCGATCGGCTTCGGTGCCGGTACTTCTGGCGCTGACGTGAAACTGACCCTTGACTCGTTCAAGGCCAGCAGCTCACAGGGCGTTGAAACTACTAACGGTACTGACCGCGCCGGTAATGCCATGTATGCGTACATGTCCATTCCGACCGTTACGAACGTCGCGCTTCCGACCACTATCTTGGGCGGAGCCGGTACTCGTACGATCGCTAAGTTTACTGTTGCTGCTGACACCAACCCTGTCGCATGGAAGAAGATCATCTTCTCAGTTTCGAAGTCTTCAGCCCCTGTGCTGACCCTCGCGACTGTCTGGGATACTTCGACCAACACCCAGGTGGCTGGTACTCCGACGTTGACAACTGTTGGTAATGGAAACGCTACTGGTTCCATCGCCTTCGTTGCCACGACGGAACAGCAGGTTTCTGTGGGAGCGCCGAAGACCTATGAGCTTCGCGTTACTCTCGCGTCCGGCGGTGCGAGCGACTATGTCGCAACTAACATCGCCCAGGGAACCACGTACGTAGCTCCGGCTGCTTACGCCACGGTTGCTGGTACGGGTGCGACGTTTGTCTGGACCGACATGTCGGCTCAGTCTCACGACGAAACCACGCTTGACTGGAACAATGACTTCCTCATCAAGAACATCCCGACCGATTCTCAGGAGCTGCGTAACAACAGCTAATAAGAGTCTGAAGGTTTGATTCTTGGAGGCATCATACGCCACCAAGTACAAAAGCCCCCGCTTCGGCGGGGGCTTTTTGTTTTCAATAATATTTGATATAGTGAGGGGCATGGAACAAAATAACCGAAAAAATACGCTTTTTATTGTCGTGGCGGTCATCGTGGCTGGCTTGTTAACGGCGGCGGCCTGGTATTTCTCTGGCTTGGACCGCCAGACCCCCGGCGACCCCTTTGATACGACGGCGGTTAACAGCACGCCGGTTAAGTTGAGTACCGAGGAACAGGCGGCGTATGATGCAAAGATAAACGAGGGACTGGCGGCGGCCATGGAAGGGGATAATGGCAATAAAGAGGCCTATAATCGGGCGATTGCGGCATATAAAGAAGCGGCGGTAATTTCGCATTACGGCAACTGGATTGCTTATTATAATCTCGGCGAAGTGTATCGGCGGGTAGGTGATTTTGACCGGGCGGAAAGCGCTTATAATAACGCTTTGACGATTAGCGGCGGCCGGCAGCTCAATGCCTATCTGGCCAAGGCGGAAATGTACCGCTATCAGCTCAATAAGAGCCCGGAGGAGATTAAGGCGATTTATGAAGCGGCGCTGGCTAAATCCGATGACCTTGATAACGCGCAGGTAGCCTATGCCGCCTACCTGAAAGGAATCGGCGATACGGCGGGAGCTTTGAAGTATTATCAGGCCTTGCTAAAGACCTTTCCGACTAACGAAATCTATAAGACCGAGGTTATGGAATTGTCTCGCTAAAAATACAAATTTTCGTTTATTTTTTCGGCTTGTTGACGGCGCGGTACTTTGCTACACTAGAGAATACCCTTCCATAATTATTATTTTGTAATATGGAACAAAGCATCACCCTGCAGGATCTTAACCTCTCTATACAGTCCACCAATCAAACGGTGCAAGAGTTAGGTGTTTCTTTAGAGAAGACTAACCGCTCAATTCAGGAGTTAGGCACTTCATTAGGGAAGCGCTTAGATAATATTGAGGTACGTTTAGATAAGATTGATGTACGTCTAGATAAGATTGAGGTACGTTTAGGTAAGGCCGAACAGCGGATCGACCGGCTGTATGACAAGATTGACGAATTGGCCCGGACCACGTCCGAGCGCTTCATGGAGCTGTATGAAATGCTCAATAATTCTTTTATCCGAATCGAAGACCGCTTTCAGGGTATGGAAGACCGTTTCGAAATCATCGATATCCGTTTTCAGGCAGTTGATAATCGCTTTCAAATCATCGATGAGCGCTTTCAGCATGTCGACATGCGCTTTAACCGTCTCGAACAAGCTATAGCCGCCCGCTAAGCTAATTTCACTTTGGCATTTGCACGCCGCCATGGTATACTAGGGTCATAACCTATGCGTTGTCCCACGTGTCAAAAAACCATCCTTGATAACATCAAGATCTGCCCGTACTGCGGGCACGAGGTCATAAAACAAATTAATCCAACCGATATGTTTGATAATCCCGTAAGTCCTTTGGGCGGCTTGCCGTCCGCTGGTGCTGTTGCGCCGGCTGAACATCATGAAGCAGTGCATGCCGAAGTAAAGAAGCGTCATTGGCAGCGCTGGGCTTTTTATGGCCTGATTATAATCATTGTTGGTGGCTCTATCGGTTTGATGGTTAAGATTTATAACGATAATACCAAATTGTTATTGGCGGCCAGCGAAGTGCAGGCACAGCTTAACTCAAAGTCGGCCGAACTAGCCAAGAAAGACACGGAAATTCAGACTGTCAATGAAAGCCTGAAGAAAGCCCAGGATGATCTTAATGCCAAGGCGGAACAGTACAAGAAAGATATCGAATCCCAGGGCACGAGCGTTAAGGATCTTCAGCAGTGCAAGCTGGAATTGTCGGCGGCCAGCGCCAATGTGTACAACCTCATTTTGCAGCTCGGTACCGGTATTTCCAATAACGAACTCAAGCGCATTCCGTTAGCTGATGCTAACCTCGGCAGCGGTGTTGATACTGATAAGGACGGCTTGTCTGACGAAGTTGAAGCCGCTCTTGGTACCGATAAGAATAAAGAAGACAGCGACGGCGATGGTTTCAATGATAAGGCCGAAATGCTCGGCGGTTTTGATCCGCTCGTTGTCGGTGGAAGCCTGCCGATCGATACGAACTATGCCGCAAAGCAGAAAGGACGCATAGTACTCGGGGTTGAGAGCAATAAAGAAGCCTGGTATGTCAGCCCGGGTGACGGCAAGCGTTATTTCCTTGGTTTGCCTGGCGACGGTTATAAGGCCATGCGCAGCGTCGAGTACTGGACGAAAGATTTCACGAAGTAGTCCTCCGCTTTAATCTCACATCTAATCCGCCCTCCATTAGGGGGCGGATTTTTTGTTGTGGTTTGGCTCATGACCCTGATCCCGTCGGGAGCGCGGCTATTAGCTAAATTAATTGCTATGCGAAATACATTGGTCTACTGGCTGGCTGCGGCCGTTAGTCTCTTATTAATGGCGTTGATTATTCTGATTCGTTATCCGGCCGGAGACGACGCTGCTGTGCGCCCTGCCAGCCAGCCGCCCTTGGCTGTTTCCTCACAAAACCCTGAGGCGGCGTACGGCGGATTTTATGAAGCGCTTTCGGCAGGGAATATTGATCGGGCGCTGCAGTTTCTCTCTCCGGAAATGCGGGAGGAATTTCGTCGGGAAATGGCGGCCGATGCGACGGCCGTGTCGCGCCACCTGGCTGAGAAAGCACAGTTGCGGGCCATTGAAGAGGGGGATTGCGGCCCGCATGAGCCGGCCTGTCGCCGCTATGCGGTGTATGAATATGACTATACAGTAACGGCTGGTTACTGGGAGACTATTAATGAAAAGAAATTTTATGTGTCGCCGGGTACGCAGCGGCTGGAAATGCGTTTTATTCAAGGGGCGGACGGCAGCTGGCAGATTAGCGAACTGTAAACGTATGCGAATAGTTTCAGGAATGATGACAGGCCTGCTGTTGGCACTGGTAATGATTTGGTCGGGGCCGGTTAGGGCCTATGATACCTATGTCATGCATCCGGCGCTTTCCCGGGCGGTAGCCGAGGCGTATAATACGTCCCATCCTGTGACCCCGCTGACGGCCAGTCAGATTGAGTGGCTGACGGAAGGAAGCATCCATGAAGACGAGCCGGCTCTGCGCGCGCTTAATCATTTTTATAATCCGCGGACTGCTGCCGGGCTGCGGGTGGCTGGCGTTAGCCTGGGTTGGGCGTCACCGCTTTGGGCGATGTCAGCCAAGCGGCAGGCGGAGCGCTTTCGGGGTGGCGACTGCTCCTGGGAGCGGGCGAGAAGTGAATATGAAGCGGGCAATGAAGCGGCGGCCTTTATTTGTCTTGGGCAGGTGCTACATCTGCTGGAGGATGCTTCTGTGCCGGCGCATACCCGGGATGATCAGCATCTTGAGGGTGATCCGTATGAGCAATGGCTAAAATATCACTCGCCGGCAGCGGGGAAGACGCCCCCTGCTTATAAACCGGAATGCGCTGATGCCGCCGGCTGTATTCGGGAGTTAGCGGGTTGGATACATGATAATTTCGTCAGTCAGGATACTATTTCGTTCTCCCCGGAGCGACTGCCCATGACCGAAGCGGAAATCCGCGACGGAAATTTGTTTGTAGGAAA
>CAYVHQ010000019.1:0-17477 GCA_964451345.1 uncultured Gammaproteobacteria bacterium | reverse complement strand
GTTCATCGTCCAGTACTTTGGCTACCCGCCAGCCGGTCTCCTCGAATACCTCCCGCGCCAGGGTATCATATACATTTTCGAACTTATCAATATGGCCGGCAGGAATCTCCAATGTCCCGTAATACACCGTATCGTTCTTATTGCACCTTGTCTGCAAAAGGACCTGAATCTCTCCGGTCTCGGTCCGCCGCTCGATAAGCGCCGAAATGATTGTCGAAACGAACGGGAAGCCGCTCGGATCTGTCTTGGAATACGGAAATGGCGTTTCACTCATACAAATGCCTTATATCTTATAGTTCCAGTATAACGGTTCTACCTCAAAAAACAAAACCGCCCCGGAGAGGGCGGCTTGTTTTAGCTAAAAACGGTTATGGCAATAACGGTTAAAGGGAGTAGCGTACGAAGCTTTCAATTCTGGCATCACCGAGGATGTCAGAGACCTTCTTGCTGTCATCCTTAATGAACTCCTGCTTAACAAGGCAAACTTCCTCGTAGTACTTGTTGACCTTGCCGAGCAGAATCTTCTCGATCATTTCTTCCGGCTTGCCTTCTTTCTTAAGCTGTTCACGATACACTTCCTTTTCGCGGTCGAGCTCAGCGGCGTCGACTTCTTCGGGATTGGTATAGCGCGGATTGGCGGCTGCTACCTGCATGGCGACATCCTGAGCCATTTCCGGCACATTAACCTTATCAAGAGCGACGAGCACGCCGATATTCCCCTGCGGGTGAGCATAAGAAGCGACAGTTCCCTGTGAAGCCAGTTTGGCGTAGCGGCCAAGGCCGATCTTTTCACCGATGACGCCGCTCATGTGGCTAAGGGCCTCAGATATAACCGTGCCATCTTCGAGAGACAAGGCATTTAATTCGTCGAGTGAGACAGGAGCCTTTTCCATGGCAACTTTCATGATCTTATTGGCCATGTCCTGAAACTGGTCATTGCGGACGACGAAATCGGTTTCGGCATTCATCTCGAAAATATAGCCTTCATTGCCAGCGGTATTAATAGCCACCTTGATGAGTCCCTGAGTCGCTTCACGGTCGCCACGCTTGGCAGCCTTGGCGATGCCTTTCTTGCGCAGGATATCGACAGCCATCTCGATGTCGCCATTAGCTTCCGCCAAAGCGGTCTTACAGTCGACAATGCCGGCGCCGGTGCGCTCGCGCAATAATTTGATCTGTTCCATATATTTGTTTTAAGAGTGTGAAATGTAAAGCAAAAAGAGTAGGTAACGCAACACGATTAATCCTTCTTCTCGGATTCCTTGACGTCCTCACGAGCGTCACGAGCCGCTTCACGCGATTCGAGTACCGTTTCCTGAATCAGGTCCATAACCAGGCCGACTGCCTTGCTGGCGTCGTCGTTGGCCGGGATGACATAGTCGATACCGTCCGGGTTAACGTTCGTATCGCAGACGGCAATAATCGGAATGCGCTTTTTCTTTGCTTCAGCCAAAGCGGTGGCTTCATGTTTGACGTCCCAGATGAAGATAGCGTCCGGCGCGCGGTTCAAGCCGACGAGGCCGCCGACGGTGTGCGACAACTTAACGATCTGGCGATCAAAGTTGAGGCGTTCTTTCTTAGTGTAGCGTTCCAGCTTACCAGCTTCTTTCTTTTCCAATAAATCCTGGTAGGTGCGAATGGAGTTTTTGATAATCGAAAAGTTCGTCAGCGAGCCGCCGAGCCAGTGCTGGCTGACGTACGGCATACCCATGGCCTTGGCCGCATCCTCGAGCGGTCCCTTGACCTGATTCTTAGTACCGACGAAGAGAATAATCTTGTTCTCGGCAGCGAGCTTGGAAATAAAAGCCAGGGCGGTATCGAGAGACGACTTGGTCTTTTCCAGGTTAATAATATGGATGCCTTTGCGGGCCTCGAAAATAAATGGCTTCATCTTTGGATGCCACTTAAAGGTGCGGTGTCCGAAGTGCATGCCCGCCTCGAGCATCTGGGCGACGGAGAGCGACTTCGGCTCTTGCTTCTTGTCTGTCATAAAATGTTTCCTTTATACCTCTCCCCCGGCGCCCTGTCCGGATCCGTGTCCGTAAGGGAAGGAAATTATATTTCGAGGGATGGGTGATGAATAAAAACTAACCGGAACGAGCCCTGATTAGTCCTGTTATTCTAAGGGAAATACGACGATATGTCAATATGAGCCTGAAACACCTCTGGAACAACGACGCGGACAATAAAAAACCCCGCGGATTGCAGGGTTGTGGTAATACTTCTCATACTGACAGCGATTCAGCGGCCAATTTCGCAACACATGATCCCAATTCTGTTTTCAGGTTGCTGAGGCGCCTCTCGTCTTTTTCAGCGACGATTTCCGCCGAAAAGGCAGCGTGCATTTGCTCAAGAATTTTTTCCATGATATTTCTTTTCGGCAGTTCGTAATATTGATCCAGCTCCCAGAGCAGCGCTCGTATCAGATAGCTGCGGCAATCAGCTTCAGTGTCGACTTCGACCGAAACTGACTGGGCGTACGGCTTCCAGAAATTAGTATCCGGCATAGCTTCAACCATTGTCTCGCCGACAAAGTCGAGCATGATGTCTTCTGGATCGGCTCGAGCAATCCGACAGAGCTCATCATACAAGTTTCCGGTCTTGAATTGCTCTTGATAGTAATCACAAGCCACCGGCATAAGATGGCCCGTACCCGGACCACTGGCGATATTGATGATTTGTTCATCATCACCCGCAGAGATTGCCTTTTCTAATTGTTCGAGAGGATCCGCCTTCGGCTGTCGCCGCTTGAACCACTGGCGAATAAAACAGACAGCTGACGCGATAATGACCGCAATGACTAAGAATACGAACAAACCGATACCTAGTGCCGTTCCGATAACGCCCAGTATCCAGCCGACCACTTCCGCAAAAATGCCTAGAGTGATAAGTAGAATTACTCCAAGGGAGATAAAAACTACGATAGTGAATTTTTTCATGACGATATTATATTTTTAAGGCTGCATTACGCCTGAACTTAACACCAGAACCGCCGCCCTGTCAATGCCGTCTGCCATGGTATACTATATATAACGTATCTCCATAACTATATGAAAAAATCAGCGCACACGCTCGCCTGGCTCGGCGCCATTATAGTCAGCGCCGCTCTGGCCTACTGGCTCGGCACTCGGCATACGACCAGCCAGCCTGTTTCTGTACCGAACAATTCTCCAACAAGCACATCGGCACAGCCCTCTCCTTCAGCCCCCTCAACTGAACCGGCAACCCCGACGAAGCTCTCTCCTTCAGAGGAAACAACGACAAACACCACCGAAGGAATCTTGTATACTAATAGCAACAGAGGCTTCACCTTGACGCTTCCTAAAAACTGGAAGGACTTCCGGGTTGAGCATAAAAAAATCGGCGACAGCGGCTACGACTACTTAAGCTTTGAGCTACCTTTAACACGAGGCGATTACGGCAGTATCTTTACTATCAGCTTCCATACGCTCGCTGAATGGAAAGCCATGCAGGCCGAAGGCTCGCCAATGCCATCACGGCTAGGCGGCAAGAGCGATTTAGTATTTGGCTACAGTTTCGCTCAGGACGACACCGGCTATGCCGGCTACCCCGAACCGGTTCCCGGCTTGATATACAAAGGACCAATCTTTGAAGCGGAGGAAATGATTATTCCCAGCTTCAGGCTCAAAGAATAGGATATATACAAAATCTCTCCGTTACGGAGAGATTTTTATTTACTCAAACACCTTACTGAGATATGCAAAACGTTTATCTCTAAAGATATTTCTTAGCTTTAAACTCCGGCGGCCAGTAATCTTGCTTTTCCTGATAATCAAAATTCGGGCTATACTTGTAATCCTTACCGTAACCCAAGTCTTTCATGAGCGAGGTCGGCGCGTTGCGAAGATGTAACGGCACGCCCTGGTTGGCCGTGGCTTGCGCATCTTGAGCCGCCGCTTTATACGCAGTATAAAGCGCGTTTGATTTTTCACATTTCGCCAGATACACGACCGCCTGCGCCAAGATAACATTACACTCTGGCATACCAATTAAAGCACAGGCCTGATAGGCCGCCAGCGTCTGCTCCAGCGCCCGTGAATTTGCTAAGCCAATATCTTCTGAAGCGAAACGAACCAGTCGCCGAGCGACATACAGGGGGTCCTCACCGGCTTCAAGCATGCGCGCCAACCAGTAGAGGGCCGCATCGGCATCCGAACCGCGCATCGATTTGTGCAGGGCGGAGATAATGTTGTAATGCTCCTCTCCAGCTTTGTCGTACAGCATGTGCGACTTTTGCGCCGCTTCTTTTAATTCTTCAATCGTTAACGTGCTAGATAGCCCGGCCGCCGCTTCAAGAATATTTAAAGCGGCCCGCGCATCACCCTGACTGATGCCGACCAGAAACTCTAGCCCGTCTTCCGAAAGCGATTTAACAATCTTGCCCAATCCCCTTTCCTTGTCAGTGACGGCCTGCGTGATGATCAGGCGCAAAGCTTCCTCTGACAGTCCTTCTAAAACAATGACGCGGCAGCGGGACAGCAAGGCGGCCCGTAGTTCGAAACTTGGATTTTCAGTCGTCGCACCAATCAATGTCAGATCGCCGCTCTCGATGTGCGGCAAGAGCGCGTCTTGCTGCGCCTTGTTCCAGCGGTGGATTTCGTCGATGAATAAAATTGTTTTTTGGTCCAAAAGGCGGTTGGAGCGGGCGCGGGCGATTGCCTTGCGCAAATCGGCGACGCCTTCGGTGACAGCGCTAAAGCGAATGAAGTCAGCCTGTGATTGCTGCGCGATGATCAAAGCTAGCGTAGTCTTACCGGAACCCGGCGGTCCCCAGAAGATAAGCGAGGGCAAGGTATCAGCGGCAAGTGCCTGACGCAATAGGGCCCCCTCTTTGGTAACTTTTTCCTGCCCGAAGAATTCCGCAAAACTCTGCGGGCGCATACGGTCGGCCAGGGGCGTGTGGCGGGGTTTATTAGCCATATAATTTCAGTATACAGTATTTAAGAACAGACGGCCCAGCCTGGAAAATATCAGCCAATATTAGATTATTTATCGCTTCTTACTGCCCGCGCTACATCAGACTCAGTCACGTTAGAAAAAATATCTAGATACGCTTTAGCTGTTTTATTCCAGTTGAAGGTTGCGGCCTGAACCTTCCCAGCTGCAGATAGTTCAGCGGCTAATCTTTCGTCAGTAAAGATATAACGTATAGCTTCGGCCAGCGCTAAGGAGTTATACGAGTCCACTAGGAGTGCGCCCTCGCCAACCACTTCCGGCAAGCAGCTGGTCGCGGCAACGACCGTCGGTGTACCGCAGGCCATCGCCTCAAGCGGCGGAAAGCCGAAGCCTTCATAAAATGAGGGGAAAGCAAAAACAGTTGCGGCATTATAGAGCGCCGGGCGGTCTTCGGCCGGCACATAGCCTAAAAACATAATATCAGACGAATGAAGAGAGGCCGCTGCTCGACGATAAATCGGCGCTGACTTCCAACCGCGGCCGCCGGCGATAACTAATTTTAACTCCGTATTCTCTGGCTCGCTTTTCAGAATTTCAAATGCCTCAATCAGTCCTTCAATATTTTTGCGCGGCTCAACCGTACTCAAGGCGAGAATAAAACGATCCGGCAAACCATATTTTAATCTAATTGCCGAAAGACGCGGGTCGTCCGCGGCAAACGCATGGAATTTCGCCTCCACGCCCGATGGTATGACACTGATACGCTCCGGCGCGATGCCGGTCAGGGAGGCAATATCCTCAGCCGAATTCTTAGAAAAGGCTACCACCTGATTAAAACGCCGTAGCAATCCCCTGACGCCAAGCAGGCGGTGCCAAAGGTTTTTACGCCAATTAAAAAACTCGGGAAAATGATAGAAAGAAAGGTCGTGCACGGCCACGACGCTTTTTACGGCCGGCGACCAGGCGGCAAAATTCAGATGCGGCATGAAAAAAATAACCATGCGCTCCCCAGTCTGTTTCTGCACGAGACGATCAAAATAGGGACGACCTAAAAATTTAAGAAAAGGATAATGGAAAATCTTATTAGGAATCCGCGTCCGGACAAACCGCGCGTTGGGAAAATCGAAACGCGGCAGCCGTCCGGAAACGTCGTGCCGCGAGTTGTAGTACAAAAAATATTGATTAACGGAATCCTGTTCCAGCAGGTGTTGGACCAGCAGACGGGTATATTCAGCCACGCCGCTGTAACGTTCATCCATCAAGGGCCTAACGACGATCGGTATATTCATCATCGTTCTTGAAACGGCGGTATTCCCGGTCAATCGTCTCCCGAATCTGCCGCTCAAAATGTTCCTCGGCGAAACCCTCGGCCTGCCGCCGAATTGCGGACGGATCAAAAGTAATCCCGGAAAAACGCGTAATCGCTTCCGCTAAATTATCCGCTGTCTGTTCCTCAAAGAAAACACCGGTCACATTCTCTATAATTGTTTCCGTCGCGCCGCCTTTGCGGTAGGCAATCACCGGCCGTCCCGAAGCCATGGCTTCGACGACCGTAATGCCAAAATCTTCATCCTGCGGATTGATGAACGCGCGGCAGCCATAATACAAATCTGCCTTTTTTTTGTCGTCTACCCGGCCGAGGAATTCAATATTTACCGCACCACCGGCGAGCTTCTGCAAACGCTCCAAATCGACACCGCTGCCAAAAATTTTTAGCGGCAGGCCGTTTTTCTTAAAGGCCTCAACGACAATATCGACGCGCTTATATGGCGCCAGTCGCCCACCAATAAGAAAATAACTTCCCGGAGCATCAGCTACGCTAAAGCCCTTAATATCAACTGGCGGATAAATCACAGTCGAAGGACGATGGTAGTATTTCTCGATACGCTTTCGGACAGTCCGAGAATTAGCAATGAAAAAATCAACCCGCTCCGCCGCCTGACTATCCCAGACGCGGATGTAATTAAGAAAAAGCGAGACAATTTTTTTTAAATATTTGTTGTAGCGCAGCTCCTTGATATACGTGTGGGTATAATCCCAGAGATAGCGCGTCGGGGTATGGCAGTAGCAAATATGAAGGGTGTCAGTGCCGGTAATGACACCTTTAGCAAAGGCGCTCGCGTCAGAAAGAACGACGTCAAAACCGCTGAGATCAAAAAACTCAACCGCCATCGGCATGAAGGGCATATACCACTGGTAATGACGAACGCCGCCCGGCAAACGCTGGATAATAGAAGTTTCAATATGACGTCCTGGAAAATGCTTCTCAACGTTTCCCGGCTCGTAGAGCAGGGTATAAATAGGGGCTTCGGGATACATCCGAGCAAAGGCGCGCAGTACCTGTTCGGCTCCGCCGTCCTGGGCAAGATGGTCATGGATGAGGGCTATCTTCATACGATAATGTTAGGCGCTCTCGCGCGAGCGGATAACCGCCAAAGGAGTTTTAAGCAAAATCACGATATCGGAAACGAGCGACCAATTCTCAATATAAAAAATATCAAGCCGTACTTCTTCGTCAAAACTTAAATCGCTGCGCCCGGAAATCTGAGCCAGTCCGGTAATGCCGGGCTTAATGGTCATGACTTTCTTATGTCGGCTTTCATATTTGGCGACTTCTTCCGGCAAATGCGGGCGTGGTCCAACCAGGCTCATGCTGCCAGTCAGGACCAAAAAGAGCTCAGGCAACTCATCTATGCTAAAGCGGCGGATAAAAGCGCCGACTCGGGTTATGCGCGGATCATCTTTTATTTTTACCATCGGGCCGTCGCTGCGCAGATTGCGTTCCGCCAGTTCCCCATAGCGCAGGCTGTCAGTATGCGGCAGCATGGAGCGAAATTTAAGATAGCGGAATTTTTTACCGCCCTGACCGACACGAAAGAGCGGGCTGTCATCGTCGAGACGGGAAAAGAAAATTGGTCCGCGCGAATCAAGCTTGATGGCCAGGATGGTCAGTAGAAGAACGGGGCTCGTCAAAATAATAAGGAACAGCGAACCAATAATATCGACAATCCTCTTGGCCACCCGTCCCCAACCGTCAAGCGGCGTTTTTTTAACTTCAACAATCGGGATACCGGCCAATTCATCGACCTCGACGCGTAATACCTTCGTTTCCAGGAGGTCGGCTGCATACTTAAATATCAAGTGGTGCTCGTCCGCAAAATCATAGAGACGCAAGCGGTCGCTCTTCGAGAGATTAGGATCGGCCTGCAGCACCTCGTCGACCGCCCGTACGGCTAAGAATTCTTCCAGTTCCCGAGCACTGTCGGCGCTAAAGTCGGCCAAGCGTTTAACAACAGCATAGCCGAGAGCCCCTCGTCGAGAAAACTCCCGGACAAGGCGGTCAGATGTCTGGCTCTCACCTATAATAACAACGCTATGCGTGCCCACGCCGTACTTGAACATAAGCCGGCGGATGAGCGATACCGCGACGTGGCCAATACCGACATAGAGCATGGACAATAGCCAACCTGCTAAGACAATAAAGCGCGAAGAAAATAATTCACGATAAAAAAATATGGAAATGACGACGGCAACCAGACCGAGTGAGCAGCCGAAAATAACTTTGCGTAATTCAGTCTTCAGCGAACCGAGCTCGCGAAGATTATACAGTCCGGTAAAAGCAAAAATGATGAGCCAGACGGCCGCCAGGACAAGAAGTATTGAAAGATATTCGCCAAAAGGCAAACTAAAAATAACCGGTCGTATGTCAGTTGAGATCGAAGAGAAACGCAGATAGTAGGCGGATAGCCCAGCCAGAACGACCATGGCAAAGTCGATTGGCAGCAAGACAACAGAATAGAACAGGTCTGATTTCTTCATATGTTCCTTATCAGGAATTAAGCACTCGGTACGCGATAAGCCGGATTCTGTACCCCGATTTTCGGGGCGGCGGCCATCTATCTTGATCCCCAATTGCTCAGGGATTCTAGCGAGCCACTTTTCATCTCCGACTGCATTGTGCAGCAGAGGTTTGCTCTTGCTCCAGGCAGGGTTTACCGCGTCATCCCGTCACCGGGAGACGAGAGCCCTAGCCGATTTTGCCGACACGGGTTCTCTTTTCACCTTTCTCTCGCCGCTCGAAAGCAACGAGATAGTATTGTCTCTGTGGCACTTTCCCTGGAATTGCTTCCGGTGGGCGTTACCCACTGCCCTTTTACTGGAGTCCGGACTTTCCTCTCGATCCATTTGGTTCGAGCGGCCGCCTGCGTACCGAGCGTTTAGCTCGTGACAAGGTTGTTATATAATAAGCCATTACCGCCCCTGCGTCAAGTTAAAATAACTTCGGTTTGGTATATTTTTTCGCTAAAGATAGATAAGAAAAAGGCCGGCTTAGCGGGCGCTTAAGGCAATAAGTGCCTCACTATCATCTTCGGCGGACGCTTTATTTCGGCGACGAAAACCGCAGGTCAGGCATTCATGGAGTATATAGCGAGTTTTTCCTTCAAGTACGAGTTGTACGGGTCTCATTAGTCCCTTGCAGTCAGCAGCCCGATCGCCCGGGTGAATGTCGACATGACGACTATACAGGCAAGCTGGACAATGATTCGTATACCCATTGCCGCTCACCTCCCGACCGCAGTGGCCGCAGGTGAAACTTTCAATTGTGCGCTGAAACGTCAATGACATACTTAAATGCCGCGCGCCTCCCCGCTGTCACCAACCGGTAAACGTGACTTACGGAAAATACGCCCCTTAAGCGAACCCCATAGACCCATCATCTCTTCGCTCCGCAAAAGCGAACAGACTGCTATATAAATAACCAGTCCGAACAAGCCGGCCGCCGAGGCCTGAAGCAGCACGCCCCAAACCCGCGTCATATCAGCAAACGGCCAGACCAGCAGCTTCATCGCCTGGATGGCCAGCCCGGCAAAAATAGCGGCAATTGAGAACTTAAGCAGAGAGCGGACGAGACGCTTAACATCCAATCCCCCGAGTTTGCGATGGAGGAGAATGAATTGCATGAGGAAGTTAAAGATACTGCTGCAGGTGAAGGCCAGTGCCAGTCCCGGAGCGCCTAATTTTTTAGAAAGAATAAGGGCCAGCGAAATGTTAATTGCTTCGGATCCGAGGCCGGTGAACAAAGGAGTCTTCGAATCATGCTGGGCATAGAACGCTCGGGACAGGAGCGGCAAGGCCGCTTGCGCAAACAGGGAAATTGCGAAAAACGCCAGCGTGTCGATTGTCAGAACCGTTGCCGACCAATCAAATTTTCCCGAGCCGAGAATAACCCGGACTAATTGAGCGCGCAAGCTTACGATCAGAACCGTCGCGGGAATGATAAAAAAGAGAATCTGTCGAAAAGTTTTAGAAACCAAAGCAATAATCTTCCCGCTCCCCTCAGCAGCCGACATTAACGGGAAAGCGGCTACGGCGAATGAAATTCCAAAAATACCCACCGGAAAGGACTGGAGATTATTAGCCAAGCTAAAAACAGTCAGCGATCCGGAGGGTAGGGATGAGGCTATGATTGTGATGGCCATCAGGTTGAGCTGCGTTACAGCCAAGCCGAAGGTACGCGCAGTCATCATGGCAAAAACCGCCCGTACGCTGCGATCGCGCCATTCGAGCAGGGCGCGGAAACGGAAGCCCACCCGGAAAAACTCCGGCACCTGGACAAGCAAGTGAGCCGCCGAACCCATAACAACTCCCCAGGCCAAACCGGTAACGCCGTAGCGCGGAGCGAGCCAGAGAGCGCCGGCGATAATGCCGAAATTATAAAAAATCGGCGACAGCGAGTAAACGAAGAAACGCCGCTTTGACTGCAGGACGCTGCCAACAACACAGGAAATGCCGAGCAAGAACGGCGAAAGGAACATGATGCGAGTCAAGGAGGCAATGCTTTCTCGGGCTTCGGGCTCAAAACCGGGGGCAATGAGGCGCACCAGGAGTGGCGCGGCCAGCATCCCGGCTGAACAGAGCACTGCCAGCGCGACGCCGATAATATTGAGAACATTATTTGTCAGCCGCCAGGCGCGTTCATCATCGTTGCGGGAAATAAGACTGGAAAATATCGGAATGAAACCAGCCGACAGCGCACCTAACACTAAGAGATTGAAAACCAAGTCTGGCAAGCGAAAAGCGGCATAATACAGGTCCAGCGTCTGGCCAGCGCCGAAGGTCGAAGCCAGAATTCGGTCGCGCACGACGCCTAGGGCGCGGCTGGCAATCGAAAGAGTGGCAATGACCAAAGCGGCTCCGACGACGGTCTCACTCGTTCGTAAAAATCCTGGAAGGCGCAGTCGTTTCATAAAGGATTCTTGGCGTCATACAAACTGATGCCGCTCATAGATTCATCAATCGGTAAATGCATCAGACGAAGGATGGTTGGGGCGACATCACACAGAGTCCCGGCCGCCGACAACGGCGAGAGATCGCCGTCGATTGGCTGTTGAAAGCCGAGACTAAAGCCCTCTAGTTCTTTCGCCACCAGGAGCAAAGGAACGATGCGGCCAGTATGCGAGGAGAAGCGATCGGTATCAGGCGTAATGGTCTGCTCGGCCAGTCCGTGTGTCGCCGTGATAACAGCCGCGCCGCCTGCCGCCAAAGCCGTCGTCACAATACGTTCGAGAGCGTCATCGACCGACCGTATCGATTCAATAGTCCCCTCAAGATTAGCCGCGTGAGCTAACCGGTCAATGCTCGCGAAGGCAATGGCAATAAAATCGAATTTCTTGTCTTCAATCGCCTTTACTGCCTGTTTGGCAATTTCGTCATTAACAACCCCTGGCCGCTCGGCGTAGTCCTCAAGCAACGGCGTGGGCAGCAGTAGTCTTTCTTCGCCAGCTAATTGCATTTCGCTGCCACCGTTTAGAAAAGCGGTAATTCCAGAAAATCCTTCGCTGTCCGAGAGGCGCAATTGACGCAATCCCGCAGCCGAGATACATGATCCGAGGGTCGCTCCGATCGACGGAGCGTGAAAGGCAGCCGGCAGCATTTCACCTAGGCCATAGTCAGTCAGACTCATGGCGTGTATTCCCGGAACAGCAGTAAGCAGGCCTTTCGCCAGCGCCTGAATGTTCATAGGACTAACATTAAAAAAGAATACCGAATCAGCCGCTGAAAGTTCCGAACAAGGCTGCTCCATCTCCCGAATCACGGTCGGAGGAAATTCTTCATCAAAGATTTTCATGGCATACGCCTCTGCAATAGCCTGGACGGCGGCGGACTGACGATTACCCCGACCCACGATGGCTTCAACTGCCTTGCTGATGCGTGCCGAACTACGATAGGGATCAAGCGCATAAAAACGCCCGGAAAGACTCGCCACCCGGCCGATTGGCGCCAACCGCTCTTCCCATTCACTAACCAAAGATCGTCCGGCGGTCGCCGACGCATCACGGCCATCCAAAATGGCATGCAGTAGTATTTCAGTAACACCAGCCTCCCGTGCGGCGGCCAGCAAGGCTTCGAGATGCGTTAACGACGCTTCGCAGTCCGATGGACTGAGTAAACCAATCAAATGGAGACGGCGGCCGCTCGCCCCTTTTAAAAACGAGGCTAGCTCAGGACCATTGCCAAAAGAACCCTGCTTGATGGTTTCGTCAATTAAGCATGTAACGTCGCTATGCGGCCGGCCCGATCCAATCAAAGCATAGCCTTCTTCACTCGTCACCGGCTTACCTGCTCCTAGGCCGACTGCCGGACCCGAAGCTTCCAGAGTAAGAGCCGGATAATGACTGAGGAGAGATTTGAAATAAGCCGGATCAGCTTCAGTAATAGCATTCCCACTATGCGCCGGCGCGACTCCCCAACCCTCCAGGGTAATAAGGACTAAGGGCCGTGGACCGGTACGTTTCTTGACGATTTTTGACATAAATAGCTGCGGATAGAGCAGGTCATCTATACTATAGCATACGGCTCGCTTTGCCAAGCCGGTGACTACTCCAGAAGTCCGGCAAGACCAGGCAAATTTTCGCCGGAAAGAAAGGCGAGACTGGCGCCGCCACCTGTTAATTCCCAGTCTATAGAATCAGTCTTCCTAAAAAGAGCGATCGCTTCAACGGTCTCTCCGCCCCCCGCCGCAATGGCCGCACCGCGCTGACGAGCCGCCACTAAGGCCACGACAATCGCCTTCGTCCCCTTTCGAGCGAAGGACTTTTCAAAAGTTCCCATTGGCCCATTCCAGATGATGGTTTGCGCCCCTGATAGTATTTCGGAAAAAATCCGGCAGGTTTCCGGTCCAATATCGACAATAGCCTCGTGCGCCGCGACATCCTTGATACGACAAATTCGCGGCTGGCGCTTTCTATCTCCACGAGTATCTACCACAATCGCATCTTCGGGCAAAATAATTTTCTTCGAACGAACCGATGATCCTGCCGCCGGCTTGCCCTTTTCGTGATAGGAGGCACCGATTGACACTCCCCTGGCTCGTAACAAATCATTGGCTAACGCTCCGCCGACGAGCACCTGTGAAGCGCCAGGTAAAAACCGTTTAATGAGAGGCAGCTTGCTTGAGATCTTAGCCCCGCCCATCACAACAACAAGCGGACGGCGGCCGCGCTTAACGCGAGTCAATTTTGCAAATTCAAGACGAAGCTCGGGTCCGGCATAGCTCGGCAAATAATTCTTTATCGCTGCGACCGAAGCATGGCGACGATGCGAAACGGCAAAAGCATCATTAACATATGCTTCCCCTAGACGCGCCAGATGACGGGCGAAAGAACGACTATTGGCTGTCTCGCCTTTCCAGAAGCGCAGATTCTCAAGAAGCATGATATCACCCGGACGCAGCGTCGCAGCATAGGCCTCAAGTTCATCCCAGGAGCCGCTCGCCAAGCGTACCGGTCGACCGGTCAGATTAGCAAGCCGCCGGGCAATTGGCGCCAGTGATAATTCGTCCGTAGCCTCGTACTCTCCCTGAACTGTCGGCTCCCCTAAGTGCGTTAAAATAATTACCGGCGAGGAAGACAGCTTTTGCACAGTAGGCAAAGCGGCTTGTATTTTATAATCATCTACAATCCGACCATTACGTAGCGGCACGTTAAGGTCAAGGCGAAGAAGTACGGTGCGGGAGCCGAAGGAGCGCGGCCAAACGGATGACATATTATTTAGCGGTTAACTGATCAAGCACGATGGCAGTTTTCCGCGACTCGCCTTGGCGGGAATATTCGATCACCACCGTATCGCCAGGCTTATGCGGAGCGAGCAGCAAAGCTAGGTCGCTTGTCTTGCCAAGCGAAAGATTATCGAAACGAGTAATGATGTCCCCGGCCTGCAAGCCGCCGCGCGCCGCCGCTCCTCCCGCGACCACCGCCGGTTCTTTTCCACGAGGGGCAAGCAGCCAGCCCGACTGATTAGTATTGGCAACTGCTGCCAGATTGAGATAATTAAGACCGAGCGCTGGACGGCGGATTGCGCCCTCGGCCAACACCTTGTCCATAAGCAGCCTTACTGAATCGGCCGCAATCGCCACTGGTCCCCGCATGAAGCCGGACAGTCTGCTCTGTCCATCGAAAAGAAACAGATCCTGACCAGACAGGCCGCTCACGGCGAATGTTTCAATACTCCGATCGCTTGAACGGACCTCCGCCGGCAGACGGGAGATTAATCCGCGCTCGACTGTTCCTCGCCATTCGATCCCAAAGATATTCTGTCCGACACTCAGCTCGCTGGACGGACGAAAGTCCCGAGCCGGAAGATTACTGGCCTTAGCGAGATGCAGGAAGGAAACCTGAGCTACTGAATCGCTCACCGAGCGGTCAATATCGTATGTCTTTTGATCGCTCGTCACTACGACAAAATCCTTGATGCCGCCGGGTGACTGCGGCAACGGTTTGACCAGCAGGAGCCAGCCGTCAGCCGTCAGGACGACCGCTTCAGCGGCTTTATCTTTCGGAAGATAGCGGGCAGGCTGACCGGCCGGCAGTCGCTGAAAAATACCGACCAACGAAGCCTCCGCTTCCGAAGACAGCGCGACGGCTTCATTGGCAGCCGCAAAATCCTTGGCTGACAAATTTCTTCCAGCCGAGGAGACCGGCAGAGGTTCCGAACCGTAGTAACCGGCCGGGATGCCATAATAGGCATCCATAAAATATATAAAGATCCAATTGCCAAAAATTCCGCCAAAGCAGCTAGCCAGGACGATAATTAATGTGACCATCCAAAATTTTGCGCGTTGCGAGAGATTCATATATTTCAGGATTAGGATTAAAACCAACGGGCAGTCAAGAAAACCGCTAGCCAGCTGACAAGAAGGACGGCGCCGAGAGTGTATATTTTACGACGATCCAAGCTGCCGGCCATCTTAAGAGACATCAGATTCACTAAAACATAATAGCCGCTAGCAACCGGAAAAGCCAGTAATCGAAAATCCAAGGGAGAAAAATACTGCAGTAAAAAAAGCTCAGTTAGAACAACGGCAGCCACGGCCGCATGTCGCCAGCCGACGGCGCGATTTATTTTGCCAACCCAGAGCCATTGACTCCACAGCAACGAAATAAGCAAGGCGAAAGCTAGCGCCAGCATCCAGGTCGGAACATCTAAGAACGTTTTCAGTCCATAGCCGGCCGCCGTCAAAAAATACACCGTCAAAAAATCCAGGCTGGCACCGAGACGCTCCAAGCTGAATGGTACATAATTGCCCGGACGGGCGGCATAGAGATATGCATAGCGCCAATAGAGAAGCTGTAAAATTCCAGCCACGACGAGCACGCTAAGAGCTCCTCCCTTACCGGGAATGAGCAGGGAGAATGCCAGGGCGGCGAGCGCCAGCAAAGTAGGCGTAACGGCAAAGCGCCACCAGTCGCGACGGGTCTGATCAAGCCACCAGGCGCCCAGCAAGTAACCGACGAAGATTCCGCCAAGTACCCAGAAGACGCTCGTCGGATCCAGGAACCACCAACCATACAGACCGGCCGTCAGTAAAGCAATATAGGGCAGTATGAGAAAAGCGTAGGGCATGGTCTACTGTTTTATCCAGGGAAAATCCGACTGGGCAGATGCCAGCAACCGGCGCGCCTCTTCCCTATCCCCGCTCTGAAGCGCATCCGCGGCCAGCACGAGTTTTAGATGAAGGTCTCTATATGCCTTCGGCACGCGCATCGCAAGCAAGGCATCGCGCTGATCAGATCCGACAGATTCCGTATCGTCAACAGCTGCATATAGTTGCTTAATCGCGGGTGCGGCCGCTGTTTGATAGTCTTGCTCAGAAACTGGGGCAACTAGCGACGAAACTACCGGCGCAGCCGGAACGCGGCTGTACTGCCAGCGATACACAACGCCGATGGCTAAAAGCACTACGACCGCTAGACCAATTAGTATATTACGCAAATTAACGCTTGGGGACTGGGGACGTTTCATACATGAGAGGTTGAGGATATTGATTAGGCGCCGGGCGAGGCAAATCAATTGAGCTAATCGCCTTCAATCCTTCTAAGCGATGAGCCTTGATCGTGGCCGGTGAGTATCCATATAGGATATCACCAATATACAGGGCGCGGCGAGCCGAATCATCGATATAGGTATTGTCCTTGCTCATCTGTTCCGGCAAACGGAAAGAAATGCGTCCACGTTCCGTAATCTTATCCGTCGTCACATTCAGCACCAGGATGCCCTGGAAATCTGCGCGATAATCGCTGTTATTTTTTGGCGTGATAGTCGCCGGCAGAGCCAGAATTCCCTTTTCTTTGGAGAAGAGAACGCCTTTATAATCATAGAGAGCAGAAGAATCGCTGCCCCGGCCACCGATGGCAAGACTAGCAATCTCCTTCGGCTGGGCTGGATCGGATACATCGAACAGGCTGGCTTTCAGGCCGCCGATTTCAACGCCCTGATCGCCCTTGTCATTCGCTTCTTTGCCGAGTCCAATCAGAAGCGTATCGTTATACGGCTGAAGATAATTTGAGAAACCAGGAACCTTCAACTGTCCCAGCACGCTCGGCGCTGCAGGCTGCGCCAAATCAAGCACGAAGAGCGGATCAACCTGCCGGAATGTCACCAGATATCCACGCTTGCCCATAAATCGGGCAGAATAAAGACTCTCGCCCTTAGCCATATCTTCTATCTGGCCAACCACTTTCATGTCGCCATCAAGCACATATAGATTATTGTAAGAATCGACCGAAGCCGGAGCAATCGCGGGCATGGCGCCAAACATAAAGGGCATAATCCAATTACGCTGCCGCGTGGTGGCCAAACGGAGATTTCCTTCAAACTCATCAATAGAATACTGATTAAGGAGTCGGCCCGTCACCTCGCCCGCGCCCCGGTACTCAAGTGTCTTGTCCCCTAACGCAATTCGATGAATGACAGTTTTTTCTAGTTCCTTGCCCACATTGGGATGACGACGGGTGAACTCCGCTTCAACTTCCTTGCCTAACGACGCCTGCTCATCGGCGCTCAGGGAAGTCATGTAGGTTTCAATTACCTGGTTTGTTTTATACAGTTTTTCCTCGTCCGAAAGAATTGCTCTATCAATCGCTGCTATGGCCTCAAGCCGGCCGCGCAAGGTAGCGTCCAGACGCGGAGCTAACACTTCACGGGCAACTGCCATTTTCAAATCATACTCGCTTAAGTATTTAGTATAGGCAATATAGAGATTTTCCGCGGAAGCATAGACT
>CAYVHQ010000018.1:12319-17825 GCA_964451345.1 uncultured Gammaproteobacteria bacterium | reverse complement strand
ATAGTCCTTCTCGGCTTTGGCCGCATCCATTAGTTCGTGAATCTTCGCCGTAATGTGCTTCTCGTGCGCCAGCGAGGCTTCGATGAGCGACTGCGCGCCGTCCAGCTTCAGTTCCGGCTTGGCGAGCGCCCCTAATTCGATAACCTCGCCGCGGTCGGCCAGGTGCTTATAAAAGCCCATGGCATGGCCGATCTCTTCCTGGGCCTGGACCCGGAACCAGTTGGCAAAGCCCTTGAGAGAGAGCAACTCAGCGCGGGCGGAAATCGCCAGATAGGCATAGCTCGAGAATAATTCTTCGTTGATCTGCTGGTTAACCAGCTGCTTGAGAGTGTCTTTCATATATAGCTGTTTAGGTGATTAAGCTCTGTGCTCACTATAGCAAGAAGAGGAGTATTAGCAAGCCGGCGGCGATGCGATACCAGCCGAAGCCGGCAAAGCTGTGCTGCTGGATAAATTTCAAGAAAAAGCGAATGGCGAGGAGGGCGGTCAGGAAGGCGGCGATGAACCCGACAGCCAGCAGTTGCCATTCCGCACCGCTGAAGCTGAAGTCGTTTTTTAGAAGATCAAGGCCACTGGCCGCCGCCATCGTCGGGATGGCGAGGAGGAATGAGAACTCGACAATCGTCTTGCGGTCGATACCGAGCAGCTGTCCGCCGATGATTGTCGCGGCGGAACGCGATACGCCGGGGATCATGGCTAAGGCCTGGAACAGACCGACGCCGGCCGCCTGCGAATAGGAAATACTTTCTTTGGCCTGCTGCGCCTTGTGCCATTTTTCAAAAATAATCAAAAGGATGCCGCCGACTAATAGGGCAATGCCGCAGACAAGCAAGTTTTCCAGAAGCACTGCTTTGACGAAGGGGTAGGCGATGAGGCCGATGAGGGCGGTCGGAAAGAAAGCGGCTGCGACCCGCCAAAATAATTTCCAGTTAACGAGTAGTTTTTTCGCGTAAAGGACTACGACGGCCAGGATAGCTCCGAGCTGGATGTAGATGTCAAAACTTTTCAAGAAGTCACTGTCCGCCAGGCCGAGCAGGCGATTGGCAACGATAAGATGGGCAGTTGAAGAAACGGGCAGGAATTCCGTCAGTCCTTCGACGATGCCGAGAATGAGCGCATGGAGGAAATTCATAGGATGCACATTAACTAATTAACAAAGTAACTAATTAATGATTTTAATTTATTAATTTATTAATTTCGTATGGTATAGTATGTATATATTAAGTATATCAGTTTTATCTTCATGCCAAAACAAGCCGCTTTAAAACCCTTTCCCAAGCCAATTTCCCTGCGCAAGATGATCGGTCCGAGCTTTATCATTCTCGCCTTCGGTCTCGGCTCCGGCGAACTCATCCTCTGGCCATATCTGACGGCTAACTATGGGCTCGGCTTGCTCTGGGCCGCCTTCCTCGGCATCTCCTTTCAATATTTTATCGACATGGAGATTGAGCGCTATGCCCTTGTTAAAGGCGAGAGCGTCTTTGTTGGTTTGGCTAAGTACCTGCGTTTTGCGCCGCAGTGGTTTATTCTTTCGACCTTCGTGGGCTTCGCCTTGCCTGGCATAATTGCGGCCGGCGCGCAGACGCTGGCGGCGGCCTTTGGCTATACCGACTTCAAATGGCTGGCGATCGGCTTGTTAATTTTTTTGGGATTAATCCTGAGCTTCGGCAAGACGGTCTATTCTTTAATGGAGCATCTTACTAAGACGCTCATCCTTATCGGAGTGCCATTTATTCTTATTTTGGTTTTTCTGGTAATCGACAAGGAGGCAATTATGGCAGCCGGGGCTGGTTTCTTTGGTGCCGGACCGGGCTACCGTTTCTTGCCGGAGGGAATTAGTCTGGCGGCTTTTCTCGGTGCCTTCGCCTATTCCGGCGCGGCTGGGAATCTCAATCTTTCGCAGTCCATCTATATAAAAGAAAAGGGCTATGGCATGGGCGCGTATTCGCAAAAGATTGCCGGACTTTTCAAGCAAGGATCGCTTGAACAGGAAATCCGCCTCGAAGGCCAGGACTTTGCGCCTACGGCGGCTAACATTAAAAATTTTAAAACCTGGTGGCGGCGTATCGGCTTGGAGCATGGCATTGTGTTTTGGGGCCTCGGCTTCTTCTCTATGGCCATCATCATGATTCTGGCCTACGCGACAACTTACGGCGCGGCCGATAACAAAGAAGGGATTACCTTTGTTATTAATCAGAGCGCTCATATCGCTTCTATAGTCGGGCCATGGGCGGGTGCTGCCTTGCTCGCGGTCATCGGCATACTCCTGACGCAGACGCAGCTTGGCATCCTGGATTCGACTTCGCGCATGATCGCTGAGAACGTCGCTATTAAGAAGATTCAGAAACAGGGAACGGCCCGCGTCAACCTGACTCGTATCTATTATTCGTTTGTTTGGGCACAGGTCGCCTTCGGCGTTCTGCTTTTTCTTTTGGATTTCTACGAGCCGCGAGGTTTGATTATTGCCGGAGCGCTGATAAATGCCTGGGCGATGACTATCCATATCGCCTTGGTTTCATACCTTAACTGGAAAGCGCTACCGAAAGAATTTCAGCCGCCGCTCTGGCGTCGGATTCTTATCGCGATAATATTTCTCTTCTTCCTCGGTTTCGGCGCTGTGACTATTTGGAGTAATTTCAGTTAGTTCCGTAATTTTTGTTAGGAAATATGCTATACTTTGTATAGTTGATTATTATTTTCTTCAGATGGTTTTTAGAAGCGTAAAAGGCTTTACCCTTATCGAGCTATTAGTTGTCATAGCTATTATTGGTATTCTCTCCACTCTGGCTATTGTTGCTTTGGGTTCCGCCCGTCAAAAAGCTCGAGACAGCAAACGCGTCTCCGACCTTAATCAGATCGGTAAAGCCTTGGAGCTGTATTATACGAATAATAATACATATCCAAGTATAATTACCGCCGGACAGGCTATTAGCGACGGAACAACAACATATTTGTCGACAGTTCCGAGCAATCCCACTTCGCGAACGGACGGCGGCTGTCCCAACCAAGATTATCAATATCAATATATTACCGCTACCAACACGTATGTCGTAAGCGGCTGCTTAGGCGGAGCGACCGGAGCCTTTTCGGCCGGACCGATTGGTTATAATACTGGTTCTGGCTTGCTGAATTGCGGTGGAAGCTTAGTTGATGCTGATGGTAATACGTATCGTACCGTCCAGCTGGGCACGCAATGCTGGATGGCGGAGAATTTGCGCACCGGAACAATGACTACAGGGCATCCTTCTAATAACGGTGTTATTGAGAAAGCTTGTTATGATGACACTGCGGGAAATTGCCTAACAGATGGTGGTCTTTATGAATGGGATGAAGCAATGCAATATTCTTCGACGCCCGGAGCCCAAGGAATTTGCCCTGTTGGTTGGCATATCCCGACAACGACAGAGACCAGTATATTAGGGACTCTCTTAATGACTTCCGGTTCCTGCGATGCTAGCCGGGGTTCCTATGGCTGTCTTGGTGCCGCTGATAAGTTAAAGATTGCCGGAAAATGTAACGGCAGGACTCCATGCGCAACAACTGGTTTTGGCATGCTGATGGTTGGTAATCGGGCTATTGATGGAACGACATTTGCTTCAGGTCCAAGCTCAGGCGGTACAGAGGGAACCTTATGGACATCTACTAGTTCTGGTTCATTCTATAGGTATTACGATAATTTTGTACCGACTCAAAACCAGATTTTTGAAAACATTGTTAACAAAGCAAATGCTTACTCTATACGCTGTGTTAAGAACTAACATGAAACGTACCGGTTTCACTCTGATTGAACTTTTGGTCGTTATCGCGATCATTGGTATTTTGTCGACCCTGGCGATTGTCGCGCTTGGTTCCGCGCGCCAGAAAGCCCGCGACTCGAAACGCGTCGGCGATATTAGTCAGTTGAGCAAAGCATTTGAATTGTATTATAGCGATAATGCTGCGTATCCGACCGTCGTTACTCCTGGTCAGCCGTTGGTTTCTCTAGATGGGACAAAAACGTATCTGGCCACCATCCCTTCTAATCCTTCGCCTCGCGCCGATAATGGCTGTGCGAACCAGGATTATATGTATGCGCCGCGCAGCGATGGCCAAGGCTATACGATTTATTATTGTTTAGGTTCGGCGGCGGGCGGCGCCAACGCTGGCATGAATATAGCGAGCGAAACTGGCCTTACGAGCGATGGCAGCCTGGTCTTGCGGCTTGATGCCGGCGTCCCGGCTTCGTACCCGGGGACCGGTACTACCTGGACCGATTTGAGTGGGAAGGGGAATAATGGAACCTTGGCTAACATGACTTCGCCCACCATCACCGGTTATGATCCGACTAATGGCGGCAGCATGGTATTTGACGGGACTGATGACTGGGTTCAGTTGGGGACCCTTTTTAGCGGAACGACTGATTTCACGATCCTGGCATGGGCGAAAACGAGTACTGGTGGCATCCAGGCACTCATAGGTAATTATCCGCCTAATACCAACGGCTCTTTGGAATTTATCTGGTCGACAGCGGCAAACCGGGCGCCTTATCTTTATATCCATCCGTCCCCTATCCTGCAGAAGTCAGTTTCCAATACCGGCCTTATCAAGCAGGTGGTCGTTACTCGGACCGGCGGAAGCCTGATAACTTTTTATGTTGATGGGGTTGCACTGGTTGGTACGGCTAATTCGAACGCTTCGATACTGGCCAGTGCCTATCGCATCGGAGCTAATACAGGAAACAGCGAGCTGTTCACGGGAAATATCTACCAGATGATGGTCTATACCCGCGGTTTGTCTGCGGGCGAAATTCTTGCTAACTATAACTCCCAGAAAGCCCGTTACGGTCTCTAGTACCTGGTTGATATTTTCGCGCGATTATGCGATAATTCCCGCATAATCGTTTTATTTACTCCTATTTTTTCTAATAAGCATTAACAATGTATGACCCGAGAAGAATTCATGTCTACGACCAAAATCAAAAGCGCGGCAGAGGCGAAACAATGGTTGAAATGGATTAGCTGTTCGCAGTTCACTGCTTTCGCACTTCTATTATCTTTACTGGCAGTCAGCTTTTATACGGTTCCTTGGCCAGCACTCGCTGCTGTCTGGATAGTCCTTGGAGTGGGTTTTTCTTTTTATAACGATTACCTCTACACCAAGCTTGCCAAACTCCTTAATTATAAGCTAATCGTGGAGCGACCAAATTATTTCTATGCCACCGGTCCGAACACGGGATTTAGCCCCCATTATCCGTTGATTATCAAATCACTTAAAGTGCTTGCCGGGGAAAAGGTTTTTTCAGAACTGCAAATCAATGAAATCGCAAGCGAAACGAATCAAGGGATAAAACCGATTACCTTTGACAAGGGCTTCTGGAGAGTATTTTTTTGGGCGGTTCTTGCCGCCATCGGCTTGTTTGCTGTCGTGGGAGTCGCCCTGAAATTTGGCTGGCTGTAATCTGATTACAATTGATTTTTTACGGCGATTATGCGATAATTCCCGCATAATCGTTTTATTTATTCGCATT
>CAYVHQ010000018.1:0-12309 GCA_964451345.1 uncultured Gammaproteobacteria bacterium | reverse complement strand
CATTTTTCCTATGTCCGGACACTCCAAATGGGCGACCACTAAACGCGCCAAAGCCATCGTCGACGCCAAGCGCGGCGCGATTTTCACGAAGGTCGCTAATCTCATCACGATCGCGGCCCGTAAAGGCGGCGATCCGGAAACTAATTTCCAGTTACGCATCGCGATCGAGAAAGGCCGTGAAGCTAACATGCCGAAAGACAATATCGAACGCGCTATCAAGCGCGGCACCGGCGAAGACGGCGGAGCTGCCATCGAAGAATTGGTGTATGAAGGCATCGGCCCCGCCCAGTCCCAATTTGTTGTTCGCGTGCTGACTGACAGCCGTAATCGCGCGGCGGCGACGATCCGCCATGCCTTCATGAAGCACGGTGGTTCGCTTGGCGCAGTCATGTGGAATTTCGAGCAGAAAGGCGTGCTCATGATTGCTAAAGAAATTTGGGAAGAAAGCAAACTGGATTGGGACGAGTTTCTTCTTGAAGGCATCGATGCGGGTATTGATGATGCGGTGATGGAAGAAGATGGCGTTGTTATCTATACTAAGCCCGAAGCGTTCGCCAAAGTTAAGGGCTGGCTGGAAGGTAAGAATCTCAAGACCGCTTCAGCCGATATCGAATTCGTCGCTAAGGAAAAACTGAAAGTGAGTGACGCTGACCGCGAGAAGATTGAAAGCTTTATTGACGCCCTGGAAGGGGATGAAGACGTTAGTGACTATTTTACCAACGCTGAGCTCTAATTCGAGCTGCTGATTCTTTGCGGCACTTTTTTGCAAAATCATGACTCCTCGTATCATCATCGGTTTCGATCCCGGCGTAGCCGATACCGGCTACGGCGTCATTAAGGATGAAGGCGGGACGCTGACCTGCCTTGATTATGGATCGATCAGGACGCCGGCGAAGACGCCGTTGCCCGAGCGCCTCGAAACGATCTATGCGGCCGTGACGAGCCTTTTAAAAAAACATAAGCCATCACTCGTTTCCATAGAACAGCTTTTCTTTTCCAAGAACGTCACGACGGCTATGGCGGTCGGGCAGGCGAGGGGAGTAGTCCTATTGGCTTCCGCCCAGGCCAAGCGTCCGCTCGTCGAGTTCACGCCTAATCAGGTAAAGCAGTCCGTCGCGTCGTATGGTGCGGCCGATAAGCAGCAGGTGCAGCGCATGGTTAAGATGATTCTTAAACTCAAGAATATCCCGAAGCCGGACGACGCGGCTGATGCCCTGGCAATTGCGATTTGCGGGGCCGGAAAACAGCTCTAATTTGCAAATTTTAAGCTTATTCTAGCAATAATCTAGTCATATTGACTAGATTATTTTTGTATGGTGTAATGGGATATTCATTAAAAACTTATCACGAAAGGAGAGAGGAATGAGTCCATTGACTATACTCAGAAAAATTATCAAGCAAGGCAAAAATCGTATAGCATTTTTCCTGATAATTTCCGGATTCTATGCCCCATTTTCTAAGCAGTACAAGCTTATCGAAAAGGCGTATGACACGGCCAAGGACGCATTCAGGTTTAAGAACCGCGAAGATGGTGACCGCTATTTCGAGCACCTACGCGAAGTGACCTTAATTGCTATCATATATTTAGGTATAACCGACTATCGGGATATCGTGTGCCTATTGCTTCATGATATTGTCGAAGACATAGAGTCGTGGACGCTTGAACGCGTCGCGCGGGAGTTTGGCAGAAAAATTGCGCGCCATCTCGAGTACTTGACTAAGGAAAAGATAAAAGGCTTGAGCAAGGACCAACTCACGTATAGATATTACAAACGCTTTGAAAGTGCTCCACGAATAGTCATTATCAAAAAACTCTGCGATCGCATGCATAATCTTATGAAGCTGTATGGCTGTGATAGAGAGAAACAGTTGCGCAAGATAAATGAAACTATTAAGTATTATTTACCGTTGGCCAGAAAAGTAATGGTATTCTATTGGGAGTTCATACTGATGATAGACGAGTTACAGAGAAGGATGAAGAGCGAAAGAACGGTACAGTATTTACTGCCACCGGGCAGCATGTCGGTAAAAATATTGCCGGCCTCGAAATAGCGTATGTATAGTGATATCGGATCCGCATTTGTGCAGGTCCGATATTTTATTTTTATCGCGAAAAGCGTACACAAATTGTGTACATTCCATTGACTTTTGGCTAAATCCGTGCTATACTTAGGTTATAAAGGGTAAATTGTCGGAACGCACAAAGCGGCTGACACAAAACAAAAAGAAAAATTAAAATCAGTATGCACGCAGCCTCTTCACATATCCATCACGCACACTCGTTCGGGTGGAAGTCATATCATCTTCTGAAAAAGAAGGCAATGGAGCAGGAGCTCAGCTGGTCTGGGCTCGCGGTAAGCTTGTCCATTGCTTTTTTTATTGTCGTCGGCTGCGCTACAGTTCTTCGTTACGCGGAATACTCTTTGACTCATTCCCGTACAACTCCCGGCCAGGCCGAAAATCTTGAGAGGGGAAAGATGGATATGGCCGGTATGGCTCAGTCAATTTTCATAATTCCTTCTGCCTCTGCCGCCGCGCCAGCCTATCAGGCATCCCCAGCAAAGGACACGGAGATGGTGACATTATCCAAGGGCGCGATCAAGACGCAGTCGATTACATTTAAGAATACTGGCAGCAGCGTCTGGAAGCCAGCAAGTGTTTCTTTTGAAACCGGACCTTTCCTGCGCGCCTTTTCCAAAGTTAAAGCCGATGACTGGAAAAATTATTTCCAGCCCGTAGCTTTGACGCGCGAGGTTAAACCAGGTCAATCGGTTACGGTTAGTTTTTCCATCAAAGCGCCGGCTGATATCGAGGGCATGATTCAGGAGAACTTTCAGCTCGTCTCCAATTCTCAACCAGTTCCGGGCTCGCTTGTCCGGGTTTTTGTTACAGTTACATCGGCCGCTACTGTTCCGAGCGCCCCGGCACCGGCGCCTTCCTCCTTGCCCGCTTCCTCACCCGTTCCGCCGGTTTCTTCCGGCGGGACGGCTTCTAGTGGTTCGGCTGCCTCTCGTGGTGATCTTTGTATTGCTTCCTACACTCCGGGTTCAGCGGAGTACTCAAACTGCAACACGAGTCTTAATGAAAGCAATGCCGGTAACGGTATTGCTTCAACCATTCTTATTAATACCTTGCCGATGATGCGCGTCGGCCTTTTTTCCAGCTCAAGTGCGCAGCGCCTGACGGCCGATCGCGCTTATGATATTTATGGCGGGGGACAGCCGCTTATCCAAAATCTGGCAGCTGGCAGCGTCGTTACCTTCTCATATGATACGAAAAGCTCACTCTATGCCGCGGTAGCCCCAGCTCAGTCTGTTTCTTCGCGGTATCCGCTGCGTCTCGTTCCCCGCACGACCGGCGGCATCGTCACGATTCTTGATTACCGCGCCGGACAGAAACCTCAGGACAACCGTTTCCGCAATATTGTCGAGCTCAATTATTCCGCTTCGACCAAGGCTGCCTGGTTCATCAACGAATTGCCAATTGACGATTATGTTAAGGGCTTAGCCGAAACGACCAATGCTTCGCCAGTTGAATTCCAAAAAGTTATGGCTGTTATCGCCCGCACCTACGGTCTCTATCATTACTTGCGCGGCGTTGCCTTTGGCATTCCGGACGGCTCGACCAAGCATGCTGCCGAGCATTTTCATGTCGACTCGGTGTATGATCAGGTTTATCGTGGCTATAATTCCGAATTGCGCCTGACCGGTCTGACGCAGGCGGTTGATGCTACACGCGGTGTGGCCGTTACCTATAACAGCGCCTTGGCTCTGACGCCGTATTTTTCTAACTCCGGCGGCCGGACGCTTGACTGGACCGAAGTCTGGGGTGGTGCCGGTATGCCTTGGCTTAAGAGCGTCCCAGTTCCGCAGGATGCCGGCAAGGCCTTATATGGCCATGGCGTCGGTCTCTCCGCCCGCGGCGCGTTATTAATGGTTATCGAGGGCAAGGGCTGGCAGGATGTTTTGAAATATTTCTATACCGGCACAGAGATGCGCAAGGTATACTAACATAATTTATCTATTCTTTTCTATTAAGCATATGGCGAACGACACAGAAGTAATCGAACGGGCAGCAGTCAAGGAAAACGAAGGTCAGGAGGAAGAGAGCACTAAGCCGGCCAGCATCGAAGATCGTATCAAAGAAATGAAGCTGCGTCTGGAAAAACAGAAGGCGGAGCATGCCGAAAAGTTTGCCAGCGACGAGGATCTGGCTGAAGAGGCCGCTCTTATGGTTCGCGGCAACCAGCGCCTGAATGAGTCGTTCAAGTCTACGGATGATGATATGAAGACGTCTCGCGAACGCATCAATTACGACGCAGGTAAAAAGAAGCAGGGCATTGCCCAATTAGTCCTTAAACAAAAACGGCTTCTGGAAGATTGTGCTGCTAGTCATGCGGAGGCTGAGAAGCTGTTAACCGGTGATAGCACGATGCGTCTGGAAGTTGAAGCTATTCTCGAGGATATTGCCGTGCAAAAAAAAGACATCAATGACGAAATCATTCGATTAGAAGGCTTGTATCCCGGGCTGGAAGAAGCTAAGCAGGCTGAGCACGGCTTTGTGGATGGCATGCGTTCCGAGCAGGCCGCTGCCGCTGAAAAGCCATATGAATCCGCCGTTGCGGCGATTATTACCGCTAATCAGGAGTACGGCGCCAAAGCGATTGATTACAAGGGTTTGGCACCGGAAGAGTATGCTCAACGTCTCGTGGAACGGGCAGAAGCGATTAATGCGGAAAAGGATTATTCGGAGAAAATTCAAAAATATATCTCTCGTACTGATCCGTTTAATATTGATACTCCAGTTGAGAAGCTCGCCGATCGTTTTTCAAAAATAAATAAAGCCGTTGAGACAACGGTTGATCCGCTGACGAAGCGCGAGATTATCATCGCGGCCGAAGCCCGACATTCGAAAAGCGGCCAGGAGATGATCGGGCAGATTAAAACTGCCGCGAAACAGCAGGCTGCCTTAGAGCACCTCAAGGGCTTTCCGGACCGGTTCCATAAAATGACTGAAATATATGAAAAAGTAAAAGCTTCTTCAGAAGAAACGCAGACTGCCCTACTTGCTAAGATTAGTGACCCAGAGAAAGTTGAATCGTTGATGCGGCATGATAAAAAGGCTCTGGAGAGCATGGCGGAATCCGTTAATGATCGCACCATGGCGCAGATTAACGAAGCAATCGCGATTGATAACCCTTCTAACGTAAGACGGGGCAATGGCATCGACGGCTTCACGTTCAACCAATATAACAGTTTATTGACGGGCTGGACTGCCAAGCTAGCGGCATATGACAAGAGTCAGACTGCTGCTTTGAAAATGATCTCGACTGCCTCTGCCGATTCGCCGGCAATGGATATAGCGCGTCTATCTAAAAAATTTGCTGAGCAAGCCAACCTGTGGTGGCAGCAAAATAATACATATTTTCAGGATAAGTTTGATGATCGTGATTATCCTCTGTTGACGCGTAGTTCGGGTATCCAAGATATGGATCAAAAATTGCAGCAGCAAATACAGCAAGCCGAAAAGCAGATGAAGGCAATTGTCGAAAAGGTCGCATTAGCTTACGACCTCGGCACAGCGGAAGCTGATTATAAGGGCATGGGAAACAGCCATAAACTGGCCCAGGCCAAAGAAGCGATCAAGCAGATCGACCAGAACGCTAAGAGAGCTAAAGATGCGTACCTGAAAGTTCACCAGTTACTCTGGATGTTTGCTGAAGACAAATCCTATGCGATAGTAAATGGCCGGCCTAATATTACCGAAGCATTGCGTGAAGAATGGAGCACGGTCAATACGGAGAGAAACGACTTGTGGCAGAAAGAGCTGCCTAAGCTCAAGGATGATATAAAACTCAAGGAAAAAGCCAAGCAGGAGCAGGACGAGAAAGGCGCCAAATTTTTAGGAAAGCTGTCTAATCTTGTCGGCGGCGACAAGACGGATTATGCAGCTGAAATCCAGTCCCTTAAGAAGCAGTTACAACAGAAAGAAGAGCTATATAACAAGAAATGTAATCGCTATATAGAGATTGAGGGCTTAGTCAAGAATTTGAATTTGAGAGATAATAAATATTATTATGATGACTGGGCGCGTGTCCCGGGAGCTAAGGAAGCAAAAAATATTGCCGACTATCTTAAGGTTTTACAGAATCACCAGGTTGAGATGGAAAAGGTAAAACCGACGCCGGAAGACCTTGAGATTGTTAGATACTACGATGCCTTGCTAGAGCGCTACGACGCGGCAGTTCGTCGGTATAAGGACGAATTCAAGCGGCACAATTCACACGATCCGTACTTCGTATTCTCGGAAGATACCGACCGTATCGTCCAACGTATAGAGAAATAAATTAAATCCATATGAAACACGGACACTAAGCAGGACCGGCGGCTAAAAACCGCCGGTTTTTGCTCCGTATTGCTCTTTTGAGATAGCTGGCCTAAAATTTGTTGTATAAACTATTTTATGAAAAGCACAATTTTTGAAAAGTTTAACGCTGCCTCCGAGCACGAACCCCGCCATAAAGAATGGACGGAATATATTAATGCCGGTGGACGCGGGACGGGCTTAAATGAAGTCCTGCCGAAAGATCCGCAGACAGGAATTACTAAGTCACTTATTGAGCTGGGTGACAGCGACACGGCTATTGAATATCATATCCGTCTGGCTCGGGCGGTCGGCTATGGCAATATTGTCGTCGGCGCAGGCGACCATCAAAATGTTGCAAAGCATTTAGAGAATGAGGTATGGAAGCATGAAGACCTCGCCGTTGCTACCACCGAAAAACAAGAAGATACCGGCGGCGATTTGATTAAAGCTGTTCGTTCGCCCGAAAACAAATTCGGTAAGTACGTTCTGATTAAGAATGTTGATACCTTTGTGTTGCTGGACGAGGACGAAGTAATGGCGCAGCATGAAGCCAGTGGTGCTGGGGCGACGTTCGTGGTATCTGAACGTAAAGGAATGAAAAACTATAATGCCTTGGTGGTTGGCTGGGACGGCCGGATACTTGGCAATGACGAAGCGGCTGATACAAGTGAAGATCCGGCGTATGATGAAAAGGATGTGGCCTATCGCGCCAGCAGCACCGGCATAATTGCCATAAATACCGATATACTCAAGGAATATCCCTGGCAGCCCGGTGATGGGCCGCTTAGTATATATCGCGATGTATTGCCTGAACTTATGAGGCAGGGAAAGCTACACGCCTATAATAACCGTGAACTGATGATGTATGATGTCGGTAAGAAAGAGTCGTATCAGAAGACTATTCAGAATCCTGCCTTTATAAAAATATTGCAGGAGTTTGAGAAGCAGCTTAAAAGTAAACATTCACCCGTATGAGTATTACTGTCTGGGAAGAACTGTCACGCGAGGTTGCCTTTAAGAAATACAGCCGACAAATAGAAAAGGTAATGTTTCGTTTGCCGGATGGTAAGGAATCAGATTTTTATATTAAGAAAGAAGGTCCGGCCACGGCCATTTTAGCCCTCACGAAAGACAAGCAGGTTATACTGGCGAAGCAGTATCGCCCGGGACCGATGGAAATTTTACATGAGATGCCGGGCGGTTTCATTGATGCCGGCGAAACGCCCGAGGCGGCTGCTTTGCGTGAATTACTGGAAGAAACCGGTTATCAAGGCAGGGCCGAATTAGTCGGTGAAGCACTTGATTGCGCCTATTCGACTATGCGCCGCTATTGCGTGGTGGTGCAGGACTGCGAGAAAGTAGCTGAACCGACGTTGGAAGCGACGGAGTTTGCTGAAACGGTGTTGATGTCCCTGGCCGACTTTCGTCAGCTACTGCGCAGCGGCCGAATGACAGATATTGAAGCGGGTTACATGTGCCTGGACCACTTAGGGTTACTGTAAGAAATAAAAAGATTGCCAAAAGAACCTGGATCAGCCAGGTTTTTTTGTATAGTTAAGGGTTCAAGTTTGTTATTCGGGCCTGAAATAAGCTATACTGAAGCAATACGGTAGAGTAGCCTGCCTAGCTGTTAATTTGTATTATGCATTTAGAGAAACTTGAGATTCAAGGTTTTAAGTCGTTCGCCACTAAAAACACGCTCATCTTCCCCGGCATTGTCGAGGGGAGTCGGCGCGGGCTGACCGCCATAGTCGGTCCGAACGGTTCCGGCAAGTCCAATATCGCCGACGCCGTCCGTTGGGCGCTTGGCGAACAGAGCATGAAGACCCTGCGCGGAAAAAAGTCCGAGGATATTATTTTTTCCGGCTCGGATAAGAAGGGTAAACTCGGCATGGCGGAAGTTTCGCTTTTCCTCAATAACGCTGACGGCCAGGCCAAGGTTGATTACTCGGAAATTGTCCTGACGCGCCGCCTGTATCGCGATGGTGAAAGCGAATATCTCATCAACAACGCCAAGGCTCGCCTCATCGACGTGCAAATCTTGCTCGCCAAGGCCAATGTCGGCCAGAAGACCTATAGCGTCATCGGCCAGGGCATGGTTGAAGGCTTCCTGAACACTTCTCTGTCGGAGCGCAAAGAGTTCTTTGACGAAGCGACCGGAGTCAAGCAGTTTCAGATTAAGCGTGATGATTCCTTGAATAAGTTACGGGCCAGTCTTGAACACCTCGGCCAGGCGGAAATGCTGCTTGGCGAGATTGAGCCGCGCCTGGCTCATTTAACGCGACAGGTCGGTCGTCTGAAGAAGCGGGGCGAGCTGGAAAGCGAATTGCGCGATCTGCAATTGGCGTATTACCGTACCGTCTGGCATGAGATTAATGATCGTTTTGCGACGGCTAATACGAAATTCCTGGAATTGGAAAAAGCCAAGAATGCCAAGGACAAAAAACTTGCCAGCCTGAACGCCGAACTGGTTGCGTTGCAGCGGCAGTCTGGCGCTTCACAGGACTTTAATCGTCTACAGGGCGAATTGTCCGTTAAACAAAATGAAAAAGAAAAACTCTCGGCTGAACTGGCCAAAATCAATGCCCGACTCGAATTGAAACTGGAGAGCGAAGGAAAATTTGACCTGGCATTTTTTACGCGCCGGGCCGGAGAATTGGAGCGGGAAGACGGTCGCCTCAAGGAAGAAATTGCCGGACTGGAAAAATCCGTTACCGAACAGAAAGGCGAGACGAAGAAGCTGGAAGAAGAACGCGCCCGCCTCTCGCGCGAGATTGATGAGCTGCACCAGTCGCTTGGTCAGGACAGCGGTCCGCAGGAAGATACCCGCGCCGAAGATCTGAAGCGTCGCCTGCGCAAGTCGCTTGATATGCTCGAGGCGGCTGAACGTATTGATGACCTCGCCGGCATGAAAATTGCTATCCGCGAAATTCGCGCCGAACTGATGAACTTGCATGAACTTGCCGGCGGTCTCGGTACCTCGCTTTCTAAACAGACCCAGGTGGCTCTTTTGGCCTTTACTCAGCAAAAAGAGGCTGTTTTGGAACAATTACGGTTGTCTAGTCAGGCCTTAACCATCGGCGAAGAACGCTTGCGCTTAGCAAAAAAAACGGCCGAAGAAACTGCAAAAGAGATGGGCTCGGTGGCGGCGCAGTTGAAGTCGAGCGGCAGCGGAGCGGTGTCTGATACGGAACGAGCTGCTCTGGAAAAGAGCATTGGGGCGATTGATGAAGAGATTCAGGAAATCAAATCAGCTCTTGGCCGCTTTACGAGCGAACAGGAAGATCAGCGCCAGCGACTTTTCTCTTTACAGAACGAATCACAGGTTGTCCAGAACGAAGTTAATCGTTTGAGCAATGAGCTGGGTGAGATGAAGATCGAAGCTACTCGCCAGGAAACAAAACTGGAAGACCTCGAAGCGGAAATCCGTCAGAACTTGGGCGGCTTAAAGGAAGTACGCGACACGCGTCAGGCTGATGCCATCGAGCGTTTCCCGGTGCAGGAAAAAATCGCCTCACTCAAGCGCCAGCTTGAACTGATCGGCGGCATTGATCCCGAGATCGAAAATGAATTTATCGCCACCAAGGAACGCTATGATTTCCTGTCCGGCCAGGTGAATGACTTATTGGAAACCGGCGGTTCTCTGGAAAAAGTTATTGAGGAGCTTGATGCGACAATCAAGGAACGTTTCGATAAGGAATTCAAAGTCATCGCCCAGAAATTCGAAGAGTATTTTAAAATTTTATTCAGCGGTGGCACGGCCAAGATCCTGCGCGTCATGGCTGATGACGAAGAGATGACTCCGGCCGAAGGATCGCCTAAGGCGGAAGGGGATGCTACTGAAGAAATGACGACCGTCGCCGGTCAGAAGCTTAAGCGCATTAAATTTTTGCAAAAGTATAACGCCACGGGCTTAGCTGGCATCGAAATTCAGGCCACGCCTCCCGGCAAGAAGATTAAGTCGATCGCCATGCTCTCTGGCGGCGAACGCGCTCTGACGGCGATCGCTCTTATCTGTGCCATCATCAGCGCTAATCCGTCGCCGTTCGTCATGCTCGATGAAGTCGATGCCGCCTTAGACGAGGCCAACTCCGAACGTTTGGCAAAGATTCTCGATGACCTGTCTCATAAGACCCAGTTCATTGTCGTAACGCATAACCGCGCCTCGATGCTGCGCGCCGCCGTCCTCTATGGCGTGTCGATGCAGGATGACGGCGTTTCCAAGCTCCTCAGCATCAAGCTCGAGGACGCTAAATACAAGAATAACCAGTAGCATGAAAAAATCAGAAATCCGCAAGGATTATCTCTTTGATAGCTATGTCATCATGGCGCCCGGCCGCAGCCGTCGGCCGCGTAGTTTTGTCGAGCGCGAGGCGGTCCCAGCTACTGACAGCCCGTTTACGTCAGATAAGATTTCCGCCGACCGTATTCTCGATGCCGTCGGGAGGGGAGAACAGCGAGCTGTTAGCATTCCAAACATCTTTCCGGCAGTGTCCACGGACAGTCCAAAGGCTTATGGGGCGCATGAAGTAATTATCGAGACGCCATCGCCGAATGTGCCGCTCTGCGATCTGCCGCTGGCAAACTTTGAAAATATCTTCAAGCTCTATGCCCGACGCACCAAGGCGCTCATGCAGGATAAGAAGATTAATTATATCCTCTGCCTGAAAAACGAAGGCGTGAAGTCGGGCGCGTCGATTCCGCATGCCCATTCACAGGTCATGGCGCTAGCCCTCCTACCGCCGCGTCTGGCCGAAGAAGCGCGCCTGGCGGCCGAGTATCGAACGATTCATGGCCGCGAGTTCTATGCCGATCTGATTGCCCGGGAAATGGCGTCGCCGCGGGCCGTATATGAAGATGGATATTTTGCTGCCTTTACGCCGTACGCCAGCGTTTATCATCACGAGCTTTGGTTTTTTTCCAAGCGTCCCGTCGATAATATTAGCCGGCTGACTTCAGCGGAAATTTCTTCTTTGGCGGCCATGGTAAAAAAAGCGCTTGGTCGAATCGATACGCTCGGCCTTTCCTATAACTTTTTCTGTCATCAAGCGGTGTCTAATCGTCGGCAACATTTTTGCCTTAAATTGCAGCCGCGTGGCAGCGTCTGGGGCGGCTTCGAGCTCGGCTCCGGCGTCGTCGTCAATTCCGTGCTGCCAGAGGAGTCAGCTAAGCATTATCGAGCCTCTTAAAATTTGTTTAATATAAGCCATTTTTTGAGACGATTGCCGGGTGCAGAAAAACCCTTGACACGTTTTTCAAAATGACATATCATAATGCTACTGATTACATGAAGCCTTTCGCTGTGGCGGCGGAACAATATGCATTAATCGGTTCGGACAATTTGAAAACACGTAAAAGAAGAAACAGTGACGAAAACCGACGAGTTTGTGTCCCTGTTTTTTCTTTCACTCCGAAAGAAAAAAACGAACTTTGACAAACGAATTTTTGTGCTAACAGGCGCTAATTCTAAATCCGGAATAATATTCCAAACGCGAAGGCCCGTAAGGGCATTCTAACTTGTTGATAGCTCAAGTCTAAAAAGCAATCGTTGGAAATACCCCAACTGAAAAAATATATCAGAGAGTTTGATCCTGGCTCAGGATGAACGCTTGCGATGTGTCTAAGGCATGCAAGTCGAATGCTGGTAGCAATACCGGCATGGCAAACGGGAGAGTAACACATTGGTAACTTACCTCGAAGACAGGCATAACCCAGAGAAATCTGGGATAATTCCTGATGGTCGTAGGACGGCATATGCCGATCTACGTAAAGCTCCGACGCTTCGAGAGAGACCTATGCTCTATCAGCTAGTTGGTAAGGTAATGGCTTACCAAGGCTACGACGGATAACGGGTGTGAGAGCATGGCCCGTCTCACTGGGACTGAGAAACTGCCCAGACTCCTACGGGAGGCTGCAGTCAAGAATCTTCCTCAATGGCCGAAA
>CAYVHQ010000017.1:0-17968 GCA_964451345.1 uncultured Gammaproteobacteria bacterium | reverse complement strand
TCGCTCGAAATTACGTTAAAGATCCTTCGCTGAGCATTGCCGCTATCGGTGACGCAACCGACGGAGATAAGGTACCGATCCAGATTGGACAATTCGAATCAGACAGCCGACTGGACGAAGTTCTTAAAGCCATCTACCTTGAAAAAGGCGGTGGAGGAACTGGTTTTGAATCATACGAGCTGGCGGCTTTTTACTACGCTCGCCGTTCGAAACTGCATTCAATGATCAAGCGCCATAAGAAAGGTAAAATATTCTTCGCGGCTGATGAGCAGGCTTATCCCAATGTCAGCAAGGAACAGGTTAAGCAGTATTTAGGAGTAGACATACCAGCGGACATCCCGACCGTAAAGATATTCCAGGAACTGCAGAAGCTGTATGATGTGTTCATCATTTTTCCGAAGCAGACCTGGGAGCAGCGTAAAGATCAGATTGATGATGAGATGAAGAGACGTTTGGACGAAGCCGGTGGACGATACGCCAATGTCGATATCCGGGCTTCGTTACTATGGAACGATTACAATGACTTAGATATACACTGTATTCCTCCAAGTGGTGAGGAAGTATATTTCGGCCACAAAGCTTCTCAATGCGGCGGATCACTGGACGTGGACCGCAATGCCGGAGGAAGACAAACTCGAAAACCAGTGGAGAACATTCGCTGGCCGCAGGGTTCGGCTCCAAAAGGCAAATACCGCGTCTATGTTCAGAACTATGCCTATCATGAATATACGGAAGCTGATATTCCGTTTACGGTTGAGATAGAAATAAACGGAAAAATACAGACCTTCACTAAGGTGATGCCAAAAGGTTCGGCAGGAAGAAGCAGTGACATGGAAATATTTTCCTTTGATTATGACCCGGCGGCCCGCGTTACCGACACAGCCCGCTATGCCAATTATGACGAGGAGATGATAAAGCGCGAATGGGCCAAGCTCATTCCGCCTGAACACATCCTCATTATTGATGATCCGAAAGCGATTGTTGATATCATTCTCGGTGTGCTGGCTATCACGAGCGGAACGAGTCTGCTGGATTACACAACTGTGCACATGGGTGCGCGTAATCAGCTGGCGGACCGTCAGAAAGAAGTAACGAAAGCGCTGACCGACTTATCGAACAGCGCGCTGACTGTCGTTGATACCGGCACTTTGCCGGGCGGCGGCAGTAAAAGGAAAGGCGGCACTAAGCGCCTTACCTAAAGAAGAAATAAGATATAGAACACCTATAGGGGGACGGCATATCGCCTCCCCCTTAATCTAATTAAGGAGACTGAAGTGATTCTTATCGCTACGATACCCGCGCCATATCAGCGTTCGTTCGCCGCGGTTGCGGAAAATGAATTCGTGAAGGAAGTGCGGTTTAATACCGGGGTGTCTGTCCCGGATTCGCCCAAGATTACTCTGGAAAAGATTCTGGAGGCCACTCGGGGAGAAAAGAAAATATGGATCGATTTGAAAGGAAGGCAGTTGCGCATCACGCAGTGGGCCAACCCAACATTTTGCCATGTTGAACTCAGTCACTGTATCGAAGTTGAATTGCCGGCCAGGATTTATTTTCGCGGCAGCCATTACGCACAGATACAGGAAGTAAGAGGCAATCGACTCTTTTTGCATGATCAGCCTTCAGAGGCGCTCGGCAAGGGCCAGTCGGTTAACGTGCATGGTACAAACCTGCGCATCAGCGGATATTTAACGAGCCAGGATAAAGAATATATCGAGGCTGCGCAATCGCTTGGCCTGCATGATTACATGTTGTCCTTCGTTGAACAGGAATTTGATATTATTGATCTCCTGCAGCTTGATCCGGCGGCAAATATTGTCGCTAAGATTGAATCGCCGCTCGGCCTGAAGTTCGTTGAAAAGATTTATCCGGCGTATCGCCAGGCAGTTCATCTCATGGCGGCGCGCGATGATCTCTTCATTAATATCGGCGAGCCAAAGATTGCTGCCATGAATGCCATTAAGAGTATTGTGAAGGCGGACCCGGAGGCAATTGTTGCTTCTCGTTTGCTGTCATCGCTCTGCGGACGTGACGGCTTGTCGCTCGGTGACTTGTCTGACTTGTACTTGATGAGAGATTGGGGGTATCAGCGGTTTATGCTCAGTGATGGCCTAAGCGCTAAAGTTGACCCATTCCTCGAAGCGGTTTCAGTAATGCAATCTTTTGCTGCAGAAGCAGGAGGGGATTCATGAAACGCGACATCATAGTTACGGCCGGACTCGGTTTCGGCGATGAAGGCAAAGGCACAACGGTTGATTTTCTCAGCCGTGAATATAAAGCCCAGCATGTTGTCCGCTATAACGGCGGACCGCAAGCGGCCCATCATGTTGTCTCAAGTGACGGCCAGTTGCATTGCTTCGCGCAATTCGGCTCCGGCAGTTTTAACGGAAGTGCTACGTATCTTGACCGACGCATGCTGGTTGACCCATTGCGGATAAAATCAGAAGCTTCACAACTGGCCGCGAAAATTCACGGCAATGCCTATGAACTTCTGACAATCCATGAGGACTGTCTCGTTGTTACGCCCTACCACCGGATTATAAATCGGATTAAGGAAACAGTACGAGGCGGTACGCGTCATGGCAGCTGTGGACTGGGAGTCGGTGAAACGGTGCTGGATTCAGAAATACTCGGCGCTGACCCGCTGCGCATAGCTGACCTCTGGCAGGAAAAGATAGTTATTGAAAAATTACAGGAACTACAGCGAGTTAAATCGACGCTGGCCGAAGAACTTAAAAAGAAGACTGAGATGACGACCGAGCTGGCTTGGCTTTTAACTGAGCTGAACAGCAAGGCGTATCTGGGAACAATAGCTTACAACTATGTCCGCTTCCTTGATATGCTCGGTTTGAAAATTACCGGAGAGGAAGGCGTGGCTGATATGCTCGCCGAAGGAAATCTGGTTTTCGAAGCCGCCCAGGGCGTATTGTTGGACAGGGAACGCGGTTTTACGCCGCATGTCACTAAGACAGTAACGACCTACCAAGGTGCTGAAGATATCATCAGCCAGCATGAGTTGGCCGGCAAGGTAACTAAGATTGGTATCTTGCGTGCGTACAGCAGCCGGCACGGGGCCGGTCCCTTCGTAACGCAGGATGATGACCTTGCTTCAGCAATTCCTGAACTACACAATACCGGGAATACATGGCAAGGCGATTTCCGTGTCGGTCATTTCGACGCGCTGATGGCTCGCTACGCGCTGGCAGTGGTTGGAAAGGTTGATAGTATCGCGCTTACTAACCTTGATCGCCTGGCAACTGCCACGACGGTAAAAGTCTGTTCTGAATATGAATACGTTGGTAAAGATGCTGCCGCTGTCGACCAGCATTGCCACCTCCAGACAGTTGGAGACAAAATAATTGTCAAAGATCTGCGGATGCCTGAAGTAACTACGACTGACTATCAGTCAGGTTTAACAGAGATACTCAAGGACTGTACGCCTATCTATAAACATGTGGCAGTTGATTTTAGGAGACAGCCTGAATCTGCCGCCAAAGAATATATTGCTCTTTTGGAGAATGAAATACACGCTTCCATTTCTATTGCGTCCTATGGACCAACCAGTAATGATAAGCGAATTATACGGCCTTTATGTTAAAAAACATAAAGGCCATTTTTTTTTGCTTTTTTACGTTTCTGTCCTATACTAAAGCGGTATGAAAATGACCACAGAACATAGTGCCGCAGTCCGTGCGTTGCTAGCTGATAACGTGCTGGCGGTCGTCGCGACCAACTCAAGTAGCGGCTTTCCGCAGTCAGCCGTCGTTGCTCTGTCTGAAACAGAAGAACTGGAGCTTATTTTCGCAACGTTTAACGACACTCGCAAATTCGTTAACCTCGCCGCTGACCAGCGACTTTCTCTAGTGGTTGGTTGGAATAACGAGAATAAGCGGACGCTTCAGATAGAAGGCCTTGCCCGACTGGCGGAAGGGGATGAGCAGGAGTGGGCGGCGGATATTCACTGCGCTAAGAGCGTTGCTTCCCGCCGTTTCCGGGACGATCCCCGTCAGCATTATTTTATTGTTCGTCCGGTCTGGCTGCGCTATTCTGATTATATGGCTCAACCCAAAGAAATCTGGGAATATAATTTTTAGGAAACTGTGCTATACTTATTATGCTAATATTTAATCATAATTTATGACGAATGAACCTCGTTCCGCCAACAAGCCTCTGCTGTATGGCCTTGCTTTAGTGGTAGTGCTTCTGCTTGTTGCCGGCGCTATGATGCTTTTTAATAAAAAGGATAATGACAACGGTTACCGCGAGACGGCGGGCATTGATGATTCAGCCCTTGACCGCGATGAAGATCCCCTCGGCATTAACGGCTCGGCCACGGTCGTGACGCCGGCGGCAACTCCGTCCGCCACTCCTTCGGCAACTCCTTCTACTACTCCGGAAGCCGCTTCCTTTACGATGGCGGATATTGCTGCTCATAGGGATTCGACGAGCTGCTACGTTGCGGTCGGCGGCAATGCCTTTGATCTGACGCCTTGGATCGCTCAGCACCCGGGTGGCAAGGATGCCATTCTCGGCCTGTGCGGTACCGACGGTACGACAGCTTTTACTCGTCAGCACGGCTCCAATGCTAAGGCGCAGGCAGCCTTGGCTTCATTTAAGATTGGAGTTATTAAGTAAAATTTTCCAGTTTGCTTGAGAGCGAAGAGGGGAGCAGTCCGGATCTAGTATCCGGGCTGTTTTTCTATATTATGTTTAATATAAGCCATGATTTAGGGCATTACCCCGGTGTTATTGACAAAATATATAAAATATGATATAATTATAAATTGCCTCAAAAGGCAACTTATACGTAACCATGCATTATCATGAAAAAAATCTTCCTTAGTATCACTGCTTTCATTCTGGCTTTGACGTTCGGTGTTAGCTCGGCGGCTGCCGCCAGCTCAGTTTCAACTCCGACGGCTGATATGGTTGTGCCTCATGCGGCTGAAGCTGCGCCGCTTCCGGGCAACGGTCAAGGAGCAAAGCTGCCTGCTATCACGCCGATCATCACGCCCATTATTACTCCTATAAAACAGGAAGACCCTAAGCCGCTTCCAACTCCTTTGCCGACCCCAATCGGTCATCCGGGTGACGGTCAGCGTTTGCCTCCGGTTTCCGGTGGCGGTTCTAATGGAGGCTCCACGGGAGGCTCGGGCGGCGGATACATTTATGGCAATATTTCTTCCGTTGTGCCGACTACTGTCGGTCCGACGATTATTAAGCCAGTAACGGTTAAGAAAGCAGTAGCTGCCCCTAAGCTCGTAAAGGCGCCATACCGCGACGGAACCTTACTGCGTAGTTCGGATTGGAAAGTGTATGTTGTTAAGAAAAACAAGATCCAGCACCTCCGCACCGTTAAAGAACTCAGAAAGTATCGCGGCAAAAAAATTGTTAATTTGCCCACAGCTAAAGTTGCCACTTTTATAAAGGCGTAGGCGATTTTGCAACAAGCCCCGGGTTACCCGGGGCTTTTGTTTTTCTGAAAAAATTTTATATTTTTTTCCTTGTGTCTTATTGGGGAATTCTGTTATAATATAGGGGTTATGCCCTCGAATTTATTTGGGAAATTTTTGGTATTTTTTGGCGCGATATGTATTGCGGGCACAATTCTTTTGGTGCCTCATTTTTTTGCGCAGGGCGCCTGGGATGGGCACTACTATGATGCGGGTGAAACGTTGAATCCGGAGTGTGCTCCGACGGATGTAGAGTGTGATGTAAACCCCGTGACCGACGCGGCGCATGGCGGAACCGGCCTGACTACCTACAGCGCCGGTGATTTGTTATACGCTAATTCTGCCTCATCTTTTGGCAAACTTGCGCTCGGCGTTGATGGCAAAGTTTTGAAGGTTGTTGCCGGCGTTCTGACCTGGGCGGATGATACTGTTGGTACAGCCTTTACAGCGGACGGTAATGGCATCGAGCTGTCTGGTCCTACCTTCTCTTTGGAGCTGGACGGCGCATCTCTGGCTAAATCCGCTGACGGCTTGCGCCTCTCCGCGACCTACGCCGGACAAAATACGATTTCAACAGTGGGAACAATTACGGCCGGTGTCTGGAACGGCACGGCCATCGCTGATGCGTTTTTGACGAAGAGTGGCGATTGGACGGGAACTTTTGACGGACTTGAAGGTCCAGCCTATGCCATTCTTGCCGGGCAGGCCGGAGGTCAGACGCTGAAAGGCGGTACCGGTTCAGGTGAAAACCTGATTTTGCAATCTACTGCCAATGCGACAAAAGGCAAGATTCTTTTTGGCGCTTCTTCTGCCTATGACGAAGATACGCTTCGCCTAGGTGTCGGAACAACGACTCCCGTATCGCCTCTGCAGATCGCATCTGCTGTTCCGGCGACGGCCAACAATGGTTTAGTGTCGCTCGGGTCAGGACCGTTTGACGGCGCCACATCCGGGTTCTTTACTGGTTCCGCGGCTGGTACTGCTTTGGCGATTAATACTGCCTCGGGCTACGCCGGCGACTTGATCAATGTTCAGATTGCCGGCAGTACCAGATTAAACCAAGCCGCTAACGGACGGATGACGATAACCGGTACAGTCGGCGGTACCGGTGTTCTGTATCTGGCAAACCCATCGGGCGGGTTTGCCTTTGGCGTCGATTCAGCCGGTGGTTTCGCTCAACCTCAAACGGCTTCGAAGGGCATGGCTTTTTACAACAATGCCGGTACGACATATTTGAAAGTCGGCGGCTCCGGCGGCATTACTGGAGCGTCTGATACGCTCTCGGGCAGCGATGCTACTTCTTTGCTTAGCTTGTCGCAGAGCTGGAATACTTCAGGCACGCCAACTGCGCTTAAGTTGAATATTTCCAACACCGCGTCGAACGCTTCTTCTCTCCTCATGGACTTGCAGTTTGACTCAGTCAGTCAGTTCAAGGTCACTAAGGCAGGTGCGGCCACGTTTGTCGGAGCGGTTACTTCCGGTGGCCTGGCAAGTAATTCTATGTCGGCCAATAACACGGGTATCGTCATGAAATTGCGAGGCGGCGCTAGTACCGCTGCTATCACCGGCGTGTCTATCGATCCGTTAGCTTCCTCGACTATAACTTCGGGAAATCATAATACTTTGGACATATCGGCCAATTCGATTTTTGCTCCGACTTCCGGCAGTGCGACCTTTAGCGCTTTTGCGATCAGCTCAGAAATAAACCAGACAGGATCGGCTAGCGGAATTTCGCGCGGCCTCTATATCAATCCGACGATGACGGCGGCGGCAGATTTTCGTGCGTTGGAAATTTCCAACAATTCGCATTTTGCCATCTATCAGTCCGGAGCGAATGCTAAAAATTATTTTGCCGGCAAGGTCGGTATCGGTGCTGCGTCTCCCCAGCAATTACTGGATGCCAGTTCGACTCAGCCGGTTTTGCGCTTAACTAATACTACCAACTTAGGAGGTGTGGCTTGGGCGGCAACGGAAATTGGAAAAATCGAATTTTATAGTGCCGATGCTTCACTGCCTTCGGTTGCTGCCAGTATTAATATTATTGGTTCTGCGGACGCAGCGGGTGGGGTTGCTCCTGGTGATATGGCATTTTTAACCAGAAATAATGCAGGTTTATTAACTGAAAAAATGCGTATTACGGATCTCGGCGGCGTTAGCATTGGCACGAGCGCTCCTGGCAGTTATAATTTACGCTTAACTGGCACGCGTCAGGCCGCGAGTGGCGATCTGGCCGTCGCCTCTTTTGAAAATGCTGGCACTAGTTCTGCTGACGTTCTGACTCTTAAGCAGACTGGTGAGGCGGGCTCGTCTGAATCAGCATTTATTAACTTCTACACTAGTTTGGGATTAGTGGGTACGATTGCCAGCAATGGTTCGGGAGTAACGTCTTACAACACGACTTCTGACCGACGTCTTAAGGATAATATCGAAGATACTGAATACGGTATTGATGACGTCTTGAAAATTCCGGTACGGGAATACACAATGCGCCAGGATCCTAAGGGCTTGAAGCAAACCGGTTTTATCGCCCAGGAATTAGCAGCTATCTATCCTGATGCTGTATCCGCAAGCAGTGATGACGGTATTAGTCCGCTTAATGGCGGATCGCCGTGGAGCATTGATTATGGTCGCCTCACTCCGCTGCTTGTTAAATCAATTCAGGATCAGCAGGGATTGCTCGGCGCAATTGCCGATACGGACGCTCTAGATCTGGCGTTGTCGGACGCCAATAACGAACAACGTTTAAGTGCCTGGGAATATATTTCTCAGAAAATTCAGGATGACTGGCGACCACTTCTCAATTTCGCCGCTCTCCGTGTCACGGCAATTCGTGGTTATTTTGATGAAATTTTTGCGAAAAAAATCCATACGGAAGAATTATGTGTCGGTACACCTGGCAACGAAACCTGTCTGACGAAGGCTCAGCTTGATGCTCTGCTGTCCGGTCAATCTTCTGCGCCGGCCGCTTCCCAGCCTTCGGGCAATGCGGAAGACGGTGAAACGCCTGCCGGTCAAAATGGCATCGAGGCTGAGCCTCCGGCCATTGAGCCTTCGCCGCCCGTCGAAGAAATTGTTCCGTAATCGAGTTACTCATTAATTCCCAAGCGTAATAGCATATATGAAAAAAATAAACTTCAATAAGATTGTTCTTATAGTGCTCGCAGTTTTGGCTCTGGCTGGTATTGCCGCGGCTATCTTTTATTATCGAGAGTATCGTTTGCTCAAAACGAATCCGCAGGTAGCATCTGAAGAGGAGGTACAGTCGCTCGTCGCGGAAATCGGCAAAGTCATGCGCTTGCCGGGCGATGAAACGCCTTCATTGGCGACAGTACTCGACAAGGAAAAAATTAAGGACCAGCCTTTTTTCCAGAATGCGGAGAATGGCGACAAGTTGTTAGCCTATACGAAGGCTATGAAGGCAATTTTATACCGTCCGAGCGAGAAAAAAATTATCGAGGTTGCTCCGCTTAATCTGGACCAGCCAGATGCAGCCGCTGTCAGCGGATTGAAGATCGCTTATTATAACGGCTCAGGCGTCCCGGGCCGCTCGGCCGAGGCGGAAAAGAAAATAAAGGCAGATCATGCCGATTACGTCACGAGCGACCTCAAGGATGCTGGTTCCCAGGACTATGCCAAGACAGTTGTCGTTGATGTTTCCGGCGCGCATGCGACCGAAGCCGAAGCGATTGCCAAGTCTCTCGGGGCAACAGTTTCCCCACTGCCTGAAGGCGAAGCTAAGCCGACGGCTGATATTCTAGTTATCTCCGGTAAACAATAATCGATGAAGCGAGTTCTTCTCTTTTTGATCGCTCTGGTAACGGCAGTCTGTGCCTTGCCGGCCCAGGCCTCGCCGACTTCCGGCACGGTCCAGGGGTCTGCGTACGCCTGGGGAGAAAACGTTGGCTGGATTAATCTTTCGCCGTCTGGCGGCGGTTTGTTTGTAACCGATAATGCCATGCATGGCTATGCCTGGAGTAAGCAATACGGCTGGATAAATTTTAATCCTGTGGCCTCCGATCATGGCGTTACTAATACTCCGCAAGGCGTCTTGGGCGGTTCGGCCTGGGTTGCCGGCCGCGGCTGGCTTTCTATGTCTGGCGTGACGATTGATGGGTCGGGACGTTTTCGAGGTATTGCCGGACAGGCCGGAACGGCGGTCGGACGCGTGTCGTTCGATTGTGCCTCATGCACGGTGCTTACTGACTGGCGTCCGGTCGGTTCGCGGCCCGTCAGTAATCCGTTGCCGCCATCACCAGTAACTCCTCCGACCTCCGTAATTCCGCTATTGCTGCCGACGCCGACTCTGCCGCCGGAAATGCCTCAGCCTGAGCCGGTTGAGCCGGTGAGCGAAACAGAAGTCCGGCCGCCGCGCACTCCCGTTCGCCCGGCCACGATTAAACGCGCTCCGGATCAATCGCTCGAGGCTATCAATAAACCGCTTACTATCGGTCCAAGCGAAAGCGGCTCAGTAACCCACGATTTAGTCATTGGCTCGGCGCGCCTTGATATATTTTCCGGAACGGCCGAATCGGACATAACTATTGATATTGTTCCGGCAATTATTGACTTGCATGGATATGATGCAGCCGTTCGTCCGCTGGCTGATTATTTTTTCGATATCAGCGCCACGCTCACGAATGGTGACGCTGTCTATACGTTTGCGGCTCCGGTAAAAGTAACTCTGCCTTTGACGGATGGACTTGCACTGGGCGCGGCCGTATATCGGTATGAAGCGTCAACGGGGGATTGGGTTCGACAGTCACCGGTATCTTTGACTGCTGACCGGGCGGTTTTTTATACTAATACAGCGGGGCGCTTTGCCGTTCTTCAGGCTCCCGGCAGCCCGGAAAGAATCAGTCCCTTGCCCAGGCCCCTGCGCGAGACAGCTCCCTTAGTTGTGGCCGGCACCTGCCTGATTGCAGCTGCCTACCTTGCATCGTTGTCCTGGTCTTCGCCTAAGCGCCTAACACGTCATCACTAATATATGGCTCAATCGGAAATATGGGAGCGCGAATATCGCCACCCGCAACTTCTTACTCGAAAACCTGAACCGCAGACGGATTTGAAGGATTTTTTGCGTTTCCTGCGGAAACACGAAGAAGTGGCCCTGGAAGGTTTGCGTGTCCTCGATTTGGGGTCCGGTACGGGACGAAACGGGAATTATATTGCTAAGCTGGGAAACTCTACCGTTGGCCTGGAAATTTCCGAAACAGCCGTTGCATTGGCCCGACAGCGTGCTTCCGATATGGGGGTCGCGGCCGAATATCGTTTGGCCAGTTTTGGCGAGACCTATCCTTTTGCTGACGAGAGTTTCGATGTCGCGATTGATGTAACTTCGTCCAATTCTTTGAACGAAAAAGAACGGGAGATATATGTATCTGAAACGCGCCGGGTACTTAAAAAGGGCGGTTATCTATTTGTGAAAGCCCTCTGCAAAGATGGTGATAAAAATGCCAAGAATCTTCTCAAATTGCATCCTGGCCCCGAAGCTGATACGTACATTAATCCCGATCTCGGACTGACCGAACGCGTCTTTACCCGGCAAGACTTTATTGACAAATACGGAAAATCATTTAAGATATTAAGATTGCAGTCTAAGGCCAATTACACCCGATTTAATGGGCAGCCTTACAAACGCCATTTTTGGTTGGCGTATCTGCGTAAAGAGGAAATCGATGAGTAGTCAAACATCAACTTCGACAGCCCAGCTCCGTGATATTTTACGGACATTTTGGCAGGGGATGAAGGGACGGCGCACCGCCCTTTATTTTTTGTTGCTAGAAACGCTAGCCGGCAATACTTTGCAAGTAATCACGCCGCTCTATTATAAGCGATTTTTTGATATTATCGGGGCTGATGGCAGCCGGGCGGAACGCTTGCCTCAGCTAGTAAAGATTTTGCTTGTCATTCTAGCTCTTAACGCCATCGTTTGGGTCATGTTCCGTGTTGGTTCGTATGTCCTAAACCGCTTTGAGTCAGGCGTTATCGCCCGTCTTAAGCAGATTTCCTTTGAGTATCTCATTCAGCATTCTTTTTCTTTTTTCTCAAATACCTTTACCGGTTCGCTCGTTCAAAGAGTGAACCGTTTCGCCCGCGCTTTTGAACGTCTGACGGATACTCTTATTTTTAATTTCCTGCCGCTGGTTGTAAATATCGTCGGCGTGATTATTGTCGTCTATCTGCAGAAGCCGCTCATGGCCTACATTCTGTTTGGCTGGGTGCTTGTGACCGTCCTGACTAATTATTTCTTTTCGGTGTGGAAGTATAAATATGACCTGCGTTCCGCTGCGGCTGATTCGGCCACAACCGCTTTGCTGGCCGACATCATCGGCAATCAGAACGCCGTGGCGACCTTTGCGGCTGCCCGGCGCGAGGAAGTTTCTTTTAAGCGTACGAGCAACGAGCAGGCCCGTTTTATGCGGATTTCCTGGGATCTGTCAGCTTCGATGGACGCCGTTCAGGCCTTGTTCATTATTTTGCTCGAGTTCTTCGTCTTTTATTATGCCTTGAAGTATTGGGCGAGCGATTTGATCACCATCGGTACTTTCGTGCTGATTCAGGTATATATTCTTGGTTTGGCTGGTAAGCTCTGGAACTTCAGTCGCATTGTCCGTACCGTCTATGAAGGTTTGGCTGATTCCGAAGAGATGGTTTGTATCCTGGTGACGCCGCACGAAATTACTGATAAGGAAAACGCGAGCGTTCTCAAGGTGATGGGCGGGGCGGTAGCATTTGAAGATGTTTCCTTCGGTTTTAACGCCGATCGGGTGGTGCTTAATAAGGTCTCACTTGGCATTAAAGAAGGCGAGAAGGTCGCGGTCATTGGGCCATCCGGTGCCGGCAAGTCAACGCTCGTTAAGTTGCTCTTGCGCCTCTATGATCTTGAAGAAGGACGTATCGTTATCGACGGTCAGGACATCCGCGATGTCACACAGGATAGTTTGCGTTCAGCCATTAGTCTTGTCCCGCAGGATCCGATTCTTTTTCATCGTACGCTACTGGAAAATATCCGCTACGGCCGCCCGCAGGCGAGCGATGAGGAGGTTATCGCGGCCGCGCGCTTGGCCCATTGTGATGAGTTTATTGAATCGCTGCCGCTGCGCTATGACACCTTTGTCGGTGAACGTGGCATAAAGCTCTCGGGCGGCGAACGTCAGCGTGTTGCCATCGCCCGCGCCATGCTGAAGAATGCGCCGATTCTGATATTAGATGAAGCGACGTCTAGTCTCGATTCGCATTCGGAAATGCTTATTCGCGATGCGCTTGACGTGCTTATGAAGGGGAAGACGACCATAGTTATCGCGCACCGGCTCTCGACTATCCGTAAAATGGACCGGATTATTGTTGTTAAAGACGGCAATATTGCCGAGGAGGGAACCCATGATGAATTATTGTCTCAGGAGAAAAGTATCTATAAGCATTTGTGGGAATTACAGGCGGGCGGCTTTATTGCGGAGTAAGCGTCTGTGCATACCTGAGCGAAGGAAGAATGTGGAAGCATACAAAAAACCAGGCAGAGCCTGGTTTTTTGCTGGGGTTATGAGCTTATTGGATTGTAAGGATTATTTGATTGTCTCGGGCGAGACGCGTTTGTTCATTTCAAAGCCCCTTGGCCCATGCTGGCCATTATGCCCTTTATCCATTCCGGGACCCATTGGGCGGCTACCGAACATCATATATCCCTCGGGGATTTTGTTGTCCGTTGCCCACTTTTTCAAGGAAGCCATTTGTTCTTTCATGGCTGCCAAGCGCTGGGCGGGGGTTTGGTCCTTAGCGCTTTCGCGAGCGGTTTTTAATTCCGCCTGCTTGGCGATAATAAGGTCGGCTTGCGCTTGCGTTAGCTTTTTCTCGCTAACCGCTGTAGCTAAGCGTTCGCTGAAGTTTTTTGCCTGCTGTGCTTCCATTTCGGTCCTTTGCGCAGCCATTGCTTGGTCAACGACGGCTTGGACTTCGACGGAATTCAGGTTAAACTTAGCTGCGATCGCGGTCGCTATTCCATCCAAAGGCTTGGCATGGTCGGTACGAGTCGCGCCTAACGCGATATTAGCTCCGCCGACAAGGACGATGCCAAGGACGGGAAGGATGGCGAATGAAATGATCTTTTTATTCATAGGCATGGCGTTAGTTGTGTATAAACGAGAGCCCGACCTTTTGGAGAGAGAAAAGATGCTCTCACTTAGTATTACAAGCGCCTGGCCAATTTATTTCACAGTCATTAAAATACCCGTTCAGGACGCTGATCTTCGCGCGGAGGCGTCATCGGACGCACGCCGCGCTGTCCGCTCAGGCATTTAATACCGTGCGCCTCGACGATATCGCCATGGCGCTCCCCGAGAACGACGATGAAATCGCGCAGTTCGGGAATCTTCGGCGGCATTTTAGTATAAGGAGTAATGAGTACCATAAGCAGCTCTTTGTCTTGGTCGTATATGGTATAGCCAGTGTTGTTTTTCTCGACGATAATACCGGTAACAATCTTTCCTGGATTGCGGCCGCCGTATTGACGATAGACGCCGCCGGCGAGCGGCAGGCGGTATTCGATGGCCTCGCCCATTAATCCGGAGTGAAGGGGAGTGAGAGCAATGAGAAACCCGCCGAGACCGGCAACGAGAATGATGCCGACAGCCGAATAAAGGAGCGGTCGGGCATAGGCAAAGGCATAGCGTTTAACGAGATACGCCAGGAGGGCAAGGAAAATAAGCGTAATTGCCACGAGCAGCCAAGGCATGGAAATAAGGAATTCGCGCCAACCTTCGCTGCCGAAACCGGTAACGAACCAGCTGCCGTTCTGGCGCAGGGCGAAGACGATGAAGCTGGAGAGATAGACGAGCGTCAGTCCGGCGAGCGCCGTTCCGAGCGTCCATAGGCTAACTGTCAGGACAAATTGCCATTTCGGGCGCATGCTCACTTCGCCGGACTCGATGGCTTCGAGGACGCTGTCGCTGAGTGAGGTTTTGCGCGGTTGTTCAGAGGTCATAAAGAGGGGGTTGATTCATTGAGGCGGCGGAGCTGGTCACGGCCTCGTTTCAGACGTATGCCGACGGTTGAGGAGGGGATATGCATGATATCGGCAATCTGCTGATAGTCCATGTTTTCGAAATGATAGAGGATGAGCGGTTCGCGGTATTTTGGATCGAGTTTGCCAAGCAAATGATCGAGCGCCTGACGTAATTGTTTTTCTTCTAGGTCATTTTGCGGTGTGGTTTCGGTAGCTGGGTGGGGGAAGAGGGTGTCGGGGTCGAAGAAGGAAACGGGTTCGCGGCCTTTTTTCTTTATCAGATTAATGAGTTCATTATGCGCGATGCGGTATATCCAGGGAGAGAAGCGGCGGTCTGTATCGAAGCTCTTGATATTGCGGTAGGCCTTTATGAAAATATCTTGGACGGCGTCCTGAGCATCTTCATAGCCGAAAACAAACCTTTTGGCGTAGCGGAGCATTTTCGGCTCGTACCGTTCCACTAAGGTCTTAAATGCTTTTATATCCCCATTTTGCACCTGTCTGGCGATCGTTTCGTCAGGTAATTCTTCCATACGGTAGAGTGGTTGCTTATATAATACAACATTTTTGGGTATTTATTACATCGTCAGAGGTTTTGTTTGATATACTGTATCAATGACAATCGAACGGAACTATCAGGCCTTGCAAGAAGCGGTTTTTTTACGTCGACCCGGCCTGGGCGAGGTCTTGGATAGGCACGGCCATGAATCGGTAGCGCAGTATGCGGAAACGCTGCGGATTAATGAACAGATTACGCCTGATTCCCGGAAGGAGGAGTTCATAGGCGAAGTCGCACAGGCAGCTACGGGATATTTTGGGGAAGCGACCGGAGCAAGCGTCGCCCGACAGTTGCGGCATTATTATTACGTTTCGACGACTGATCATTTAGGTATTCTTAATCACCCGTTTTTTATTAACGGAGATATTATGTCAGCCCTTCCGTACGTGGGCGGCCGTGATACGAATCATGAGAATACAATAGTTTTGGCCTGTGGCAATATTTCACTGAATAATTCCTCCTGGCCGCACAGTCTATTCTGTCATCTGCCTGACAGCTTGGGGACTGAAGAAGTACGGTTTAATTTTTTTTCGGCTTCAGACCATCTTTCGCCGGTATTCCGTTTTCGGGCGATTACTACAGAAGATATCGGAAAATTTCGCCAAAAGATTGAAACCGGCTGCAGGCAGCAGAAATACTCTGGAGCTATCGCCGCGAAGCTCGAATCTGTTCTGATGGACGTGTACGATCAGTTCCGGATTTTAGAACGAACATATTTTTCCGAACAGCTCGCTCTGACCAACTCGTTACTCTGGCAGAGATTCTTTTCGGCCAGCGAGACGGCGCTGCCCCAGCTGATATATCTCCAACAAGAAGATATCGTCTTGAACCTCTTAAAAAAGTATCATTTGACGAGCCCTACGGAATTGCACGCTTTTATATTTGACGCCGATATATCCCGGCGTATCATGGAGCTCTTTGCTGGTATTCCCGGCGCTTTTTCAACCGCCGAGCACAAGGGAACCTATCTTTTTTGGTATTTTCCGCCTCATTCACGAGTTCGCATTCCGCTGCAGCGAGAAGGCGATGATTTGCTGTCGTTGGACGGCGCGCACCGCATTCCGTTAACCCCGGAAAAAATCAAGGAACTCATTGACGGCCGGGAGCTGATTCCACGTATGATGCTCTGTCTGGTTACGCTGGCTGGCTACTACGGAGTAAAATGTCTCGGCGGGTTCAGTCAGGTTGATTATCTGGGCAAGATTATGACCGCCTACAAGACGCTGTTCGGTCTCGATTCCCAGGAACAAGATAAGATTTTTAGCCAAGGCTTTTGTGGTGAATTGATTCTCGGAACTGTCGCTTCTGACAAAAAATTACTGCCGGCGACCGGGCTTGATTTTATAGTATATAATGATACGACATCATTTAGAGAATACTGCGATAATGCTCAGCGAATAACCCTACGGGAGGCTGCCAGTCTGATGATGCCTGAGTTTTATCGCATCCTATATCGGGAAGGGGAGAGGAGAAGCGACATCATGGCCATTGACCATGAAACGATATCTTCGCTGCTTGGACTGGAAGGTCGGCTCGTCCCCAGTCTTCGCCTGACGGCTTAGAAAAATTCAAAGAGATTTCTCTTGACATGATCATTAACTTGATATATACTTGATATGTGAATTATTATTCAAGTAAATGTAATATATGAAGCTATCATCTTCACTATCCTTTTTTGTCGCTCTGGCCAAGCTCCAGGCGACCATGTCCCGCCGGCTTGATGCCAGTCTTAACGGTATTAGTTTCAATGAGTTCATTATCCTGTATCATTTGAGCAATGCGCCGGAGCTTAAAATGCGCCGCGGCGAGTTGGCTGAACGGATCGGCTTTACCGCTTCAGGCATAACCAGACTGCTTCTGCCCATGGAAAAAATCGGTTTGGTTAGTCGGTTGACTGATGAGCGTGATGGCCGGGTCAGCTTTGTCGCCTTGGCGCCGGGCGGAAAAATGAAACTGGAAGAGGGCCTGGAACGGGCGGAAATCATCATGGAAGATATGGTCCCGGACGCTGCTGGGAAAAAAATCGAGAGTCTGGCTCAGATTGTCAGCGAACTGACAGTTCGGGCCTAATCGCTGGACTCCGCCGGCAGGGAATTTTCCGTTAGTTGACAGATATCACAAAAAGTGATATATTCCTTTATCGTTCCTTGATAGCTTAGTTTATTTGATTGCCTTGGTTTCAGAAAGGCTGAAGCTGGAGCAATCAAATAAACTTAAAAAGGAGAAAAGGTGGCTAATAGACACTCGACTATTCTGCAGGGCTGGCTCACTCGTCCGGCGATGATCAGCAAAGCCGGTATAAAAAAACGGCGCGGGCAGGCGGATCATTGACGAGCTCATTCCGCAGGTGGATCCTTCGTGGTATTCCCAAAGGGGTTTTAACCTGTATGTGGGACCGCAGTTCATCGAACTATTTTGCCAAAAGGCAGCTAAGGAACTCGCTATGCCGGATGATACAATCTGGTCTACGGCGATAGAATTCAGGGCGTATGTTCCTAAGCCAATTACCTTTAAGCAGTTGAGTTCAACCGACTTTAATGATTTGCTACGTCGTTATGACCTGCGTGGAAGAAGAAATGATCTTTTTTGCATCGTACACGGCAAAGAGTACCTGCATAAAGATCTTATTCCTATCATTAAAGGAATCTTGCACGACGAGACTCCTCGGGAAAAGTTTGAGGCAATCGAGCCGCATCCATGTGAAACGGCTGGACGCAAGCCTCGACTGTGCGATTATGAAGCCACTATGCGTTAAGCCTCCCTTTCTCCCTCCCTTATCCCCCTTACGGATAGAATAAATCCTTCTACACGTATGGGGGATTTATTTTTTTATATTCTAACTCGTCCTTTAGTGGCCAGCAGTTAGGCTCTTGCTGCATTTTGCAAAAAGTACGATAATTAAGGTACTTATTATTAAGCTTTTTGCATATGCAAAAATATATCGCTGAAGCGATCGGT
>CAYVHQ010000016.1:16950-18669 GCA_964451345.1 uncultured Gammaproteobacteria bacterium | reverse complement strand
ACGCCAATGGTAGCCGAGAACGGGAGTGTCATGGACATCCATTTCTCAGTCCTCCCTTCCGAGATCAACCTCTCGGAATCTGGCTACGGCGAGGCCAGCTTATACCTCGGCGGGAAAGCCGATGTATATCTTGAAGCATGCGACGCCAAAGAACAAATCTTTGATAAACTCGAAAAGGAATTAAAATCGCCCATTAAGCGCAAGATGACTAAAGGAAATTATCTGAAGATATTTTTGCTTGTTCTTGAGTATCAACTATTCAAGCGAACGTTAATCCCCTTAGCTCCGCAATTTCAGCAATAAGATTTGCAGACGAATTAAGGCCGGTCTCACGACTGGCTTTTTTATTACAAAAAACCCTCCTAAGGGGAGGAATTTTTTGTTTCTTCCTTTAACCTCAAACCGAGGTCTCAGTAGGCGAATTATTTCTTAGGTGCGTCCTTCTTCGGTTCTGCGGCCTTAGCGTCAGCCGCCGGAGCAGCAGCGCCTTCAGCCGGAACAGCTTCAGCGGCAACAACCGGGGCGATGACGTCAGCCTTGGACGGTTCGACAACCTGGACGACGATCTCGCTCGGATCGTTCTTGATGGTAATGCCCTTAGGGAGATTGATATCGGAAACATGGATGGCATCGCCGATGTTCTCAAGATGAGACAGGTCGATATCCATCTTCTGCATCAGGTCGCCTGGGAGACATTCGATTTCCAACGTATCGAAATGCGTAGCAACCATGGCGCCGAAAGACTTAACAGCCGGCGCTTCGCCGACAAAGTTAAGCGATACTTCGGCCGAAACCATTTCGTTCATGTTTACTTTGTAGAAATCGACGTGAATGATGCGATGCTTGACCGGGTCAAACTGCAGGTCTTTGATAATGACCGGCACTTCGCCTTTGCCATCGATGTTAAGCATAACCAAGCCAGATTCACCGGAAGTGGCGAAGACACCTTCAAATTCATTGCGCTTAACCGCCAATGAAATATTTTCGCTACCGGAGCCATAGACGACACCGGCGATAGAGTCCTTGATATCGGCCAGTTTTCCCTCGCGGACAATGGCGTTCAAATTGATCTTTTCAGACATAGATTTCCTTAATTAGTTAGGGTTTTAGCGCTTGGCGGTCGAACGGCTGACGATACTCTGCATGATTCCCGTCAAGGCCAGATAAGCCAGGAGAGCGCTGCCTCCATAGCTGACAAAGGGCAAGGGAATGCCGACAACCGGCAATATGCCCATATTCATACCAATATTAATAAACATTTGGATAAAAATCAAGCCCGCGCCGCCGACAATGAATAATGAGCCGAAATAGCTGCGTACTGAAGGTAAAACAACTACCAGGCGAAACAGCAAGACAGCAAAACAGCCAATGACCACCGCAACGCCAATGAGTCCTAATTCCTCGGCAATAACCGCGAAAATAAAGTCCGTATTGGATTCAGGAAGAAATTTAAGCTGGGATTGGGAGCCGAATCCTAGTCCCCGGCCATACAATCCACCGGCACCGACGGCAATAATTGCCTGCTTGACGTTATACTGAGTCGAGGAGGCTGACGGCTTAATAAAGGTAATGAGACGCTGTCTTTGGTAATCCTTAAAAACAAATTGCCAGGCAAAGGCGAGGGCAATTACCAGCGCTATGGCGATATAGGCTAAATATTTTTTTGGAAAACCGGCTGCCGCCACCAGCGCCAGCCAGATAAAAAAGAGAAGAGCTGCC
>CAYVHQ010000016.1:9319-16940 GCA_964451345.1 uncultured Gammaproteobacteria bacterium | reverse complement strand
CAATCGATGATTTTGAAAAATAACGGGCAACCGTAACCAACAAAGCGAGCTTGACGAGTTCTACCGGCTGGATACCGAAACCAAAGATATAGAACCAGCCGCGCGTACCGTTGATGGTGGCACCGAATAACAACACGAGAACAAGAAAGAGAATGGCGGCGGCATAAAGATAATTATAGTAACTGAAGACACGGTGATAGTCGATGGCGGCGAACACGAAATACACGCCGAGCCCCACTACGGCAAAAAAGGCCTGCTTGCGAAAAAACAGCAAATCGGCCCCGGACTGGCCGAGGCTGATGCTGTATATCTCAGCCAAACTGAAACAGAGTAAAATAACAACCGGTCCAAGTATGAACCAGTCAATTCGCCGTAAGAATGCAATGATAGTTTTCATGACAGATTAACGCAGGGAGTACTTGAGATAGGCGCTGGTATCAAGAAGATCAAGATCGGGCACGACCTCAATGCTATCGACCCGCGGCAAATTACCGGACCAGCCGAGCCGGGGCGAGCGCTTCTCGCCGGAGCGGAAGTTTTCCAGGGTATAGTCATTGGCGGCGACAACCTGGCCGCCGCTTTTCAGAATAAGTATCAACCGTAAACTGCGGTATCCGTAGGGGCTGTTATTTGTGATAGAAAAACTCATTTCATTAACGTTCACTTTTTCCGTTAAACCACTACTCGTTCCGGGAACAAAAACAGTATCGGCAATTGCGAAATTAAGACGCTGGGACCGATAGGCATTCCAGTCAGGAATAGTATGAGCGTCGATCCGCTGCAAGGAATAATTTTCGATTACCAAACTCACATCGCTCGTGCCGGCTGGCATTTCGCGACCGAGGGCGCTGAGGTATTTCATTTCACCCGGCAAGATAAAATCGCGGCGAGAAACGGTATCAACACCGTTGACCACGAAATGATAGTCAAAACGCGCCACCGAACGTAGACTAGGATTAGTCACCGGCACGACGATATCTCCCCGACTGCCGGCGTTGGCCAAGACAAGAGGCTGCGGATACGACAAAGGCACATCGGTTGACCGGCCGCTTGATGTCAGGGGCTGTGTAGTAAGATCTTCATATACCTGCTTATCCTGTGCCCGGCCGACTATCAGGTAATGAGCGAAAGAATAAAGCGAGTAACCAAGCGTACCTATGCCCGCGCCCGCCAAAAACCAAATTAGGAATACAACAGCTGTCTTCCGATAACGGATGAAGCGCAAGCCCCAGTCGAGCTGTCTGGTAGACAGCCCATCCTCGTCGCGGTAATCTCTAACCTCGCTGTCAATGCTGTTCTTTTTCGGATTCTTTAATGCCATACTGTTTTATTCTTCTTTATAACTGAAGACCGGTCCGGCCGCCAATACCTTGCGGCCGTCGCGTTCGTAGACAAGCCACATAAGTTTGAGGGGCGCGATGGAGTGCTTCGTTGTACGAACTTGCTTTGTGCCTGGCTCCGTGAAAGCAATAGTAGTATTTTTCGGACCTGCCTTGCCAAGCGTGTGACTGAAGGCCAAGTCTGCCAAGAAACGGGCATCATCAGCACTGAGCGCTTCACCCGATAATTCCTTACGGGACAAATCACGAACACCGCTTAAAGTAGCCTTCAGCTCGCTAAAGGGAATATCGTCATTCTTAACAACTCCCAAGGCAGCCAACGTCTTAAAGAGCATATCGGTATTGGCATTCAGCTCATCAATAAGAGCCTGGCCGGGCTCGACATAGGCTAGCGGCTCGGCATTTTGCGCCGAACCGAGCTGATTAGTAGCCGTGGAGCGGTTTGACTCCCACTGGTCGAGCGGCAGGCTGACAGAAGTCATGAACGATAAGCCAAGCTGCAATTGGCGGTCATCCCAGGATTTGGTGCGGGCATACGGCAGGGCCGGCAGGTCCTCTTTCAGCAAAGAACGAGAGATGTCCAAAGAAGTCCAAAAAGCCGTTGAGTGCCAGGCATCAACCGTAAAAGAGCCCAGTTCCCGGGCAAGAGCCGCGCGTGCCGAAGCATATCCCCGATAATTAAGATTGTCGCTGATGAACACAGAGGCTGGCGTAAGGGAAACGGCGCCCGCGAGAATATCAAAACCGATACCTTTACAGCGGTACGTCGTTTTGTCTTTCTGGTTCACACACGCGCTGAGGTACTGACCACGGCTTCGATCATAATCTGGCTTATTATGATTTCCAACAGCCGAGAAGGTTAGGCGACTGTAGAGATAGGGTTCAGGCGAGAAGGAAGTTTGGAGCAGCCGCAGGCCGATATCTTTTTTCTGAGAAGCTATCGAACGGTCGACTCCGCCTTCAGCCGGCGGGAAGTCCAAGGCGGCCAGCTTTTTAACCATTCCCTCTAAACTAGCAAAAGCATTAGTAGAAAAAATTTCTTCAACCGATTTTCCCGGGAACGACTCGGCCCGAACCGCTTCGTAATCAAGGTAGGTCAGATCCCGGCGCAAACCGTTAAAGTAACCCATCACTTTATATATCCGCGCCCACTCATTGCGCAAAGACTGGCTCGAGCCCATATCGGCCGCCAGCAAAAAAGCAGCGGTCTGATCAATCGTCCAATCATCCTTATCAAGCAGACAGTCGGCGCAGGCGGCTGAACGGTACGAAAGAGGAAAAAGGGTCGATTGCCAGATCTTGGCGGCGTAAAAGTTTTTAAGCTGAGCCGACGAAGCGTATTCAGCCGGAGTTCGGAAGACGGTATAGTCGCGGGCATACAAAAATAGCGGCGACTTAGCTGTCTGTTTTGCACCACGAATCAACGCCACTTCCTTGGCGACGTCATCTGCCAGGTAAGATGGCACCGTAAACTGATAACGCTGGGCTTCACTCGGCTTGAAGCGAGTGGCATCATTGAGATCTTCTGTGGAGGTGCGCTGGTCAGCCGTCGGCGCGAGCAAGGTCAGGGCTACGGCCGCATAACTCGCCTCGAGCCGCTCCGCCTCGAGCAGCGGATCATTGCTAACGCCCAGTTTCTGTCGGCGTTCCTGATAACGGCTATTCGCTGCGTCGAAGAGCTGCTTATTCACCTTCCAGACGCTGTCATAAAAATATGACGCTTCTAAGTCCTTATAAATTTCTTTTAGGGAGTTCTGATAATAATATGCCAGAAAATCAGAACTGATAAGCAAAGGAATGCCATTCTTTCCCAGCTGGGCATAGGTTCCGAAAAAATCGGCCTTGGTCTCGGAAAAAGGCATGTCGGTTAGGGCAAAGCCATTAGCATTCAAAGAACTAACCGCCGCATCGAGACTGACCTTACGTGAAACTTCGTAAAAATTAGAGATATCACGCTTGGCATTAAGCGGCAAAGAAACCGCCTTGAGTTTAATAGACAGCTCCTTATCAAGCGGCTTATAGAAAGAACCAAAGGTGATATTTTCTCCTTTAAAATCCTCAACGCCGCCATTCCCCTCCGTATCATTTTTGCTGGGCTGGAGATTTCCGGGAAGAATACTCTGTGCCGGGTCAGGCTGTTCTTTAACCGGAGCCGACGGACGCTGACGGAACAAGAAGAACCACACGGCCGCTGCAATAATTACCAGCCCAAAAATGCTAGCTGCCAGTATAATCGTTCGGCGGCGCTTCCACCAAGGCAGGCTTACCGGCAGCGGTGTTGATTCGGTTACCGGCGGGGTCGGCTGGATAGAGGGGGTGTGATCAATAAACATAAATATGGCTTAAGTATAGCATATTATGAAAAATCCTGAATGGAGCGAGAACAAGAATGATAATCAGGGACAGCCTCGACAATCCACCGGCGAAATGCTAGAATTTCCCTATACAATACGCCTCCTGACGGGGCCTTTTTAAACCACTACTCCCATGCCAGACAAGAACAAAAAACCGGTCGATACCTACAGTGCCGATTCGATCACCGTCCTCGAAGGGCTTGACCCGGTGCGCAAGCGTCCCGGAATGTACATCGGTTCAACCTCAACCGAAGGACTTCATCATCTTATTAAAGAAATCGTCGACAACTCCATCGACGAAGCCATGGCCGGCTTTGCTGATGAAATTACCACCACCCTTCTGCCAAATGGCATGGTTTCGGTCGAAGACAACGGACGCGGTATTCCGGTCGACATGCACAAGACCACTAAAGTCTCAGCCCTGGAAACAATCATGACCACCCTGCATGCCGGCGGAAAATTCGGCGGCGGCGGCTACAAAGTCTCCGGCGGTCTGCACGGTGTCGGCGCCAGCGTCGTCAACGCGCTGAGCACCTACATGAAAGCGGAAGTTCACAAAGAAGGAAAAATCTGGATGCAGGAATACAAAGTCGGCGTACCGGTAAAAAAGGTTTCCGCCGTCGGCACGACTAAAAAGCATGGCACGATTATTACCTTTAAACCTGATCCATCCATCTTCCCTGACGTCGAGTTCAACTGGGGAAAGATTCTCGACCGACAGCGGCAGCAGGCCTATCTCAACAAAGGCATTACGCTGCATCTCCATGATCAGCGCGAGGGACATTCCCCTAAATCGTTTACCTTCTACTTCGAAGGTGGTATCAAAACCTACGTCAAGGCACTGCACCGCAATAACAGCGTCAAGAACGAAACGATTTTTTATGTTGATAAGGAAATCAATGACTGCCGCATCGAAGTCGCCCTGCAGTATAACGACGGCTTTAACGAGAACGTCCAGGCCTACGCCAACAACATCATCAACGCCGGCGGCGGTACGCACCTTGTCGGTTTCCGTACGGCTCTGACCCGCACCCTCAATACCTATGCCCGCGCCAAGAATCTCCTTAAAGAAAAGGATGAGAATTTGACCGGTGAAGACGTCCGCGAAGGCTTAACCGCCATCATCAGCGTCAAGCTCGGCGATCCGCAGTTCGAAGGCCAGACCAAGGACAAGCTCGGCAATGCCGAAATGAAGACATATGTCGAGCAGGTCATGGGCGAAGCCTTTAATACCTACCTGGAAGAACATCCCCGCGAAGCCGAAGCGATTGTCGCCAAGTGTGCCCTGTCGGCACTGGCCCGCCTGGCCGCCCGTAGCGCCCGCGCCAACATCCTGCGCAAAGGCGCCCTCGAAGGCATGACGTTGCCCGGCAAACTGGCCGACTGCTCCAGTCGACATCCAGAAGAATGTGAACTGTATATCGTCGAGGGTGACTCCGCCGGTGGCTCCGCTAAACAGGGCCGCGACCGCGGCTTTCAAGCTATACTCCCCTTGCGCGGAAAAATCCTTAACGTTGAACGGGCCCGCCTCGACAAGATGCTGGCTAACAACGAAATTAAAAACTTGGTCATCGCCCTCGGCACAAACATCGACGACCAGTTTGATATTACAAAGCTCCGTTACCACCGCATTATCATCATGACCGACGCCGACGTCGATGGTGCCCACATCCGTACACTGCTTCTTACCCTCTTCTTCCGCCACTTTACCGACCTCGTCAAAGACGGCTATCTGTACATTGCCCAGCCACCGTTGTATCAGGTTAAGAAAGGCTCCGCCATTCGCTATGCCTATTCCGACGAAGAAAAGGCCGAGATTCTGGCCGAACTAACTAAGGGGCTGCCGGCAACCGAGGTTGCTGAGGTCGTGGAAACGCCGGAAGATGGGGAAGAGTCCTCTACTGACGCCAACACCGAAGAAGAGAGCCCGAAAGCCAAAGCCGGAAAAATTTCCATCCAGCGCTACAAGGGTCTTGGTGAAATGAACCCGGAACAGCTCTGGGAAACGACCATGGATCCGAAGCAGCGCCTTATGAAGCGCGTTACCGTGACCGATGCGGCTCTCGCCTCCGAAACGTTCGACATGTTGATGGGCGGCGACGTCGCTCCCCGCAAACACATGCGAAGAAAGTGGAAAACTTGGATATTTGATTTCTACTATAGAACAAAAGGACCGGCTTAGGCCGGTCCTTTTGTTCTATCCGATCCATGCTAGCCCTTAAGCATGCCTGGCGTATCCAGCAAGTCCCTGGCCTGGTCATTGGTCAAGTAACCCTTTTCTTGCAATTCAACAACATAATCACCGCTCACGGCCTGTTTTTCGATGGCTTTTTTCAAAATCATCGACGCCTCCCCGGCAAAACCACCTTCAAAAAGATTCTCAACGGCCATAAGGTCGCGACCACTGCCCACCTTGCTCGCCAATCTGTTGTAATTAAGATATGATTTCACGTAATCTTCGGCAATCGTTTTCATTTCCTTCTTGGTAGCTTCGCCCTTGTCCGTGAATCGATACATGCTAGCGGCCAGCTTCAGAGCCGCTTCGGGATTCGCTATCCGCACGTCACCATTGTTTTGCGTTTTCGTATCCGCCAAATACCCCTTGATTTTTTCATCAGATTTCTGCCACCATGTATTCAGGGCGTTTTTTAAGAAACCATTTGCCTGGAAGGAATTTATCATTATTTCCGCCGGCGTATTCTCGATGATTGAGCTAATCTTTTCAAAATTAAGATTGTTCCCTTTCCAAGCCTGCCCTGCAATATAATTAGCATAATCATCAGGGGAAACCGTACCCTTTTTATACAAATCAGGCATGATGGCAAGGAACTTTTCCTCGTCCAAACCGCTCTGCTTAAGCCTTTGCTCAAAATCGCTCTCGCCAGCTTCAATACATAACCGCTTAGCCACTTCCTTATCAAGCTTATTAACCGGATTTTCAGGGGACTCCGCCTTCTTTTTTATTTCCATCATGACCTGGTCCCGAAACTTATTGTATTTCTCGGTCTTCAGCTTCAGCTCCTGCTCTAATTTTTCCTGATCGGCGACCGAAGGTTGCTCCGCCTTAAGTGGCGGCACGGGCGGACGCGCCGGACCGGCATTGATGGTTGCTTCGGTCAGTTCGCTTTCCGCCTGTTTCTCTTCCGTTTTTATCTCATCGAGCTTTTCCTCTAGCCCCATAGCCTTAGCTTCTTCCTCGGCTACTTCTTTCGGCAAGTCGACATCATGGCTGACTTCCTCGACAACGCTGTCCGGATTAGCAAACTCTTCCATTTGTTTGCGCATAGTATCAGCCTCAGCCGCCATACGCTCTTGCATATCTTCAATCGACTCCTCTTCCGGAGAATCGGCTACGCGCTCCGCCTTATTCTCGCCCTTTTCAGACTCTAATTCATTAACTTCGTTTTCTAGAGATGGCATACTGTTATTTAAAGTTTCTTAATCTCGTTGCGCAGCTCCTCGATCTTGCGCTGTTCAAGACGCTGCCGAAAATCGGCGATCACTTTCCGCTTACGGGTAAGCAAATCAACCATGACACGAATATATTTTTGATACGCGGCAACAATGCCTGTGTTGTTTTCCATACGTTAATTACATTATATCCGCCCCGCAAAGTCAAGTGAGACCCAGCGGCAGCAGCCGGCCTAGGCAACACTCCCTTTTCTTTTAAAATAAGGCAACGCCGCAGCTGCAATGTTAAGCAACGATCCGATAAGTATTGGCCAGGTGATCCGCTCATGAAAGACCAACACGCCAAAAGCAATTGCCGCTACTACTTCCAAGAGGCCGATTAGCCCGCCGATTGACGCCTCAACATATTTAAAACCCTCAATCACCAGCCAAAAGGCCAGTAAGCCGGCGGCCGTAAAGCCGAGCATGGCTAGCCAATGAATATCCAAAGCCGGAACTATCTGCGTCTCGCCGGCT
>CAYVHQ010000016.1:0-9309 GCA_964451345.1 uncultured Gammaproteobacteria bacterium | reverse complement strand
GACGCGATCAGGTGCGTCACAAATATTGAACCCCAAATCAGAATTGACGTCTGCAAGGCAGAAAACTTTTCCGGAACGAGTTTCGTCGTGGCCACTTCCCCGCCGCTGGCAACGCCATTAAGCGCCGCTAACAGCAATGCGGCCAAAGAATAAATCTCCACCGATTTAAAAAAGGTGAAGGCCAGCCCGACGATCGCCAGAACAAGAGAGACTACTTTCACAGTCGTAGCCCGTTCTTTCATCATGACGAAACCGACAATATAAGACGTAATCAGAAGTGCTGAGAAGAACATCAGGCTCGAGATACCGACCCCGGAATGCTGAAATGCGTAGTACAGCGGCGCTTGCGTAAAGACACCAAAACCACAGCACCAGGCGTAGGCCCGCCAATCACCCCTACCTAAAGGCTTCCACGCCTTTCTAACAAAGGCAATCGGCACTAAGATCAACAAAACAAGAAAGGATCGGACATAGCCCTGAAAGAATACGCCGAAGCCGGAACCGAGCAAAACTGCCCAGACCCCGTAGCTGCCAAAAAGAAGCGCCGAAGCAAAAACAAGAAGCGGCCCCTTGACGGAGTGTTTAGTCATAGAGTTGCGGCGCAGGCCGGATTAATTAATCTTTGATATCCCGTCCAATCCAGCTGGCCAACTCGGCCAATAGGTACGCGGCTAAGGCGTAAATGATAACGGCAAAAAGCGTCGAGAATTCCAGGACGTAGTGTCCATGAAAAGTCTGGGTCGGGAATATGTTACGGAACGGATCAAGCAGCGGCGTCGTTGATTCATACACGAAAGCCGTAAAAGCATTAGCCGGGTTTGCGCCAAAAATCTTCAGCAAGAAACGCACGCTCAGGAAAACTTCAACAATGCCGAGCACAAAATGGATCGCCCCTAACAATAGGCCCAATAATCGATTATTCATAGGTCACCCCCTTTCCCCATACGTTCATATGTCTTAAGTATACCGTATTAGAGATAAGTTTCCAGTCTCCCGCCTGACTGTAACGGTTCGCGGGCGAGGACGTATTATTATTGCGAATCCCATTTATTCATTAATGAGCCCATATGTTGTACACAATTGCCGTCGTTTTGCTCATCCTCTGGCTGCTCGGCCTGGTGACGAAATTTACTATCGGCGGTTTCATTCACGTGCTGCTGGTGATTGCGATTATCGCTATCCTCATCCGCCTCATCCGCGGACAGAAGGTAATCTAGTCATTCATTACCGCCTCTCTAAAAGCCTCGTCATTGTGACGAGGCGTTTCAGGTATTTAGATATAGACAACAAGCTGCGGCTCACCTTACATAATCTCATCGATTACTCCTCCGCCCAGCAACTCTTCCCCTTTATAAAAAACCGCTGACTGCCCCGGCGTGATGGCGCGCTGCGGCTCGGCGAAATGGACACGCAGATCATTGCCCTGATAACAGATAACCGCTTTGACCGGGGCATGACGATAACGGATCGTCACCTCGATTTCTCCCTCCGGCGCCGGCGTTCTGGTCCAGTGCACCGGACTCACTAGGCATTCACTACGCCAGAGCAACACATCTTCCGGATCATTGCTGGCAATGACTATATTTTTTTTCTTATTTTTTCCGACGACGTAATATGGGCCCGGGCCCTGTATCTCTAAGCCGCCGCGCTGCCCGATGGTATAAAACGGCAGGCCGTCATGTCGGCCGATTAAATGACCGGCCGGATCAATAATATTTCCCGGCTTCGGTTTAAGACGCTGCTTAAGCAGGGTCTTGATGTCCACTTCACCAATAAAGCAAATGCCCTGAGAATCCTTTTTCGCGAAGGTCGGCAACTGGAATTTCTTGGCAAGCAAGCGAATTGCCGGCTTCTTATAATCACCGACTGGAAATAGTGCTTTACTCAGCTCCGCCTGTCCGAGCGTATTAAGAAAATAACTTTGGTCCTTGTTCGAATCTTTGCCTTTGAGAAGCCGATACTCCCCCGCCCGCTCTTTCACGCGAGCGTAATGTCCGGTTGCGACAAAATCCGCTCCGAAGCGCAACGCTTTTTCCAGGAATAGCTTGAACTTGATTTCCTTATTGCACATGACATCCGGGTTGGGCGTGCGTCCGGCGGCGTACTCGTCGTAAAAATAGCCGATGACGCGCTCGCGATACTCTTTCTCAAAGTTCCAGACGTAAAAGCGGATGCCGAGCAACTGAGCGACACGCCGAGCATCCTCAAGGTCCTCGGACCAGGAGCAGCAGAAATCACCGACGTTTTCGCTCCAGTTCTTCATGAACACGCCGATGACTTCATACCCCTTTTGGCATAGCAGAGCCGCGGCGACCGATGAATCGACGCCGCCGGACAAGCCGACCACCACTCGTTTTTTAGGCTTTTTTAGCATAACGCGAGTATAGCTTATGTACATGTAGATTTCAAATAAAAAAGCACACCAGAAAAGATGTGCTTACAAACATACCAATCAAGAAACACAGGATAAGAATTCAAAGGTGGGTCTAAGTGAAGGAAAGTTCCACGCTTGTTCCCAATGATGAGGCCCAAAATACTTAACATAATAATCAAAAACACTCCCCTGTACGGTTCTTCTTTTTCCTTTAGCATTAAACCGCTTAATAAGAGTTTTAAGAGATACTTCCGGCTTTCTTCTAATAAAAATTTCATCACCTGCAAGGTCTTCGCTCTCATTATATACCAACACTTTATCAATCATGAGTTCCTTAATAAGAGCTTCCATAAAAGAAACATTCTCCTTACGGTAACTTACATAGTCAATACCTCGCTTATCATCTTCCTCATCGAGCAATATCCCCTCTCTTAAGCGAAGGGCAATATACTCTTGTGACTCCGGAATAAATATTCCATTGAAATCATAATCGATGCCCGAAAGCCACTTGTAGCACCCATTAATATCCGGGTTAAAGTCTAGAAGTTCCTGTGGTGTTATTCTATATTGTTTTGAAAGTACCGATTTATTTTTTCCTTTCATTACATTTTCTCCTTTTTTGTTTATTTTATATCATATCTATCAACTTTTGTCAAATGATAGTGGCTCGTATTATCTGACTTTAATGTTCCTCGTAAAATATTAATGCTATACTAAACATATCAATAAATGTATTATTTATGACCATGCATACCCTACCCGCCCTCCCCTATTCCTATGACGCCCTGGAGCCGTATATCGACGCCCGGACCATGGAGCTGCACCATTCCAAGCACCACCAGACCTACGTCGACAAGCTCAATGCCGCCATCGAAAAGCATCCCGAACTCGGCGACAAAACCGTCAGCGAGCTGATTGGCAATCTCGACGCGATCCCGGAAGACATCCGCGCTGCCGTCCGCAATCATGGCGGCGGACATTTCAACCATTCCTTCTTCTGGCCCTTGCTCAAGCTGAGCGACCACGCTCTCCCAGCCGGGCCGCTGGCCGACGCCATCACCGAACAATTCGGCAGCTTTGAAGCCTTCCAGGAAAAGTTTAACGAAACGGCCGCCGGCGTTTTCGGCAGTGGCTGGGCCTGGCTGAGCGCTGACGAGAATGGCGCCCTCCTCTGCCATGGCCTGCCTAACCAGGATAACCCGCTCATGCAGGGCCGCCGTCCCGTCCTCGGCCTCGACGTCTGGGAGCACGCCTACTATCTCAAATACCAGAATCGCCGCCCCGAATACACTTCGGCTTTCTGGAACCTCCTCAACTGGGAACAAGCCGAACAGAACTACAAGCGCTAGATTTCTCAGCCGGAAGAAGAGAATAAAAAAAAATTAAGGCGGACCATTGGTCTGCCTTATGCATTAAAGAAGTTTTAATATTTTTTAGCTTCCGCGCTTTCATACAGGTTGTCATCAGGCTCCGGCTCTTCATCAACCGAATACCTTTTTTCCACGATATCGGTAATGCGAAACTCCACCTGGAAACCGAAAATATCTTCCAAGACCTTAGTCAGCGCCGACGTCGCTTCGTGAATAGCCTGAAAATTACCGCTCGCAAAGCCGGCGGCGCGATTGTCCTGTTTTAAAACAGCACGCGCGCGGGAATGCATAATCCTCTCATGCTCTTTGTCGAGAGCAATCGTGCTGCCGCTCGGTAACGCATAGTTGATTTGCCCGGAGTTTTCATATATCCGCGCGATCGCTGGCCGCGAAAACTGTATCCAAAGATGCACCGCTCTCACGTCGGGAACGACAAAATCCTCCCCATGATTCAAGACGACCGCGAAAGACGGGTCTGGATAATAGAACCATTGCTGTCCAGGGCGCACCCAAACGGTACCTGAGATAAGGCAGGCCTGTCCGTTGCTCACCGCAATGATATCTTTGACATAACGGCGATACCGTCCGAAATATACCGAAACGGCAATATAATAAACAGCCAAGCCAAGGAGCGGTCCCCACGCAATGCTTTCTGCGCTTACGAACGAAAGTGTTACTGCAAAGCCACAGATGGCGCTGCTGCCGATACGAAACAGTCTAAGCCTAATACGGTTAGACGGGCCGGCGGGCCAGCGCCAAAGGCCGAGATACATCACGGCCAGTATGAGATGGCTAGCCACCAAGACGGAATAAGGCATATGATTTTCCTTTCTGAAAGAGTTTAAAAGAGCAATTTATAGCCGTATTTAACCATGCTGTGTCGCTCCCAGTCAAGCTTGACTTCCCAAAATGCCCTTGGTATCCTGTAAGGGATTGTAAGTGTTTCTTACGCTAGTTGCGAGCGCCGTAAGGTCTCTAAAACGAAGTATGAACAGGCCCGCCCCAGGCGGGACAAGTCGACTTACAACCTTATTCTATTAGAGACACGTCAGTATGGCAAAGAAACTATACGTCGGCGGAATTTCTTACAATTCCAACGACGACGCATTGCGGGATTTCTTCTCGCAGGCCGGTAACGTGACTTCCGCTACCATCATCATGGACCGCATGACCGGACGCTCAAAAGGCTTCGGATTCGTCGAAATGTCCACTGAAGAGGAAGCAGCAGCCGCTATCGACATGCTCAACGGAAAAGAGCTCGACGGACGCCAGTTGTCCGTTTCTGAAGCTCGTCCGATGACCGAACGTCCTCCTCGCCGCGAAGGCGGCAACGGCGGATTCAACAACGGCGGAAGCCGCTGGTAATCCACCCGGAACAAAAAAACGCTCCCTTGCGGGGGCGTTTTTTGTATAAAAAAAGCCCTCCATGTTCGAAGGGCAATAAAAGATCTAGAAACTAATTAAAAGAGTCGGTACTCCTCTTCCAGAACAGTCTCTTCACCGGCTTTATTTCTATTAGCCGAAGCGATGAGATTCTCTGAAGGAATGGAGCGTTCCGTATCATCAGCTTTTACGCGAGGCGCAGGCGCTTCGCTAAAACCTAGATGCTTAGCGAGGGCAACTGCTTTCTTTTCTTGCAGCATTGGTTCGGGCAGATAGGTCATCTTCCTAAGAGGCGCCACTGCCTTATCGAAACCGAAAGCTTTCATCAGAAAACGAGCGACTCGCTGGTAACAATTCTTTCCTTGCGTAAATGATTGCAAGGAAGCGAAAGTAATCGGGTAAAAACCGCTACATTCTTTCTTGTCGTCGCAGCTTTCGCAATGGCCACCGAGCACTTTCTCGGTCTTCCAATCAAAGAGGAATCGTGTCGCCGGTGCCTTTTTACAGGACTGACAAACGATATCGCTTTTGAGTTGGAGAAGCAGCCGACCGATATACTGGCAATGACTGTCGAGCATATCACTCTTTCCTTGGCACTTTTTGGCAATCGCCAAGAAATGCCAGGGATCACCGTAAAAAACATTTACCAAGAAATCATTCTTATGAGTCTTGGAAAACGGCATCCGGTACAAATTCTTTAGAATTTCCAAAGCGTCATTATTTAAGTTTTTTAAAAGAAATCAGATGTTATAATTATATCACATCTTGGCCTAAAAGTCAATCTTTCTGGTAAATATTGCTTAATATTAGACCAATTGCAATAGCCACATTGAGTGATTCCAGTGCCGGATTATGTGGAATAGATAGCGAGGTACCGGCAATGTCCAGCTTAATCCCCTGCCCTTCGGAGCCGGCAATAATCATCATTTTTTTCGGCAACGCAGCCGCAGCTTGTGACGTAAAGGATAGCGCCTCACCCTTTCCTTCTTTTTCTAAGCGGTACACAGCATAGCCCTTATACGACGCCAAGGCTTCTTCGGCGCCGGGTCGAGGAACTTCCAGCCAAGGAGTTTTAAAAAAGGCACCGGCCGACGAACGAACGACTTTCGGACTGGCCGGGTCAGCGGATTCGATCAGAATAAGTGATGCATCAAAACCGAGACAGAGGCGCAGAATCGTACCGACATTGCCCGGGTCCTGCACACCGTCGAGAACGACAATGACGTCATTCTTCATTATTTCATCCGGACTATGCGATGGGATGCGCGCGACGGCCGCTCCCGGCTGCGGCGTTACCGTATCGACAAGCGAGGCGAAGTCAGTCGTCTCCTCAGGCGTAAACCGAAAATCGAGATAACCCCCGCATTCCAAAATATTTTTCGCACCCTCAACCAAACAACGACCAGCCTCGCGGCGGCCTTTTTTCGAATCAAGCGAACGTATTAATTTTTCCTGGGCGTTGGTCAGCATGGGAGGATGGAGCAATTATACATTAGAATATTTTCGAACGGCGACAAAGCTGGCGACAACATTGACGAGAGCGGCGCCGGCGAATTCCATGAGGAAGAAGCGCCAGAAATTTTCCTGGAAATAGGCAATGATATTGAAATCGTAATTAAGGAAGAACGCTTCGAGATACGGCTGCAGAAGATTGAGGAATAAGTAAAACAGCGTAGTAACCAAAAACATGCCGATAATCGTGTATATGATGCTCGAGATTAAAAAAGGCGCGCGAATAAACCAGCTTGAGGCGCCGACGAGGCGCATGATGCCGATTTCCTGGCGGTGTGTGTAAATGGCCACCCGAATCGTGTTATAGAGGACGAGCAGAGTTATGAAAATAAATATAATACTGACGGCAAAACCAGCCTCGCCGACACGGGCGGTAATCGTGTTGATTTTTTCCAGCATCAGCTTATGGTCATCGAAATTACGCGCCTCGATAATCGGGTCGCTTATCTTATTGAGGTTCGTAATGAGATCGTCATACTTTTCAAAATCGGCCGGGCGGATGATGAGGCTGGCGGACAACGGATTGCCGTCGAGCTGGCGTAAGGCATCCATGACGTCCGGATTAGACTGATGCTTTTCCTGAAAATCAACCAGGGCGTCCTGCTTGGAAACATAGGCCACTTCGCGAACGTTCGGCAGAGCGCTCAATCGTCCGCGTAAGGCGAGAATGGAACTCTCTGAAGCATCGGCTGTCAGGTATAAACTGACATCAACCTTATCGCGTACCGTGTCGATCGCGGCCGTGGAAATAACCTGAACCGCCAAGAGCATATTAACTGAAAAGAGCGCCAAAACCAGAATAATTACCGTGACAAGCGACAGCCAGATATTGCGAAAAATATCCTGGAGGCTGAACTTAAAGGTGCGAGCAAGGGAAATAAGCATAGGTTAAATAATGTATTTGCCGACTGCCTGATCAGAAATCACGCGGCCATCATGCAGCGTAATAACGCGGCGCTTAAGACGATTAACGATTTCGCGGTTATGAGTGACGAGCACGACGGTCGTGCCGAATTCATTAATCTTGAGCAGTAGATCGATAATTTCCTGGGCATTGATGGAGTCGAGGTTGCCGGTCGGTTCGTCCGCCAAAAGAACTTTGGGCTGGTACACCAAAGCGCGAGCGATTGCGGCGCGCTGCTGCTCGCCGCCGGAGACCTGTCCCGGATAGCGCTTCATCTTCGAACCGAGTCCGACAATCTTCATGACCTGCGGGACAATCTCTTTTATTTTATGTGACGGCTTACCGGCCACTTCTAAGGCAAAGGCGACATTCTCGCCGAGAGTTTTTTTGGGCAGCAGTTTGAAGTCCTGAAAGATAACCGCCACCTGACGGCGCAAATAAGGAATTTCGCTTTTACCGATACGCGTGATGTCCCAGTCGCCGATAGAAATCTTACCTTCAGTTGGACGCTCTTCGCCTATAATGCAGCGGACAAGCGTCGTCTTGCCGGTGCCTGACTGTCCAACGAGCGAAACAAATTCGCCGGGCTTTATATTAAGACTAACCCGATCGAGAGCTTTAATATTCGGGTGATAGATTTTTGAAACATTGTCGAGGCGAATCATGGAAGTTGAAGCTTGTTTAAATCAAGCGCTATTTTATATTCTGACGAGCGAAGGCTAATAGGGCTGCCGTGTCATCGATGCTGGCCTGGCGGGTTGGCGCGCCCAATACGACAACAATAACATTCTTATCCTTGGCCGTCGGCCACTTAGTAACGAGACAATTACCTGCTTCGTTGATGAAGCCAGTCTTCGAACCGAGCAGGCCGGCGCCGGCATCACGAGCCAGCAGATTGGTATTCTTAAAGCTGTGCACTTTTTTTGTGTTAATCGTCTTCAACGAGTAGCTCGGCTGCGTTGTTGCTGTCGCGATAATCGGCGACATAAAGACCTCTCTCGATATTATAGCATATTCGTTCGCCGTCGTAACATTATTTTCTGACAAGCCGGTCGGTTCGACGAAGTGCGTCTTCTTCGCGCCCCACGCCGCGACGTTTTTATTCATCTGTTTAATGAATTGATCGCGGGTCAGGCCGGAAACGCGCACTAATGTCTCGACGGTATTATTGGTTGAGCCGATTAATGACGAATACACCAGATCTTTTATCGTAACAGTATCTTTGTCTTTTAAATGAAGCGCGCCGGACTGCGATGGAGCGACATACTTATAATTAAGCTGCTCGTCCTTAACGGAATAAGCCACGACTTTCTTCAAGTCAGGCTTCGTATCAAGAAAGGTGCGGATAGCAACCAGTTTTGTCAGACTGGCCAGCGGCACAACCTGATCGGCATTGCGCGACCAGAGTATTTTTTTGTCGGCGCTGTTAAGGACAACAGCGGATTTAGCTTTGACTGACAGTGCTCCGGAAACCGCCGGCACTGCTGGCGTCGCCGGAGTGGCGGGCGCCACGGCCGCTGATAACTTTTCAATAGCTACCTTGATCGTCCCCTGTCCGAGCGGCGCCAGGCGGGCAAAAGCAACTGCGTCAAGATCGACGACGCGCGTCGGATGAGCAGCGCGGTTCGGCCCATGGTCATTGACGACCACGTCAACAAATTTCTTATTGTCGAGATTAATAACGCGCAAACGCGTTCCGCTCGGAAAATCCGGCGAAGCGGCAAATAAGCCGTTCTTATAGCGATACCAGCTCGCCTTCCCTTTAA
>CAYVHQ010000015.1:3271-19253 GCA_964451345.1 uncultured Gammaproteobacteria bacterium | reverse complement strand
CGATGCCCGGCCAGGACATAGAGCTTTTTGCCGATTGTTTTAAGACGGTTGAATAAGAATAATTCGCTTTCCGGACGGGCCAACAAGAACCATTCATGTGGATTATAGAGATAGATCGCTTCAGCCGGCGGAATGATATCAGAGAGAATGTCGAAGGCATGCGCCCAAAACATATCGGTCGCCTCGAAGGTCTTAAACCAATAGGTGATCTTTTCGCCGTTCTTGAGAGAAAGGAAGTCCACGCTCGGGGTATCGTCGAGGCGGTAGTTTTTCTGGGCGTTCTGGATGAAGCCGCTTAATTTCTTGAGCCAGACGCTCGAGAGGGCGGCCTCGCCGCGGGTCTGCACGATAAGCTCAGCAGCGCGCAGGCCGCGCAGGGCTTTATAAACGGCCTGCTTGGTCGTGCTGGGGCGAATTTGCGCCAGTGCGGCTATGAGGTCGGGAATAGCCTGCGGGCCGTCGCCAAGGCGCTCCAAAATGAGATCGTCGAGGTATGAATCTTTACTGAACATGTTTCCAGGATAGCATAAAACAGCTTAAAAGTAAACTAATAGGATAATACACGGCCTATTTATATGATATTATTGACAAATATACTAAAATAGTGTATTATGTAGGTATTAAGATTACTTTTAAAATTTATTAATCAAAGGCCAAGGGCCACAATAAAAATATGAAAAAGAAAATCCTTGTAGTAGACGACAGTCCTAAGAACATTGAAGTAGCCAAAGCATTTTTTGGCAATAACAGTGAGTATGAGTTCATCTATGCTATGGACAATAAGACAGGCGAAGAATTGCTGGATGGCTGTGATGCTGTGATTACGGATAGATCAATGCCGTATAAAATAGATGAAAAGGAAGAAGACTATCAAGATGAAGCTCAAATGAAATATGAAAGATCTATATCGGTACACGGTTTCAAGTTATTTGCAGCGGCCAAGGCAAAGGGTTTGCCGGCTGTGATGATTTCGAGCCACGGCCCACATGCAACATTATTTAAATGGATTAGTGGCCAAGAAGGGGCAAGAAAATATTATGAGCTGCTAAAAACGCTGGATCCTTACTCTGTTGACTACGGTAATATTGGTCACAAAGAAATAATAGGTTTTGGTAAGCCAGAAGAAGATCAACATTTAACCAGCGAAAGTTTATGCGAAGTGAATAAAGAAAATCCACTTGCATGGAAGCTGGGTTTTGCTGAACTTTTGAAGGATATAGAAAACCAAGAAGTCACTCATGAGACCAAGATGAAGATTCGATAAATATGTTTTATATTTACGCCAGATACTTAATGTGTCTGGCGTTTTTCTTATCTCGCACCTACCCTTGCCATAACCCATTTTTTCTTGTATACTGGTTAAGATAAATAAATATATGCCCTCCTCAAAAACCCCCTCAAAGAGTGTCGCTAAGCAGCAGCACAATTTCATTAGGATCAAGGGCGCGCGCGTCCACAACCTGAAGAATATCGACGTGGAAATCCCCCGCGACCAACTGGTCGTTATTACGGGTCTGTCCGGTTCCGGCAAGTCGTCGCTTGCCTTTGATACGATCTATGCCGAGGGTCAGCGCCGTTATGTTGAGTCGCTCTCGGCCTATGCTCGGCAGTTCGTCGGGCTGATTGATAAGCCGGACGTCGACTTAATCGAAGGCTTGTCGCCAGCTATTTCTATCGACCAGAAATCAACTTCGCATAATCCCCGCTCGACCGTTGGAACAGTTACGGAAATTTACGACTACTTGCGTTTGCTGTACGCTCGCATCGGCATTCCGTATTGCCCGAATTGCGGCGAGAAGGTAAAGCCATACTCACTCGACGAAATCATCAATCAGATCACGACGACCTGTCTTGGTTGTGAAATCGTTATTCTCGCGCCGATCATCCGCGATAAAAAAGGCGAGCACAAGTCTGTCTTACCGACGATTCAGCGGGCTGGTTTTAGTCGCTTACGTTTCGACGGTACTATTTATACCATTGAGGAATTTGAAGATTTGCAGGTCGATAAACAGAAGCGCCATACGCTCGAAATTGTTGTCGACCGCGTCACTGTTTCCAAAGACAAAGAAGATTTGTCGCGTATGACCGAAGCCGTCGAGCGCGCCCTCGATCTCGGTGAAGGGCTGGTTTATATCTGGCAGGTTAAGGAAGAGGTTCTCAAAGTTTATTCTCGGCTACTCGCTTGTCCGAACTGCGGGTTGACGATCAACGAACCGGAGCCGCATAACTTTTCCTTTAACTCGCCGCATGGCGCCTGTACGGAATGTTCCGGTCTCGGTACGAAACTGGAAATTGACCCGGAATTAGTTTTTAATGATAAATTAACCGTCGCACAGGGCGGTATTAAGCCGTGGATTTTTAATAACATGAACGGCCAGATGGGGTTGATGCGCCAGCTTGGCGCCGCTGCCCAGCGCTACGGTTTCGACCTCAATACTCCTCTCAGCCAGCTTAACGCCAAGCAGCGACAGATGGTTCTGCTGGGCGACAGCGACAGCGAATTTGAAGGCGTCGTACCGAATCTGATGCGCCGCTATCAGCAGACCGAGTCGGATTATATCCGCCGCGAGATTGAGGGCTACATGCGTGTTTTGGAATGCCCAGCCTGTCGTGGTCAGCGCTTGAAGCCAGAGAGCCTGGCGGTGAAGATTGCCGGCCGCTCAATTCATGAAGCGACAGCTACATCGCTCGATGACTCGGCCGTATTCTTTCATGAGCTGGAAAGCTCGAAGCTGCTTGGTGCCCGCGAAAAGAAAATTGCCGCGCAGATCTTGAAAGAAATTAATCTTCGCTTGAAATTCCTTCTGAATGTCGGTCTCAATTATTTAACATTAGCCCGGGCGGCCAATACCCTTTCCGGCGGTGAAGCTCAGCGTATTCGTTTGGCAACCCAGATCGGTTCGGCCTTGATGGGCGTCCTCTATATCCTCGATGAACCGTCCATCGGCTTGCATCAGCGCGATAACGATAAATTGATCGAGACGCTGAAGCGCCTGCGCGACCTCGGCAACACAGTTATTGTTGTCGAGCACGACGCCGCTACCATGGAAGCGTCTGATTATATTATTGACATCGGACCTGGCGCCGGCGAGCACGGCGGTATGGTCGTCGCGGCCGGAACGATTGATCAGATTAAGAAAAATCCGAAGTCATTGACCGGACAGTATCTCACCGGCAAGAAGACTATCCCGGCGCCAGCTGCCTATCGTGCCGGCAATGGTCAGTCGTTGACGATTGTTAATGCCAGCGAGCATAACTTGAAGAACGTGACGGTTGAATTCCCGCTTGGCAAGCTCGTCGCCGTGACCGGCGTTTCCGGCTCAGGTAAATCCACTCTTATTACTGATATTTTAGCTAAGTCCCTGACGCATCATTTTTATGGCGCTAAGGACCTGCCGGGCAAACATGATCGCATCGACGGCATCAAGCAATTAGACAAAGTCATTGATATCGACCAGTCTCCGATCGGCCGCACGCCCCGCTCCAACCCAGCGACCTATACCGGCCTCTTCACCCCGATTCGCGACCTCTTTGCCGGCTTACCGGAGGCGAAGCTGCGCGGCTATCAGCCAGGACGTTTTTCCTTTAACGTTGTCGGTGGCCGCTGCGAAGCTTGTTCCGGCGACGGTATTATCAAGATTGAAATGCAGTTTTTGCCTGATGTCTATGTCGAGTGTGATGTCTGTCATGGCCAGCGCTACCAGCGAGAAGTTTTGGAAATTCATTACAAAGAAAAGAATATTGCTGATATCCTCAATATGACCGTTGAGGAAGCAATGTACTTTTTTAAAAACCTGCCGGCCATCCATCAGAAACTGGAAACCCTGACCGAAGTCGGTCTCGGTTATATTAAGCTCGGCCAGTCGGCCACTACTCTTTCCGGCGGTGAAGCGCAGCGTATCAAGTTGGCGACGGAATTATCACGTCGCCCGACCGGACAGACGCTCTATATTCTCGATGAGCCGACCACCGGCCTCCACTTCGAAGACATCCGCCGCCTGCTCGGTATTCTCAATCGCCTCGTCGACCGCGGCAACACGGTCATGATCATTGAGCACAACCTCGACGTTATCCGCGCTGTCGACTGGATTATCGACATGGGACCGGAAGGCGGCGACAAGGGCGGTACCGTCGTTGCGACCGGTACACCGAAGCAGGTCGCCAAGGTTAAGGGAAGTTATACGGGGAAATACTTGGCGGAGATTCTATAAAATTTTTTTCACGTGTGAGAAAAGCGAGCGCACAAGCGTTCGTTTTTTGATTATATATTAGATAATATTTCTTGTGTCTACGGGAGAGTTTGGCAGAGAAAAGCTAACATGCTAAAATTGCTTCTACGCCCTCCTTTATTCCTAAAGGAGATCTATGTTTGATGAAACCATTACCACCATGGAAGTCATGGAAATGCTCGTAAAAGTGTATGATCGCCTGGAAGCGCTATCCGATTCGATGGATCGGCGTTTTGCGGCGGTTGAGGAGAGGCTCGACCGGATTGAAGCTCGCATGGATCGTGTCGAAGCGCAGCTCGATAAGGTTGAGCAGCATCTTAATTATCACGCGACCTGGTTGAACCGGATCGAGGATAATATGGCCACGAAGACTCAATTAAACCGCCTGGTCCGCGTCTTGCGGCACAATGGCGTTATTTCCGCGTTTGATGCCAGTCATGTAATTGTCCAAGGGTAATATAAAACACATAACAATAAAACCGGCTGAGGGCCGGTTTTATGATAGGCGAGCGGTTTGTTTCAGCTCGGGGAGTGGCTTAGCCGTATCCCAGAAAGCAAAGGTCGAGGGAGTAAATACTCCGCCGAGCGTGCCGGGGTTGATGATCGCAATGGCGTCTCGCTCTTCGATCCATGGCTTGTGCGTATGGCCATGGAAGATGATATCGGGTGATTCGCCGAGAAGGCGATCGATATAGCGTGGCTCATGGCAGAGGCCGATTTTTTTTCCGCCTAGCTCGACGCAACCGTAGCGGCCTAAATAATGAAGATTAACAAACTTCTTAAAAACGCTGTCTTCGAATAGTTCAGCATTCCCCCGTATGAGATAGACGGGCAAGCCGGAGGCATTGAAGAGTTTGAGAGTGGCTGCGCTGGTGATGTCCCCGCAGACGAGAATTGCCTCAGTGGAGTGAGCGCCGCACCAGGCGAGGAACATCTCTAGATACGCTTCATTATCATGGATGTCTGCGCAGATTGCCACTTTCATACCGCGTTAGCCGAACAGTTCCCAGAGCTGATAGCCGACGCCGCCGAGGAAAAGTAGAGTTAGGGTATGGGCGATAAGCGGAGTAAGGAGCGGACGAACAGCTGATTTCTTTTCCGGGTTGGAGCGGACGCGTAAGGCGATGGCCAAAGAGAAGGCGCCTAATAGTCCGCCGGAAACAGCGCCGGCCAGGCCAACGACTTTGGTGATGTCATGCGCGCCAAACAAATAGAGAATGTATGGCACAGCCGCAACCAAAAGCCAGGCTAGGCCGCGCGGCAGGCCGAGATCCCAGATATACATTTCTTCTAAGGCTTCGGCGACAATCAGGAATGAAGTAGTGACGGTCACGAGGCCAATAAGCAGGAGTATGGCGTAAATAGCCGGGGGTACCGCTGCGCCCAGACCCGAGAGAGCATCAGGCGAGGTGGTACTACCCGATAGGCTCATAATCATAATGCTGAAAAAGGCCATGATAAAAATTGAAATAAGCAGGCCGCTGCGTAGCGCGCTTTTAATATGCTTGCTTTCTTTTTTCATGATAAGGCAGACGTTATTGACGGCAATCAGACCGTTAACAGCAAAGAATACAGCTCCATATGGAAAAAATATTTGCGCCGGTTGCCAGAGGACGATATTGGAAAGACTGGCGTGTTCTCCTAAGAAGGCGGCGATAACGACAATTGTGCCGAGGAGGCCGGCCGTAAGAACTGTCTCAACGCGCGTAATCCACTTCAGGCCGAAGGCGATAACAGCGCTGCGCAGGGCCATAAGAATAGAGGTGTAAAAGAAAACCGTTCCTCCCCAATAGGGGCGCAACAATTGAAAAAGAAAGTCGCCGCCGATAAGGGTATAGGCAAGCAAGCTGCCGTAACTGGCGACGACTACCAGTAAGGTCATTGCTTTCTTGCTTTTGGGCCCGAGGTAAATTCCGGCATAGCCAGGCAGTCGGTGAGGCTGCTTAGTTGAGAGAACGATTTCAGCGTAAATTTTATGCAGCCAGTGCTGGATAATGCCGAGGCCGACAAAATAGCCGAGGAGTATCAATAAGCCGGCCTGGGTTCCGGCATACGGCAAAGTAAACATGCCGACGCCGACGATAGCGGCGATCATTGTCAGCACGGCGGAAATGTAACTGCGTGAAGGCATATTTTATTCTTGTATGGTAAGTATATATGTTTGGATGCTTTTTTAAAAGCGTTGCCAAGCAAAAAACGGCCGAAGCCGTTTTTTAAGTATCGCTAAAATGAGGCAGTCCCTTTAGGCGGCGACGCGGAAGACTTCCTCGAGAGTGGTTTCGCCCTGAGATGCCTTGAGGATTCCGTCATGAATCATGAGGGTTGCGCCTTGTTCAACGGCTAGTTTTTCAATATCGTCTTCAGTAAGAAGCGGCGATTGAATGAGTTTCTGCATTTCGCTGCTCATGTTAACCGCTTCATATATGCCGAGACGGCCCTTGTAGCCGAGGCCTCCGCAAGCCGGGCAGCCGACTGCTTTGTAGAAATGCAAGTCATCAACCGCTGGGATGCCGGTACGTCCGCTGAGTTGGGCGAGGGCGGTCCGAGCGCTATTTAGCAGATCGGCGGACGGAACTGCCGGCTGCTTGCAGTTCGGGCAGAGCCGGCGAACGAGACGCTGACCGATGGTGCATTCAATGGCGCTGGAAAGCAGTGACTTTTCAATGCCTAGACCGACAAAGCGCGAGATAGCGCCAGCTGCGCTGTTGGCGTGGATGGTTGAAAGGACTAAGTGGCCCGTGAGGGCGGCTTCGACCGCTACTTTAGCAGTTTCTTGGTCGCGTATTTCGCCAACCATGATGACGTTTGGATTTTGGCGCAAAAGCGAGCGTAGGGCCGTGGCAAAACTATAGCCTTCTTCGGTATTAATTTGCGTCTGAATAATACCGGCGAGATTATACTCGATTGGGTCTTCAATGGTAATGATTTTAATGCTCGGATCGTTGAGGGTGTTGAGAAGGCTGTAGAGCGTGGTGGTTTTTCCTGAGCCGGTTGGACCGCTCGTGAAGATAATGCCCTTAGTTTTATGAATGGCCTTGGTAATAATATCAGCGGCCGGCGGAACGACTCCGAGATTTTTCATGTCCAGATTTTTTGCCTGGCTCGAGAGCAGACGAATAGCCGCGGTTTCACCGTAGCCGCCGCTGATGATGGAGACGCGACAATCCATGTTGCTGTCCGGCAAATGGACGCTGAAGCGGCCATCGAGAGTCGGTTTTTTTAAATTGGACGGGAAGCCGGCCGATGTCTTGATTTCACCCAGCAGCGGGATGTAATATTCTTTGCCGAGGGTGGCAATGTCATGAATAATTCCGTCGATGCGGTAGCGTACCTTAACATTATTCTCCTCCGGGTCGATATTGACGTCGCCGGCCTCTGCGGCAATTGCTCCGGCCATGACCAGAGATAAAATCTCTCTCGTGTGGTGGCCTTGTAATTGGGCGCCATGGTCGACGGTCAAATCTTTTATCAGTCCTTGGCCAATCGTCAGCTGTTCGCTTGTCAGTTCGATGCCGCGACCGATTGTCTGCGACACGGCAATGTCGTACAGCTCGTCGACATACTGCATTTCACCGGCGACAGCATACACTTCCTCTAGACTTGTAATGCCCTCCAGGCATTTAAGAACGCCGTCCTGAAGCATGGTGACCATGCCATTTTCAATCGCCTGCTGGAGAATCTTAAAGCCAGGGGCGCTTTCATTAGCCAGGGCCTTAATTTTCTCATCCATGACGAGAATTTCAAAAATACCGCTACGGCCTTTGTAGCCGAGGCCGTGGCACTCATCGCAGCCGACGGCCGTATAGACGTTATCCAGATTTTCCGGAACATCAATACCGGCCTTCGGGCTCATAACTGCCAGAATTTTCTTGACCTTGGCGGCTTCGTCGGTACTAAGGATATGCTTGGTCTTGCAGTGCGGACAGAGATTGCGCACCAGGCGCTGGCCGACTATGGCGTTAATAGCCGGAGTAAGGAGATATGGTTTGATGCCAAGGTCGAGCATGCGCGGGATGGCGCCGGCAGCATCATTGGTGTGAACGGTTGATAGAACGAGGTGGCCGGTCAGGGCGGCGCGAACGCTTATTTCGGCAGTTTCTAAGTCGCGCATTTCGCCAATCATCACGACATCAGGGTCCTGACGCAAAACGGAACGTAAACCAGTTGAGAAGGTGTATCCTTTCGCTTCTTCCACCTGGCTCTGGTTGATGTTTTCCAACTGATATTCAATTGGGTCTTCCAGGGTAATAATTTTCGTACCTGGGCGATTGAGGTAGTTAAGTAAAGCGTAGAGGGTTGTTGTTTTTCCTGAACCAGTCGGACCAGTTATAAGAATAAGACCATTTGGCTTATCAACTTCTTCTTTTAATATTTCCAGGGGCCGCGGCCTGATGCCCAGCGTGTCAAAGGAAAAGGAGGCGGCGCTGGCATACAATAAGCGCATCACAACGCTTTCGCCATAGGCGGTGGGCAGGAAGGAAGCGCGAATGGCAATTTTTTCATTATTAGTAAAGACAGTAAAGCGGCCATCCTGCGGCTTGTCATCAATGTTAATCTTAACTTTAGAGAGAATCTTGAGACGGGAAATGACCTGATGCCATCGTTCGCGGCTGATGACGGCGGCATTTTGCAGGGTACCGTCGACGCGCAGACGAACGGTAACGCCGGTCTCCTCGGCTTCGATATGAATATCGCTTGAGTTAATTTTTAGCGAGGTGGCGATAAGCAGAACGATAACATCGCTCATGCTTACTTCGTTTATTTTCTTTTCCAAGCTGCGAAAATCGCTTATTTCCGCTTTGTACTTTTCCAAATCCTTTTCTTTGATCTCGACGCCAGGCGGAACTGGCTTAACTTTAGGGAGGCTGGCATATAACTTCAGCCCATGGGCGAGGCTGCGTGACGAGACAAGATAGATTTCGCCGTCTTCAATAAAGAGCTTTTGCTGCAGCTGGCGGAACTTTTCGCGCACGTTTGTGGCCATGGGATCGGCGGCGGCCAGACGAAGCTTACTGCCGTTGAAGAAAAAGCAGACCGCTCCAAGCTCGCGCGCTTCTTTTTCGTCAATCAACGCCAACGCTTCCTGGCTTATCGGGAAGCCAGTTAGGTCAATATATGGCAGGCCGGCACTTTGCGCTTTGCCGGCGGTCAAACGTTCGAGATCGCGGTCGTGGATTTCCTGTTCTTTCTTATGGAATTTTCCTTCGGTACTCTCGTCGTCTGAGGCGCCCGCATGCGCGGCGGCAATGAGGTCATTGATGGACTGGGTAGGATCGCTCATGGCCTTAGTGTATCATTTTAAGAGGGGGAATTCAATTGTGAAATGGCCAGAAATATGCTATAGTCGGTATAGATTACCGGCCTTCAAACCGCCTTGCCTTTTTCTCTATGAAACGATTTTTTAAGCTGATCGGACGCCAGGTTTCGCCAAGCGCTCCGCTCGTCCTGCACAACCCTGAGCAGCCATCAAGCGACTGGCCGGGCTTTGGCGAGGAAGAAGGACAGTTGTCAGTTGATATTTACCAGACGGAGGATGCGGTTATTGTAAAATCAACCATTGCTGGAGCTACGACTGATGATATAGACATATCGCTCGTGGAGGACATGCTTACCATTCGCGGCAAACGTGAGCAGCCGGAGGCTGTGGCGAACGACGCGTATCTCTACCGTGAATGCTATTGGGGTAAGTTCTCTCGTTCGATTGTCCTGCCGGTGGAAATCAAGAGCGATAAGGTCATTGCTTCGATTCATAACGGGGTTTTGACGATAACGTTGCCAAAAGCCCATCGCTCCAAAACAACAACTATTCGCGTTAAGCAGAATAAAGACTAGTATGGCCCTGTCCGTTTCCCTAGAATCGATTGATGACAACGCTACCCTCAAGGCAGCGGATGGTTCGTTGATTTCTTGTCCTGTGGATTTATTGCCGGCCGGCGCCTTTATTGGTCAAAAGCTTTGGCTCGATCTCAGTCTGACTGAGCCGCTCGAAGCGGCCCCGGCGGCTATTTTAAATGAAATACTCAACCCTCATGACGACGTGGAAAAAACTACATAATTCCCTGCCGGATTGGTTGCTGATAGTAATCACCGTCTTTGTCGCGGTCTTTTTTTTAAGTGCTTTGCTGGCTGGCGGCCTGGTGTTTGCTTATCAGGATCGCATGCTGCCTAATCTGAGTGTGGGCGGAGCGTATGTCGGCGGCATGGATTTCCCAGCGGCCCGCGAAGCGGTTGCCCGCAAGGTTTCCGCTTTGGAAAAGGGCGTTCCTGTTCGCTTTACGAGCAATGAATACCTATTGTCACCTGAGGCGGGATCACTTGATCCTGATTTGTCCCCATCCATAGTGTTTGATGATGAGGCAAGTTTTGTACGCGCCGCGGCAATTGGACATAGCGGAAAATATCTGGCTGATGCCTTTGTGACGCTTGGGGCAATGCTGCAAGGTAAACAGTTACCGCTGGCCGTTTCGCTTGACAAGGAGAGGGTCGCGGCGGAACTTAAGACGGCTTTTGTTCAGTATGAACAGCCCTCCGTCGATGCGCATCTGGCAATCAATGCTCAGGGAGAAGCGAAAATTATTGCCGAAGTTGACGGAGAGGTTTTTGATTACGCAAAGGCGGCCACTGAGGCAGAAGAACGTTTTGCCACCGGCAGCACTGCGCCTATCGAATTGCGACTGCAGCCTATCAGGCCAACTATTATGCAGTCGGAAACCGACCAGCGTACTGTCCAGGAACAAGTCGATCGGCTGCTTGAAACACCGTCCGCTCGATTGATATTTGAAAAGAAAGAATGGCTTTTGGATAAAAAAGTATTACGTTCGTTTTTGGGGTTAGTAAAAACCGATGGGGCGGTTCAAGTAGGAATCGATCCGGTGTTAGCAAAGGCATATATCGAGAAGGAAGTAGTGCCGGCAGTTGATCGTGAGCCGATTCAGGCGCGTCTTGCCATTGAAAACGGCCGAGTTTCAGTATGGCAGGAAGGCAAGGATGGAATTGCGGTTGATCGTGATGGTACAATTGCGGCGATCGCCGCCTGGCCGGCTAGTGGAATTTCTGAAATTTCCGTCGCGGTTTCGCGAACACCCGCCAAGTCGGCCGACGAGAGCGCCGAAGAGATGGGCATTAGGGAAATTATTGGTACGGGTACTTCTAAGTTCTCTGGCTCTCCGGCAAATCGTCGCCACAATATTAAAACAGGCGCCATGGCCCTGCACGGTTTGCTTATTAAACCAGGAGAAGAGTTTTCTCTTTTGAAGGCGCTGGGCAATATCGATGCCAGCAATGGATACCGCACCGAACTGGTTATCAAGGGAAATAAGACGATACCGGAATATGGTGGCGGGCTTTGCCAGATTGGCACAACGGTTTTCCGGGCGACATTCAATACGGGATTACCGGTAACTCAGCGGCGCAATCATTCTTATCGGGTTTCGTATTATGAACCCGCCGGCACCGATGCCACTATTTACGATCCGGCTCCTGATTATCGCTTTGTTAACGATACGGGGCACTATATCTTAATTCAGGCGCGCCTAGGTACTAACGAGTTGTCCTTTGATTTTTGGGGAACCAAGGACGGCCGCCAAGTGGAGGTCACAAAACCGACAATTTATAATATAGTCGCGCCAAAGCCGACCAAGATCGTGGAAACCCCCGATTTGCCGGTTGGCCAGAAGAAGTGCACGGAAAGCGCTCACGCCGGCGCCGATGCCTTCTTTGATAGTAAGGTTACCTACGCGGACGGAACTGTAAAAGAGAAGCGATTTACTTCGCATTATGTCCCGTGGCAGGCGGTTTGTTTAGTGGGGGCGAAGAAGGCGGAGACAACTACTCCGCCGGCCGGAACCCCTACATCGACAGTTTCGCCAACCGCTACGCCCGTCCAATAAAAGAATAAAAAAAACCGCCGCTCCGAGGAGCGGCGGTTTTGTAAAGTCCACCTAAAGCGGGTAGGCAAGAAATTTTCATCAGAAGGAACCTAGTCGTAACCGAGTTTTTTCTGACGAAGAAATCCCCATGCTTGTCGTGCCTAGCCCGCTTCAGCCGGACTTTCTTCTGAGTGGTCATGTATTACCTCCTTAAGGTAATTTACGAGTATAGCACAGCTAATTTTATTTGTCAATACCCTGGCGAGATAGAGTTATATTTTGTTTAATATTAGCAAATTTATTGAGTAAAGAGGGTGGTTTCCTGGCAATATCCAAAAGAAATAAAAAAAACGGGACGCAGGGGTCCCGTTATGGTAAGTAACTTATGTAGTGCTTTGTTTCGTTCGGAAGAAGGTGTTTATGGCGATAATTCCTGTCATGAGAATAAATTCATCTTGGATATTGTCGACATGATGCGGCTCAATACGAGCCGAGGCATCTCCTTCTTTGAAGGCGGAGACATGGAAACTGCGCGCCGATCCGTCCGCTAACCCAAGGTATATACCTGAGCGAAAGAGGCGAACGCACATATCTTCTTCGTCGTAGCCATATATCTGTAGGTGCGCTTTGCGCATCCAGCTCTCTACTGACGAGCTCAATTCGCGGAAAACATCCGAGGAGGCGTTGCGAATAAAACCGAGCAGAGGCGCGTAGAGATGGCCAATTCCGCCACTCCGGTCGGAGAAGTCAAAGGATTGGTTATGGCGTATTTTAGAAGCGCTCTTATGCGTGTCATGCCACAGATATATTTCATGAATAAAGGACATGAGCTCAGCGAGTTCATCTGCTTTGGCCCGTTTGATAACTGTTTGCCCGCTGCAGAGCGGACAGTTTTTTCCATGGGCATGGTGGACTTGGCAGGTGAGTTGCTCCTGGGCGGGCCAGGGCCACGCCTGAGAAAATATGTTGGACTGGCCGTTAGTCAGGGCTTCATGTTGCGTGGCGAGAAAGCGCTGCTTCTTTTCATCCGGCACGGCGGCAATGTAGTCGTTAATGAAATCAGCCGCAAAGCCAAAAATTAGTTTTGTCCCGGCTTCATCCCCGGGGTGGAGAACGATATCTACGAGCATGGCCTGTATATTTAATTTTGAAATAACTGGTATCGTGCCTCTATTAAACAGCAAGACCGGCTAATAGTCAATTGCCGGCCAAAAAGCTGAGGAAGGAAGCCCTTATTGGACTAATCGGAGGAATGCGAGGTGATGATTGAATCTAATTTCTTAAAGAGAGCGGCCGTACCTTCTTTTGGATTCTTTTTCAGCGCGCGGCGATATTTTTCCAGATTCTGCAAAAACTTTTTTCCCCGCGCCGGGGAGAATGTTTCCGCCCAGTCGCCGAAGCCTAGTTTTTTGATATAGATAGCATTAATAGTCTGCTCCACCTGCTTGGCAACTGGGAGGGCGAAATATGGCTTGTCGAGTCGGATGGCTTCGGAAATCAGGCTGAGGCCGGCGGTGGCGATAATGGCGCGGCAATCTTTAAGGTAGCGCAGAAAGGCTTCTGGATTATGGCGTTTGAGCAGCAAGTTCCCGTCGCGAATTTCTTCGGGCCGGCTGCTAAAGACAATAAACTTCTGTGGGGCAAGTTTTTTTAGCTGGGGTAGAATGTAGTCAAAATCCGAGTTCTGATAAACGAGGATATAGTCTTTGACCGACGGCTTGAGGCGCGTTACCTGGCGTCGAACGACCGGTGGAAAGAGGAAAGTTTCCGGCTTGTTGGCGGGCGTCGGGAAAAAAGTGGTAATGAGATAATGATCAGCTCCCCAGACAAAGGATCGGGTTACTAATTTCGCGGCGATAAAGTCGCGGCGGTATTTCGGCGGCACGCTTATTTTAGTATTCGTCATCTGGTGCTGGTTGTCGAAAGAAATAAGCGGCAGATTCTCTAGATGGGCGAAGGCGGCCGAGAGCGGCTCGTAATCGGAAATAACCAGATCGGCTTTAAAGCGCTTTATTTTTCGCAGCAGGGAGGGCCAGCTTGTGCCGCTTCGAACGAGCATGGCGGCGTTGTCGTAGAAAGTCCGCAGATAATCCACTTTATTATTCTGGTAGTTGAGTCCGAGACCGGGAATTTCTAGCGTTGGAAAGTCCGGCTTCATAACAGCCAGGGCCTGGGCATAGGTCAGGACAAGCAGCTCATGTCCCTTTTTCTTAAGATGGGTAAGGACTTCATGGCCGCGGGCGGAATGGCCGAAACCTTGTCCAGATAAGCCGTAAATGATTCGTGACATAGTTAGGATTTACGAATGAAGCGCAGATACCGCCAGGAGAAATGGAGTGCGCAGAGGGCAATGAGGGACCAGAGCGCGTTTGTTGTTTGTTCGGCCGTCCAGAAGTTTTTCCAGTCACCGGCTAAAATCAAGAGAAAGGCAATTTTGTAGGCTGTCAGCTGCGCGCGCGGTTTTATGAGCCAATCGCTCGGACGTCCTTCGTTCTTAGCAACGGCGACCATGAGATATGCCGCCGGGATAAGAAAGGCGAGTACGGCCAGCGGCAGGGCCTGTGCCGTCCAGATACGGATCATGCCGACGGCCAGCAGCGAGAAAGTTATTTGATCAGCCAGCACATCGATAAACTTGCCGCGGTCGCTGTCTGTTTTGGCGTAACGAGCCACCGCTCCGTCAAGCGCGTCAAGCGCAATCGATACTCCCATGCACCACCAGGCGAGCTGCGGTCGGGTGGTAATTAGCCAGGGAAAGGCAGCGGCGAGTATGATGCGAAACGTCGAGATGCCGTTGGCGCTTACACGCAGGGCGAGCAGCAGCTTCAATAATGGCTTAAACAGGCGTTCGCGCCACTCTTCCGTTTTGCGCTGCAACTGTTCAAAATCTGGGCCGAAAGTCATACTACTTTTTTCGCAAGCTTTCGATCGTCTTGGAAAGCTGCTGTAACTCTACCTGGATTTGGTTGAGCGTCAAAATATGCTGGCGTTCATTCGATTCTGCTTCTTTCTCTTCTTCAGCGATGTCGTCGACGTCTTCCTGAATTTCGTCAACATCCTCTTGAATGTCATCAATATCTTCCTGGATCTCATCAATATCTTCCTGGATCTCATCAATATTTTCTTCGACTTCAACGAGGCTTTCGGTGTTCTTGTTAACAGTCATCTGAATAAAGATAGCCAGATAAATAGCTTCCAGTGAGACGAGGGTTGTCAGAATGAGCAGCAGGCGATTCCAGTCAAAGCCGAGGAGCCCGAGGATGAAAAAAACCAAAAAGAGAATGGTATGTATGACAATGGAAGCAAGTGAGCCGATGCGGGCAATGATGGCGAACGCGCCGCGCTCGAGCAGCATGCCGGATGCCTTTTTCTTTTTTGCCTGTTTCCTTTTCATTCCCTTATTATACCACAGCCTTGCGCCGTGGATCGCCGGGAAAGACCTAGCTGAGGCGTGAGACGAGGAAAATCAGGGCGGCCCCGGCCACGGTCAGGGCGATGGTCTTGTAGGAGCTGTGCGAACTATGCGCTTCCGGCAGAATGTCGGTCGCTCCGATATACAAGAGGAAGCCAGCAAAGAAACCGAGATAGATGACAAGTAGCTGGGCGGAGACGCTAAAGAAAAGCGTTACGGCCGCTCCGAGAATCGGTGCCAGCGCGTCGATGAGCAGAAAGAGCTTAGCTTTTTTGTCGCTATTCTTATGGGTTAGCATAAGCGCTACTGTGTTCATGCCGTCGGTGAAGTCGTGCGAAATAACGGCAATAGCCACCAGAATGCCGACGGCTTCATTAACCTGAAAGGCTAAGCCGATGCCGACGCCGTCGAGGAAGCTATGGCCGGCCAGCGCCAAGGCCGAGAAGGAACCCACTTTTGGGTGTTTGTGAGCG
>CAYVHQ010000015.1:0-3261 GCA_964451345.1 uncultured Gammaproteobacteria bacterium | reverse complement strand
CGTCTTCGTGCGCATGGTGGATAAGCAGGGTTTTTTCCAGGATATGGAAAAGCAGAAAGCCAATGACGAGGGCAACCATGATTGGCGAGGAGGAGAAATTATGTTCCTTAATCAATTCGATAATTTCCGGAAGTATTTCAAAGGCGACCACGCCGAGTAGGACGCCGGCAGTAAAGCCCATGATGAGGTTAAGCTTTGTTCGGAAACGGACAACAAATAGGCCGCCGATATACGTGGCGGCAAAGGCGGCGACGGCTAATAGAATCTGGGACATAGGCAGGTATAATACGCAACTCAGTTGCGTTATTATGATAGCACGTGAAAGGCGGCTGTCAACTGCCGGTTTTTTACGCAGAGCAGATTGACATACCCGGTGGGGCCAAGTCGGGCAATGAGCTTTTTTGGAAATATAACTTCGCGTAGTGCCTGGCGCGAAGCGTCTATTTCATAACAGATAAAACCGCGTCCGGTCAGGTCGTCTAAAAATTCCTGCGGATCGAATGAGCCGTTGCGCAGCGAGCCAGGCGAAAATTCAACCAACAGCCTGACCGAAGGCGAGGTCAGGGACTTAGGCAGTCCGGCTAAGACAAGCGGTTCAGCACCCTCGACGTCGATTTTGATAACGTCGGGCGTTGCGCCCAGTTCGGCAAGAAGGTCGTCGCCGCGACGCACCGGCACGGAAATGGCCTGGGCGTTGTTTTTATTGCCGAAGAGGGAGTGGCTGCCCTTATTGTCCGTACTGAGATACAAATTCAGCGTGCCGTCGTTGTCGGCCAAGGCACAGGCGCATACCGAAATGTTCTGTGCTTGAACACCGAGAGCATTGTGGTGAAGCAGAGCGAGATTGTCTGGTTCGGGTTCGCAGGCGATAACCCGGCCGGCCGGTCCGGTTCGGTGGGCGCCGATAATACTGTAGAGTCCGATATTAGCCCCAACATCCAGCACGGTTTCTCCTGGCATTATGAGGGAGCGAAAAAGCTGTAATTCGAAGTTTTCGTAAACCCCCAGAGCCAAGGCACCGGAGACGACCGGGTCGCTTCGGTTGAGGGAGAGCTCGCCCTCAGGGAGTCTGACGCTTGGTGGTACGAGGGCGAGAAGGAGTCGATCGGTTATCCGGCGCAGGGGGGCGGGCCGCAAAAGCTTCGTATATATAAGAGCCGGCATTCCGGCGGGCAGCCAGCGGAAGGCTGTGGAAACGGCGCCGCGCAATATTTTCTTCATAGAGGTGGCGCGTTGTCGGGCTTAGCGGTTAATGACGAAGGCGGCTTTGACGACGGCGGTCACTTTCTTTTCCAGGGCGGTCGTATCATAGGCGCCGTAGTCGCTTACTTCGGCCGAGTTCTTCGCCGTTACCTGGACGACGCCGAGGCTGGCGGATTGCAGGACGCCGATCTGAGTATTAGTGGCTTCGCCGATCTTGGCGGCGCGGGCTTCGGCGTCTTTGGTCGCCGCGCCAGTTAGCTCAATCTTCAGTTCGTTGAGCTTGCTGTAATAGTATTCAAGATTCTGGCTGGAGAAAATAATGTCTTTGGCAATGAGGGCGCTCGGGGCTTTCTGCGATAAGTCAGTTACCTTCTTGACGTCCGTTGAGTCGATAACGATGGTCTGCTGCAGAGAATAGCCGAAGGGCTTGCCGGAGCCGCAGGTTTGATTGCCGAATTTGTCATACATGACATTGCCCTGGTTCTCACACACCGGACTGACCATGACCGGGTTAACGGTCATCTCCTCGTCTTTGATTCCTGACGTCCGGAAATAATCGCGGGTGGCGGCAATGTCTTTCTTGATCTGCTCGCTGGCCGTTTTCAGGCTGGCTGAATCAGCATTGCGCGAGACATTGCTTGTCCATTTGGCGACATCGGAGCTGACAATTTTTTCCGCCGAACCGGTGACGGCCAGAGTATCAACCGGCCGTTTGGCCTGATAGAAGCTGACGGAGCCGATGATGGCGGCGATGACGAGGGCGCTGCCGGCAATCAGCGCCGAGCGATTGTTGTTGGAATTTTCCATATGCGTTTAATTATTTTTTATAGATTACTTCGGTATTATCGAAGTAGTTGCGATTATTAAAATAATCATCGGCTCGTTTCAGTATCCTTTGCATCATAGTAACGGTTTGCAGCGGATAGCGGCCAATGGCAGTTTCGTCGGAAAGCATCAGGGCATCAGCGCCATCAAAAATCGCGTTGGCGACATCGCCGACTTCGGCACGGGTCGGTCGGTCATGTTCTAACATTGATGTCATCATTTCCGTAGCAACGATGGCCGGTTTATCGTGCCAATGGGCATGGCGGATAAGATTTTTTTGAATAATAGGCAGGTCTTCAAGCGGCGCTTCGATGCCGAGATCGCCGCGGGCGACCATGATGCCGTCGGCCGCTTTGATAATTTCGTCGATGACGGGCAGGGCAGTGGCCCGCTCGATCTTAGCGATAATTTTTGGCAGCGGTAGCTGAGAACCCTGGGCGCTTTCGCTGAGAAACTGGCGCATGCGGCTGATATCGGTTTGTGATTGCACAAAAGAAAGCGCAATGAAATCGACGCCATTTTCCAGGCCGAAGCGGGCGTCGGTCAGATCCTTTTCGGTGATCCCGCCCTGCCGGAGATTAGTCTGGGGGAGGTTGATGCCCTTGCGGGAGAGGACGAGGCCGCCTCGTTCGACGCGGGCAAAGATGCGGTTATCGCGCACTTCGGTGACGACCATTTCGATGGCGCCATTGGAAATATAGAAATGCTCGCCGGGCTTGATGTCCTCGATTAGTTCGCGATGGTCAATGGGTATTTCCAGGTTGTCGATATTGCCTTCGTTATACATGAAGGCGTAGATTTCGTCCGGCTTCATGTCAACTTCATGCGTGAGATGGCCGATGCGGATACGCGGTCCCTGCAGGTCCTGCAGAATGAGGGTGGCTTTGCCGGTTTCTTGCTTGATGCGGTTGAGGCTGTCGCGGATGCGCAGGTACTGTTCCTGGGTGGCATGGGAAAAGTTGATGCGGACAATATCGACTCCTTCTTCAATGAGGGCTTTGAGCTTCTCGTAGCTTTCGCAGGCCGGACCGACCGTGGCAATGATCTTTGTGTTCATAGGAATGATGATGAATTAGGCGGATGAGTAGAGCTATAGTATAGGGTTTTATTGGCTCTTTTTTAATAGGTAATATTTCTTTTGTTTTTCGGGCAACCTTTCTATTGCATACCTGAGCATCGTTCGAGGCATCGTGGCGGCGTACATATCCAGAAAGCCAAGCAGGTCTTTTTCGG
>CAYVHQ010000014.1:0-20534 GCA_964451345.1 uncultured Gammaproteobacteria bacterium | reverse complement strand
ATGCGATCGCATAACTGACCAATTAAGCTACACCTTCGAAAACGAAGCGAGCGTAAGAGCGACCCAATTAGCGCTCAATAATTCTCACAAATAAACCTTTCAGCAGCTGCCTCACAACAGCTGCTTTTTAATTTGTTTATTGGAGGGCGACTTACAACAACTCCCACATTACCTCAAAAATCCCCTTGAGGCTTTCGTATATCTTCTTGCTTTCGATCAAGACGCCAATATTTTCTTCAAACGAAATGATGCCGATTTTATTATCAGTATATAGAAACAAATCGATCGGCATCTTGAACTTCTCAGAAGCGATCAGCTTCGAGGTCTTAAGGGTTGTCTTGTCATACTTTTCAATAATCTTCCGTATTTCCGGACTGTCCGCCAATAATGCGCGAACCCAAATCTTTTTTTCCACTCGTTTCGGGGTGAAATAATCCAGGAAGTATTGTTCATCGAAATCGAAGGCTGTTTTCGAGAACCAGGAGCACACCTCTCTGTTTGGATATTTCAAAATGTCTTTATAGATCTCCATGATGCCGTCCCGGCCTTCGAAATACCTGATCTTCGGCTTCTTGTCGATCAGGTTAGTGAAAGACAATAATTCCGGCATGATCCGGTCGACGGCTTTCATATTCTCTTCCATGCGTTCGCTCAGGGTCCTCGGGTCTTCGGCAAAGAAAACTATTTTATTTCCCCGTTTAACCGAGCTGATATAGCCTTTTTCTTTAAGCGCTTCCACGGCTAAATAGACCGTTGTCCTTTTAACTCCAGATTTCTTAGCAATGCGACCGATATTCGTCTCTCCCAGCTCTAAAGCGGCCAAATACACCTTGGCTTCTTTGTCGTTAAACCCGGCTTTTATCAGCTCTTTTTCCAGCATATATTTATTTTGTCATCAAAAATGTCAACATTTTAAGTATAGCAAAAATATCTATAAATGTCAATAAAAATAAGAATATACGCTAAGGACTTTGTCGCGAGAAGAGGATATTTTGTCGTGTATATTGACACTATTGACAATATATGTTAAACTTGTTCTTGTAAGATTGAACGTTAACAAAATAGTGTTTGGATTAATTGTTAAGCCCCTACTCCGGAGGTTTAGCAATTAATCCAAAAACTTAAATAAAAAATAAAATGAAAGAACTTCTTGTTATGTATCGTAACAACAATCTTTTCAGCAAATATGTTCCACAGATATTAGCACTTTTACCTTCCGACATCTCAATTCGTAAAGTTATTCTTCCTCAAGGAACTTCAAGAGAAGAGATTGTGCAAAAGCAGAAAGAAATAGCTTCTACAGTTTCTAATGTAACTTATTGCCTGACAGACCAACCGTGCGAGTTCAAATATAATGAGAAGATTCGTCTGTACCCAATGACCCATACGTTTGATTCTTGTATGAATAAGCAAGTCAAGATGATATATAAAGAAAATACGTTTGAAGCAATATTTCCAAAAATCGCCGAAGAGCTGATACCACATCCGAAGGAAATAATTATTGTTAAGGAAAAAATATGTGATCATTTGTGGGGCTTCTCGAACGAAAATGATTTCAGGGGTGGCGCTAAAGATCCGGAAACTTTTATCAAATGCATAACAAACTTATTAAGTTTAAAGTACTTAGACATTCCGATTAAAATCGTTGATAGCCCATCAGAAGCAATGAATTGTCCGGAAACAACGTTAGTAATTGCAGATCGCCACAGCTTAAATATGATGGGAACGGATATTGATTTCTGGACAGCAAGAAGTAAGGCGAAACTATTGATGCTTCCTCTTGAAGATTCGGCAGCTCTTTTGCATCAGATAGGCTCCGCGACCCATGAATTTAATGTTAAAGAAATGTTTGAGAAAATATTTACGTGGGACAAACCTCTTGATTATATTGAAAAATTATTGAAATCGTAAAAGATGATGCTTAGAAAGCAGTACTACCCTACAGATGTAAAGTTTTGACATTTGTAGGGTATTTTTATATTTAAAATTTTAAGGCTCAGTAGTGATAGATAGATCACTACGGTGAATGAAATTAGTTACGGCAGAATCCTAAAAGATTTCTGCCGTTTTTATTTATTCCTCGACGCCCCCTCCCAAACAATGCTAAAATACCCCTAGCACTAGCTTTTTTTCCTAATCTAAGCTATAGTAGGCAATCAGTCCCGCGCCCTCAGCGGCGCTAAATAACTATCATGTCCGACTCCCCAAAAAAGCCCCTTCTCGTCATCTTCGGCCGCACTAACGTCGGCAAGTCGACGCTGTTCAACGCCCTCGCCGAAAAACGCCAGGCGCTCATTTCTGATATCCCCGGCACGACCCGTGACAGCAACCTGGCGACCGCCAACTGGCGCGGCCGCGACTTCGACCTCATCGACACCGGCGGATTCATGAACCTCGACTTTTTAAGCAAGCGCAAGATTAAAGCTGAAACGATCGACGAGAAAGTCCAGAAGCAGGCCCGCGACTATATCAAGAAAGCCGATATCATCCTCTTCGTCGTCGATGCCAAGGACGGCCTGTTACCACAGGACAAGCTCATGGCCTCAATCCTCAAGCGCATCATCCCCGACCTCAAGCACGTCATGCTACTCGCCAACAAAGTCGACGCCCCGCGCAAGCGCCTGGAAACGAGCGAGTTCTATTCGCTCGGTCTCGGTGATGTCTATCCGGTTTCCGCCTCGACCGGCGTCGGTACCGGCGACATGCTCGACGCCCTCCTTTTGAAATTAGGCGAACCGCTCGACCTGCCCCGCGTTGAACCGGAATATGAAGAAGAAGTCGAGACGCAGAAAGCCAAGGAGATCCGCGAAGAAGACGAAATGGCTGATGCCCGCAACTCGAGCGAAGCTGAACAGAAAAAACTCCAGGACCTCAACGACAGCGACCGTGTTATCAAGATCTGTCTGCTCGGCAAACCGAACGTCGGCAAGTCCAGCCTCCTCAATGCCATTCTCGGCTACCAGCGCGTCATCGTCAGCGACGTGCCGCACACCACCCGTGAACCACAGTCTACCCCTTTTGAATACAAGGGCCGCCCGATGCTGCTCGTTGATACGGCCGGCATCTCCAAGCACGGCCACAAGACCGACACGCTGGAAAAATTCAGCATGGACAAGAGCCTAGCGACGCTGCATAAATCAAACATCGCCGTCCTCATCGTCGACATCAACGAAGGACTGACCAAGCAGGACTCGCGCCTCGTCGAAGAGATCATGGAGCGCCACAAAAGTCTCATCATCGTCGCTAACAAATGGGACCTGCCGGACGAACATGACATGAAGAAATACACGCGCTATGTCTACGGCGAGCTGCCCTTCGCGACCTATGCGCCGCTGCAGTTCCTCTCCGCCAAGAACCGCTCCAAGATCGACCATCTCCTCGACCTCATCCTCGAAGTCGACGCCCAGCGCCGCCTAACCATTTCTGATTCGCAAACTGAACGCCTCATGAAAGCGGCCGTCAAGAAGCACCGCCCAACCAAGGGTCGCGGCACGAAATACCCGCGCGTGTACGAATTCCGTCAGACCGGCGTTAACCCACCACAGTTCCTCCTGCGCATCGGAGCCAACCAGAGCATCGCCGAAACCTACCTCCGTTTCATGGAAAACCAACTGCGCGGCAAATTCGGCTTCCTCGGCACACCGATTTCGATGTGGGTCCAGAAGGGCCGGCCAGTACATGGCGCCCAGGGCGAAGAAGGCGCCAAGCAGCGCAAAGACTAATCTCCTGCCGAAAGATCTCATGTCTTTCGGAAACCAGTGGGCCTATGGAAGAAAAAATTAATTTTTTCAGGCAACATGAACCCGGCGAATCTGTCGAGACTTTTCTAAATACATCAGAGGAAAATCTGGAACCTATTGCCAGCCCGGAAACCACTACTGAAACTTTCGACTCCCACCGCGAAACTATTATCAAAAGCTTTGCTCAAGAATATCTCGCCCGGGTATACGAACAAGTAAACGTCGAGGATGAAAAAAATCGCCAACTTTTTAGCGATAACGACATCAACCAGCAGATAGCACACCTCATCAACGATACTGATTACGAAAAAGGGGTCATTAATCCACGTCTTCAGCGTAGCCTTGGTATTTTTGTTAATGAGTTAATTGCTTTCACGCGAGACCACCTAGGTAGTGAAGAGCCAGAACGCGCCAAAGCCTTTATTGCCAACGTCCAGGAAATCTTCTTTTCCTATTCGCCAAATATCATCAGTCACGTCGGCTTGGTAAACATGGCACTGCTGACCACTAAAGCAAATCGCATTCCCGAGATTCAAGGTTGGGTCGGCGGTACTATGGTCAATGAACTTGTCTACACCCTCAACTGGTCCTCCACCGAGTCCATTAAAGAAATTATCGAACAGGCGAACAGACTTTCTCTGGCCGACAAGCTTGATTTCATCCAGCAGTTTGAAACAATTGGCGCTTCAGCCGCCGCACAAGGCTGGGCCGATACCACCGTCTCATACTGCCGAACGATTATTGAAAAACTTGCCTCCGGCAGCGAAACACCGTTTCTGCACTATGCCGCTGATATTGCGCTGGAAGAATTAACTAAAGAAGCGGACAGCCCCAGCAAGGGTATCATCACTTTTTACGGCAATCAGGGAGACGGCCGCCGCCGCGAACGCCTAAGTCATGATCTCATCAAAGAATCCGCCGCTTTTCAGGCACGCATTAAGCCAAACCGCCCCTTACCTCCCGGCGGAGAACTGGTCCGCATCGCCGCCGATAGCTTGGCAATCTGTGATCATAGCAGCACGCCAGTCGCCCTGGCTCGCGTAGGTACAATTGATTTCCCGCCCAGCGAGCGGCTGACAGCCGGCATTCTCAATCAGCTCAAGGCAATGGTTACCCGTCGGACTATTAATAATCCAGAAGCCTGCCTGACACTGATTGATCGCGTCAACGCAATCCTCCTCGAGCATCAAAAAACGGCCATTTCGACCTCTGAAGAAAAAGCCACCGCCTGGCACGCCATCAGCGACCTGCTAACCGTGAACGAGTGGAAAGATTTTTTCGAAGGCGCTGCCCGGCGCGATATTGCCATCCAGGAATTTACTACCCGCAGCGAGGAACTCGATCAAAAATTCGCTACAGAAACAGAAATATTAATCAAAGAGATTAATCAGCAGATTGCGGCCGCCGACTCCCTGCATGACGCAGCGCCAAGCGACCTACAGGACAACTGGAAATTCTTTAAAAACGATCCTGACCGCTACCGTGCCTTATTCGACAAAGACGGCCTCCGCTTCGCAGCTTCTCTTAATGATTACTGCGTCTCGCTGGCAGCCACCGCCCCAGAAGAACCCATACAACAGACCGCTAAAAATTATCTAGCCGCCTACGAAAAAGCACAGTCCGCGCATGACGCTCTCGTCAGCCAGAACGAGCAGCAGCAGCAAAAATTGCAGGAGGAGATGGGAAACAGCCCGCTCAACATCAAAGCCATTAGAGACTTTCTTCTTATACATCACAAACTAAGCGAAGAAGGAAAAACCTTTGCCCGCGATCTATTGACCTATATCGATACTGAAGCAGCTGAAGCGGATAAAAATGCCACGCCTACTAATTTTCTTTCCTACGAAGAAATGACCGCAACAGCGGAGATGAATCCTTTCGCCGCCACTGGTGAACAAGACCTTCCTCTACTCTTGCGCCACCTGCATGACCCGAAACTGCGAGCGGCTATTGAAACTGATCTTTCCATCGATTTGCGGACAATACCGCTGGCCTCACAAATACACCTGCTGCGCTTCTTAACTACCTCTGAGCAAAAAACGCTCGAGCGCTTTAAAAAAATTATGGCGGCAGAGCCAGACTATCAGTCCGCTTTCCTGGAATCATTCTTGGTTGTTTCTGAGGATGTTTCGTATGGCGAGTTATTGCTCGAGCTGGCCGAACGCGATGTGACACCGGAGCATGGCGGCGAAATCTTTTCAGGTTATGTTAGTTTCGTAATCCGCGCCCAGGAACAAGCGACCGCTATCGAGCATGATTTGCGTGAAGCCTATCCCGCTCTGACAATTTCTTCCGCTTCCGTGCTGCAGGGCCTGCTGTCCCGCGGCAAAGATTACCTCAGCGAGCTGAACATGTCGTTGCAAAAAGAACCAACCGGTGCGCCTTCACAGATTCAGCATTTACTGAAAGAACTGAACACGGAAAGCGGAGAGGAACAGATCGTTCGCTCCCATTTTAAGCGCATCGCTTCTCTGCTCGGCCAGACAAACATCAAACTAGAGAATCATGAAACAGCCCAAACCCTTATAACCGAAAGTTTGCTGCAAGACAAAGGAAAAGCGCTCAGCTTTCAGGTCCTTCAGCGCATGGGACGGCTGCAGCCGATTTCGGAGATTCATTGGCGAGTCGATCGCTCCCTCGCAGAATATAACCGGCGCCTCGGTCTTGATGTAAGCGGCTTTCTCCGGGAGCGGTCAGGTAGCCGCAAGCAAATCCTTTTGGAAATCGGTCCAGGCAACGGCTCGAGCAAGCAAGAACGTGCCGAGCAGGGACTTACAAATTTCTACAGCGATTTTGCCCTCTCCGATAAAATATACTATCCGCTCGATACCGTTATTCACCAGGCGTTAGATTTTTCCGCTCTAAACGAAGCCTTGTCCTCCCCCCTCAGTCCGGCAGAGGAAAAAGTCGTGGCCGAAATACTCTATAAGACCACCGTGATTGAGTCAGGACAAACCGGACTGTCTAATTTCGCCTATGATGAAACAAGCGGGCACGCTCTGGCGGGCGACGTCAACGCCCTTAAAAAGCTCTGGCCCGCCATCAAGCAGAAACTTGCCGGCGTTACGGAGCTGCCCTCAACTATCAGCAGCCGTACAGAGCAAGGCGCTGTCATCTATCCATATCAGCAGCGACTGTCGGAAATGAGCGAGAGCGTTCAACGCGCCAAACAACTGCTAACTGACAATCTGACGGCCTATCTAAAAAAAGATTGGCAGACTCACGACTATAATGAATATATCAGCGGATTTCCGGCAAACACCCTGCTCGGCGACATCAGCGACATCTCGCGTCTGGCCGACAACCAGATCGACGTCGAGCTGGCCGTCCGCTCCACCGTTTACAGCCGCGGCGAGGATTACGTACACTTCCTTAAAGACCTGAGCACTAAGCTCCGCGACGGCGGCGTAGCCATCGACGACAGCATTCGCGACAACGACGGCTGGTATTACCGTTTCGCCGAAGTGACCGAAGCACTCGGACAGATCAAAGAAAAGCTCGAGGTCATGGTCGTGCTGGGCCCGGGCTTTCCTGGCGAAGATTACCGGTCAGACCGCGTCCCCCTCGCCATGGTCATAACAAAAAAAGGCTCATCAAAAAAAGCCATTGAGCAATATCTTGAACCCGGCAACGCCTGTCTCCCTCTCGAACAGTTGCTGCACGACGAAGCCTATCTCGCTTCCTTGGACCGTACCGGACTGACACAAACGCGCGCCCAGGCCGCAACAAAATAGTTCTCAAAGCTCTAACTAAAAAACTCGCTGCTCAAGCGAGTTTTTTTTATACGCTGTTTAGCGTCCGCCACCGAGCCCTAAGCTGCCCCACACCAGATCAAAAAGCAGACGAAAGTTGTCAGCGATTTCCGGGTTGTCGATGAGCACACCAACTGGGTTTTCTTTTTGAAAAGTAATAAGAGAAACATAGCGGCCGGAAATTTTTATATCCATCCGAAAAGGAAAGCGTTCTGTGCTGACGAAACGTGTTTCCCGCAGCATGACGGCATCAGATTGGTTAATGGGGTTATCGCGCGGCGCGATTACCCGATTGAACATATTCCGCTTAACGCGCTGGCGGGGATAGCTGGCCGCGTAAGCAGGAATCAGCTTAATCATTTCTCCTTTATCTTCAAAACTGTCGATAGCCGCTCCCTGCTCCAGTAAGGCATCATATATATGAATAATGCCCTCTGTGCCCTGATAGAATTTGACACCCGGCCGATCAGACAGCAAATTATACTCCATCGTGAGCCGCTCCATGACCCCCGCTAGCGCGGCCTGGGCATTCTTCGCATCCTCTTCCTTCTTTTCGGCCAATTCCTTTAGCTTCAGCGGATGAGCCGGCTCAAAAACAGCTACTTTTCCAGGGGCATCATGCTTAATTACCAAGCCGTTGTCCGTCAGCTGCTCAAGTATTTTATAGACCAAACCGCGCTTCAGAGGCGTCGCTAAGCTCATGCGCCCAGCTGTTTGCCGGCCGTTTTTCACTAAATACTCATATATCAGGGCCTCGTCAGCCGTTAAACCGGCCTGAATTAAGGATTGCTGAAAAGCGCTTTCGAGATTTTTTATATCCATACGATGTGTTTTATAGTATCTAGTATACACCATGGCCGTTATTTTGTCAATATTTTATGACATTAATGGCTATATTTTTATTGAATATAATCATTATTTTAAAGGCATAAAAGCATTTTCACGGATTATTTATCATATATTCTTGACAATTTCTCAATAAGTATGTATAATGACTATGTAAGCTTGAAAACCAAAACGACCAGCCTTGCGGACGGAAGCCTGAACGGAAACATCCTACCGAGCAGACTCCCCTCAGTAAGGAGAGGAACACCTCATTAACAACTAAAGAGCCAAGACACAATGCGTAGCAATTCACGTTCGGGGATTATTATACCGGAACGTTCGAGTTACGCGTTATGCCTTGAGGAAAATTATAACAACGCGAACGGGGGCCTAACGCCTCGAGCGTCTATGCCTTCGAGGCGTTGTTAAAATTTTAAAAAAGGAGATTAAAATGAAGATGTTCACAATTAGTTCTGGAAGAGTTTCTCACGGTGTAAAAGTGAAAACTCTTCGCCTGGCCGGGTCAGATATTGAAATACCAGCTATCATTGTCGGCGAAGAAGGCAGAGGACGCCAAAGCGGTGTATTACCTATCAGCCTACCTTCCGCACTGCACGGCCAGTGGAAGAAGGGTGAAGAAGTAAAAATTTTCACTGCTTCGGTTGGCACAACCAAAGCAGGGAAGCCGAAATTATTCGCTTCCACCGAAACAACTTCCTCAGATGAGGAAGCAATCTTGGTATTTGAAACCAAGATTGGTTTCCGCGGCGGCAACTGCCACAGCGGAGACAGCACAGGGGAAGACGCCTACCTTCCTTTCCCTGGAAAAATTTTGGCAACCGGCATGATCGCCCAAGGCGACGCCGGAAGAATGGGATCCGGCGAGCAAATCGTCGCCGTTATGCCAAAAGAATCGATCTTCCGCACGGGCTATAGCGGAAGATTATATGGCTGTGCCTCCTCCCATTTTTACAAATGGGACGGAAGTAGTCTTCTAGGGGGAATCACCCCAGAAGATAGAGAGGTCAGCGACCTCTTCTAATGATATAAGGGGCTTAGTTTACTAAGCCCCTTTCTGTCTTCGGATACAGATCCGAACTGATGAGCTCCGCCCGGCCATTTGGCCCACAGGCATAGAGCGAAACAGAGAAAACTAGCCAGAAGAATTTCATACTCCATATTTTAGAAAAAGGCGCACGACGGATTGCCTAGCAGTCCTTCGACGCTTTTTTCAAAAATAAACGCGGCAAAGACCGCAGGAGATTAAAAAATGAAATTTGAATTGCTAGATCCAAGACCCGTTGGCAAAGAAGCCAACGACAAAGTTCTTTCACAAGATTGCCTCGGTATCGAGGTAACTATTCCAGCGCTGGCGAAAGGCTGCACGCTGGGAAATATCGACCCGCAGCACAGCGGGTCAGATATAACGACTGCAGCTATCGAAGCTGTCGTACATTGTTCATTGCCACCAGTGGACGCAACACTGGTAACCGTCAGGGCCGATTTAGACTCGGTCGGCGCGATGGCCGTGTTAACAATGAGAGCTCAAGGCATTGAGCTTTCAGAAGAAATTAAAGCCAGAATCGGTGTTATTGCCGATTTTGACAAGTTCTCCAACTCTGGCTGGACAGGCCCGAAAGAAGTTCCGTCCAGAAACAACCCTTGGCCGGACGCAAGAGAAAAGTCTCTCTCCGCGATGAATCTGGCGGTGATGGACTTCAAGTCTACATTAAGCGACAGAGTTGCCTTAATGCAGGATTGGCTTCAATCCGGTTCCCAGCCGGAAAAATATGTATCTCTAGCCGAAGCCGCTAGAGAAAGTATGATTTCCGCCTTAGAGAAAGGCGAGATTTCATATGAAATAAACGACGGTATCGCCGTCGTACACTCGGCTCACATGGCCGGGACAACAATCGGCTACTGCCTGAGTCCGATTGTTATGTTACAAAACCCTAAGTTTAGATTTCAAGGGGGAGAACCACATGTTAAGTTTACGATTTGTCAGCTTCAAGCCGGCCTCGTAGATTTAATGAAAGTTAAAGAAGAACTTTCCAGTCTTGAAGCAGGCTGGGGCGGTTCCCCGACAATAATCGGGTCGCCGCAAGGAGTGTCTTCACTTCTGTCACTAGAACAAGTGATGGAAGTAGTAATAAGAAATAAGAAATAAGCAACAAGGTTCGAGAGGTTATCCTGCGGTGCTAAAACCTCTCTCTGTCTCTGGATGTGTTTCCAGACTGATGAGCCGAAAACGGCGAAACAGGCATTTTAACAAAGCCATGGCAGCGGAAATCATTCAGCTTTCACTGCGTTGTTAAAATAAAAATAAAATTGAAAAATGGATAAAAATATAAATCCGTTGCTAACGGCGGTTATAATTAAAAAGGTTAGCGAAAAACATCCCGAGTGCACTATCACTGAAAAGAACGTTAGTGATGTAGGTCAGAAATGGTCTTCCTTCGACGGGGGAACTTATTTTGGTTTAACCGCAGAGGACAAAAGAAGTTCCTCGAACGAAGTAACTAAAAAAGAATTAAATATTAACCATTGTGATATCTTCGAAGAACTATTGAAACGCATTGATGTTTTAGAGAAGACCTTAGTAAAACAAGAGCCGTCTCCCGATAAAATAGAGAACAAAAAATCAATATTTTTTCCCTTAGGCGGAGATAATTCCTATGAGTTCCAGTATAATGGGATCATAGAGATAAAAAAGAATGCTGCGTATGAAGAATATATTGCTTCTGTAGAAGAAAAAATCTACAGAGTTGTATATTTTACCTGCGAAGGCGATAGAAGAGTGGCAATATACGATCTGTCTCCGACCGGTCTGTATAGCCTCGTCGCCGATGAAAAAATACCGTCAGAAGAGGACGAAAAAGAAGCCACGCAAAAAGCGCGCAGCTTATTTGCTAGTCAAAACTTTAGGCTGTACGGTTGGAAAGAAAGAAACAACTTAACCGATACTGACCATGAAATTTTTCTCTGTAAAAAAACCAACGGAGAAAAAACGGAAGTCGGGTATTGGACGGACGGTGCCAGCCGCCATACTGATTCAGCTTACTGGCTAATGGGAATCGAGCAAGAAAGATTTCCAAATAAAATTGCCGAGATTCTCTGTCAAATCTCGGAACAAGAAGACCCAATGTAATCACTCCGGAGCCCGATGTACTATATCGGGCTCCTCTCTGTCTTCGGATGCAGTCCGAACTGATGAGTCCCTCTGCGTATGTCAGACACCAGGACGAAACAGAAAAATAAGTAACTACGCTACCCATATTCCCGGGGAAGCCTTGTATTATCAGGCACCCAACCATGGTATACTTGATATATAATTCCCCATATGAATGAAAACCCCAATAAATTCCTGCATAACACCGAAGCGCCAGAAGCGGAGCTCATCCGTGATTTTAATCTCTACAGCGACGCCGAAGGCCGTGAGCGAACCATCTCAACCAAGCGCTTAGCTCCTTTTTCTGAATTATCGCCAAATTTTTGCGACGAAGAAGGCAAGCCGCTTTTCCCGCGAGCAGAGGAAATTATCAAGGCCTTTTCTGAAAACCGAAATACTACTGAGACCGATTCCGCCTCAACCATAACCCGCAAGCCCCATCTGCTTATTGTTGGCGGATTCGTACGCGACCTGTTGCTCGACAAAAAACCGAAGGACATTGATTTTGCCACTAACCTGGAACTGGAAGACGTTAAGCAGCTCTTGAACGAGCGTTATGCCGAGGAAATAGCCGCTAAAGAAATTTACCTCGACCAAACCGGCGAGGCCTTCGGCGTTGCGCGCCTACGTTTTCGCGACAGCGGCGAAGAATATGAAATTGCCTCCTTCCGCCAGGATATCGGCGTAAGCGACGGGCGCCGCCCAGCCAGTATCGCCGCGACAAAAAAACCAGGGATCGACGCCGAACGACGCGACTTTACCATCAATGCCTTATTTTACAATCCAGTTAGCGGCACGGTAATCGACTACGCCGGCGGCCTACGCGACATCGATGAAAAGAAACTGCGCTTTGTCGGGGATGCCAAACAGCGCCTAGCCGAGGACAATCTGCGGGCCTTGCGCTATATTCGTTTTCTCTTTAAAACCGGGTTTAGCGAAGATTCTCAGGCCGAGACGGCTATCACCGAAAGCGCAGCGGAAACCGCCTCGCTGCCTCCGGAACGAGTGATTGATGAACTAAAGAAAACTCTGGCCATGGCCGACGGGAAGTATGGCGAGGTTGTTGCCCGCTACGCTCAATTTGGTCTCCTGAAACCGCTTATCCCACAGCTATACGAAAGCCAACAAATCGACGCGACAAACGAGAACTTCACGGCCAATCTCAAAGAAGCCATCGCCACTCTTAACGCCCTGCCAGCGAAATCTTCCTTCGCCCTCTTTCTCGCCGGACTGCTCGATCAGCTACCAGACAAAACTGAGGCTGAGTCCGACAAAAAAGAAACAGCGGCCGTCACAGTCATGAGAAAACTAAAAATCGATACCGCCACCCGAGAGGCGGCCAACTGGATCATTTCTAACCAGTCGTTAATTACATCTCTTTCCCAATTATCGAGGTATCAAGCAATTTCTCTTATTAGCCAGCCTCATTTCCTAGAAGCGCTGGATTTAATCGAAGCCAAAGCCAAAGCATCTGACGCGGCCACAGACAGCGCGATAACCCATCCAGTCAGCCCGCTACGGGATCTCTATGAGACACTCACGCAGGAAATGAATGATGACCGCGCCGCTCTCGCCGAAATAAAGAAAGTTTTACGCGGCGATACTATCGTCCGTCTGTACAAAGAAATACACGGCAAACAGCCGGCGGGAATTACAATTGGTAAACTAAAGAACGAAGCTGAGACGCGCTGCGCCAATCAGCGCATCGTTTCGATCGATTTGGCCGAAGCGACACTTCGTGACATAATTAGTGAACATACAGCAGACTAATTATGAATATCATCCTCGGCCTCGGCAATCCGGGCAAAAAATACGAAAAGACACGGCATAATATCGGCTACCTCGTAGTTGATGAATTAGCGCGGCGTCTCGGCCTGGAATGGAGAGAGGACAAGAAATTAAAAGCGCTCGTCGCCCAAGGCGGCGGTTATATTCTCGCTAAACCAAATGTCTTCATGAACGAATCCGGCGCCGGTACCGCGCCGCTGCTGCGTTTCTACCAACTCCTGCCGCGCACTATCTTCGGCACAAAAAAGGACAGCGACCTATCAGACACTTTGACCGTCGTGCATGACGAGCTCGACCTGCCCTTCGGCAGCTTCAAGTTCTCGGTCAATAGCCGCCCGGCCGGACACAACGGCATCAAATCACTCGTCACCCATCTTAAGACGCAGAATTTCCGCCGCCTGCGCATGGGCATCGGAACGGACAAACGCCGTGAGATGCCGACAGCTGCTTTTGTCCTACAGAGATTCAGTCCCGAGGAGGAAGCGCAGTTGCCTTCCCTGATTGACGAAGCCTGCGACGCGCTCAGGAAATAAACATCCAAAAATAAAAGGCTAAGCATGGCTTAGCCTTTTTTTGATACGCTCAGAACAGCTTCGTTTTCAAGCCGTCAGGATAAGAAGGTCGGCCGCGCTTAGTTTAAGCACGTCATCTTTCTTGCTGATCAGCAAATCTCCCTGAGCGGTTACCACGATCGACGCGATGGTCGAAAGGCGCGTTTGCGCCATGGCCGCCAGCATGATATCCACCCTCTCTTCCGGCGTAATCGTTCCGGCATCCTCGCGCGCGAGCGGAATCGTTTGGTCATACTTCAGGCCGACAATGAAGGCCTTTTTCTGTTCCATAGTCAGCATGAAGGGCTCGTCCCCCTGGTGGAGGCTGCGCAGCAGAAGCATCGGCACATCACTGATCCACAGCGAGGCGTAGGGTTTCGCCCGGTCGGTATGCGTTCCCATCGGATTGGCGGGATGCGTCCAGGCGATGGTCAGCCCCTGCCGGATAAAGCGCGTTCGCTCCGCCTGCCGCAACTTCTCCATCTCCTGCGCCAGTCCGGGATCGTAATTCTCCGGCCGAACATAGATAAGGGAAACAACGGCTAACGGGTCGGCGACCTTAGTGAGAAAGGCTTCCATTTCTGCCAGGGCGGAGAGGAACTCTTCTTTAATTAAGAGCGCCTGGCTTATGTCGTAAAAGAACAGATCTTTTGTTTGCATCCGCTTAACGAACGGACAGTATGATTTTTTACCATCACCCGCGACGAGGGAGTCGAGGTACGAATTGATGGCCTGCGCGTATTGATTGACGCGCTGGCTTGAAGCCATGAACTGATAACGGTTTTCTTTTTTCATTTGTATGCCCCATGGGCTTTTAAATTTGTTTATTCGCTTTTAAAAGAAAAATCCGCCGCTTTTATGCGCCGGTCCATGGATTCAACTAAATGAAGAGGAAGAAATCAACAAAGCGGCGTACAAAACATAGTTTTGCCGCCCTGCCAGGAATTGGTAAATTGTTTGTTGATGCGATTCATATCTAGAGATTACAATTGAGTCGTAAAAATGTCAAGTCTTTGCTACTGATGGCTTTTTTTTATTTCGTTTGGTCACTATCTAGCCGCAGCCCATAGCTCTTCAAAAAATCTCATATACGCATCCGCCACGCTCTGATTCTTAATTTGAATAATAGTCGGTTCATCTTCAAATATCTGCGTGATAACCGTGTCACCGAAAACATTATAGTTGGCAGGATTTTGAATGGAACGAGGCATTTTCCTAAATTCATTCAATTCAGGGTAATCGCGCATAAGACGCCTGTCATTGTCGGCCTGGTCATAGGTCACCATTTTCCATTTTATCTTTTTACGAATACGCAACGCTTCATGATGAGCGTAAAACTCACCCATCGGTTCATACCAGGCATCACCCACCGCTCCCGCTACATAAATCGTCGAACCCTCAGGCAGACGCTTAAGCAGTCCCATCTGATAGGCCTGAAATTGTTCAAAGCCCCTAAATACTTCGACCGACTCATCCCGCTTGGCTATATCGACGATGAAAGATCGTATATCCTTGTCGGGCTGATTCATAAAAAACTGAACGGCCGATGCGTCTTGGATGAGCCTGCCATTCTTAAAAAAGAGGATGCGATCCGCTACTGACATTGCAAAAGACATGTGATGCGTAGCGATTACCATCGTATAGCCGTCTTTAGCGAGTGCTCTAATAAGATCCAGGACGCCTTTGGTCAATTGCGGATCAAGCGAAGAGGTGATTTCGTCCAGTAACAAAACCTTCGGTTTAGACAGTACGGCGCGCAAAAGAGCGACGCGCTGGCGCTGTCCGCCCGATAACGTGAGCGGGTAATTATCCGTATACGCCTCTAAGCCGAAACGCCGCAGTAATTTTTTTGCCTCACGGCGTACCGCCTCGGCTGATTCTTTCTTTTTCAACAGCGGCGCCAGAGTCAAATTTTCTAAAACGGTCAGATGCGGCCAGAGAGTATATTCTTGGGAGACATAGCCGCTAATTCTTCCGCCCTCTTGTGCTTCTTGGGAAAGCACACCCTTGTCGAGGGATTCTAAGCCAGCCAAGCAGCGAAGCAAAGTTGTCTTGCCCGAGCCGCTGGGGCCAAGCAAGCATATTACTTCTCCCTCATTCACCGAAAAGGTTACATCATGAATACCGCGAAAATCTCGCGAAGCGCCATAGCGTTTAGTGGCTTTTTTCAGGCTAAGCATATTGCGTATCATATTTCTTTTGCAGCCAGATAACCAGTCCGTGAATCGGCGCTAAGATAATAAAGAAAAAAACTACCAGCAGCGAATAAATTTCCGTCGGTTTGTATATCATCGCATTAATCGTCTGGGCGACTCGAAACAACTCCGGCACGGAAATAAGGCTGGCAAATAAGGTATATTCCAGCATGACTGCCTGATTTAACAACAATTGAGGAATAATTCGGCGCATAAGGAGAGGCAGCTCAATGCGACGAAGAATCTGAAAAGGCGTCAGTCCCAGGGTAATGCCGGCCTCACGATACGCCTTGGGCAACAATTCAAGCTCAGCCGAGACCACCGAAGCGGTGGCGATACAATTAACCAGCCCTAAGGCGAGAACCGTGGTCCAAAAAGGATTGACCACGATTCCCAGTAAGCCTTGAAGCGGGTAATGAAGCCAGAATAATAACACCAACACCGGTATTACCTTTGTGATAAAGCGCAGAGCTTTGATGAGTTTTCCGAGACGGCGGTCAAAGCGGCCGCCGGCGATACCCAAGAGAGTTCCAAGGGTAACACCAATAAGCGTAATAAGTCCTAGAAGCTGCAGAGTCGTCAGGAATCCGTCCAAGAATAATGAATGGTAGGCTTTCAAAATCTGCAGCATAGGAAAAATCAATGCCTAATTTAGCGATTCAAGCTATAGTCGTTGGATGCGTTATATTTTGCCAAGGTGCGAGCGACCGTGCCGTCCTTGACCATCTCACTGACAGCGACATTCCACATCGAAGCCATCGATTCCTCACCACGGGCGAAAGCAAAGCTAAGGCCATAGCGACGAACCGGATTTTCACTGGCACGTTCGATGGTTCCGGAATTTGACTTCAAGAAGTCATTAGCTGCCGACGGCTCAACGAACACTACATCCGCTTTGCCATTTACAATGTTCAGGAAACTTTCTGAATACGAAGCCAACTGCGGCAGCATGTTTACCTTAGCCTTTGGATAATCTTCCTTGGCAATGAAAACAGCCAGCTCACCATCCACTGCGCCGATAGTGTATTGATCAGAATTCAGCTTCGAAAGGTCGTCGGAAAAGCGCTTGTCGCCGCTTTTCACATACGCATACAAAACGCTATCCATTGGCGCCGCCGAAAAAACCGCTTCGCGAGCGCGTGCCGAGTTAGGCCACATCTGTGTGCCGAGCATATCATAGCGCTTGGTCTTCAGCCCCTCAAGAGCCGAGCCCCAGCCCACTTCTTCAACCCAATTAGTTTTAAGGCTTAATTTTTGGGCGGCGGCTTCGATCAAATCATAAGAAATACCCGACAGCTGTCCGGTGGACGGGTCTTTTGACAAAAGAGGAGGATACACGATATAGCCGATTCGAATTTCATTATTCGTAATCACATTATCCGCTACCGACACAGAAGGTTGCGTCGCCTTTGACCCCGTCAAACTAACAACCAGGGCGGCCACCGCGATAAGTCCAATAACTATACTGCCGTACTTACTCATATATTTTATATTTAAAAATAAATAGCCTTCGTTATTGATAGTATATACCCATAACCAGGGCTTGAGAATAGAATAGCAAGTTTTTGCAACTTTGTCAATGTTTGTCCAACAATTGTTGACAAAAAGCTGACAACATGATAGCCTGTCACCATGATAAAAGCTCTACTCTACAAATTAGGTTTGAATGACAAGGAGGTTCAGGTCTACCAGATGACGCTAAAACACGCCAAGATAAGCCCGGCCTTATTAGCCAAGCACACCAAGCTCCCCCGTCCGACTGTCTATAACATCTGCAAGAACCTTGTAGCGAAAGGTTTGCTCATAGAAGATCTGGGCGACAAGACATTGCAAGTTCTACCCACTCCCGCCTCAGAGCTTAAATCACTCATAAAACGAGAAGAGGAGGAATACAAAATAAAAACGCGGACCATTGAAGACTTATCCAATGAACTATCGCTTCTGAAAAGCGAAACGCTGTACCCGGTACCTAAGATCCGCTTTATTGAGGAAAAGAGTCTCGAAGAGTATCTATATAACCGGACGCCGCTCTGGAACAAAAGCATCATGGCGTCCGATGGGATCTGGTGGGGCTTTCAGGATCACTCCTTCACCGAAAAATACCAAACCTGGATTGACTGGTTCTGGAAAGTGACGCCAAAAGATCTTAAGCTGAAGCTGCTGAGCAACCGCTCGAAACTCGAAAACGATCTGAAGGGGAAATATGAACGACGCGATATCAAGCCCTGGAACAAATCAGAAAATTATACTGCAACGACCTGGGTGTTGGGTGACTACCTTGTAATGATTGTGACGGATAGCGAGCCCTATTACCTAGTAGAAATACATGACGCTCGGATGGCACATAACTTCCGCGAAACATTTAGGAACTTGTGGGACCTCGTAAAATAAGCGCTAGTTGAAAAGCTTCTCTGCCGCCCGCAGATCCTCCGGCGTATTGAGCTGCTGCCAGAATTCTGCCTCGAGAATGCGGATCGGGATATCGCGGGCAATTTCCGCAACCGTATGCGGCAGACCGTACTCGTTCGTTCCCGGAATACGAACCGGATCGTATTCGAAAATTTCCAAGCCGAAATGATAGAGGCAGGCGTCGATCAACCCGCGTGCCGGGGCGCTTGCGTCATCAAAGATAATCCGTGCCAGGTCACCCGAGGCGTCGGGAATGATATTATTGAACGGCTTAGGCCAGGCAATGACCGGCGAGACCGTCATCGACCATTTGCGTTCAGCTGCCGCCTTAAGCGTCGCCGCGCCATAGAGGTCATCGCCGGCCATGACGAGAAAGGATCCCCTTAGAAACGACTGAGCAGCCCAGAGCGCCCCAGCTGAGCCAGCCAGCTCGCCCTGAACGGCGTAAGCGATGCGGCGTCCACGGAAATCACTGCCAAAATACTGCTCAATCGCGCCGTCGCGTTCGCTGACGACAAAAATAATCTCGCCAACCAGCGGAGGCAGGTTGTCGAGCTTGTGCTCTATGAGGTTTTTTGAGCCGAGGGGCAACAGCGGCTTAGGGACGCTTTCTGTCAGCGCTCCCATGCGCGTGCCGCGCCCGGCGGCGAGGATAACAGCTTGCATATATGTTTAGCATAAAGGCAAAAGCCCTGCCCGGCAAGCACCTGTCCTGAGGATAAAAAAAACCCCGCGATTTTAAGGTCGCGGGTTGGGATAATCCATACTTTAGAATGTTTGAGCTAGCGTCAGAAAGCCTGAAGCTTTTTTATGATTAGTATCATACTTCAACTCCAAGGCAAATTTGAAGTTGTCCAAGGAAAAATCCTTGAAGTATTCAAAAGTTGCTCCATTTATTCCTGGCTCTTCGCGCTGGTAGCCGACGGAAAAATTGCCAAATTTTCCGAATTTTCTGCTACCAATACATTCATATCGATCGTTGTTGCCGGTTCGTACCGCATCAATTTTTAATCCCCAATCTCCTTTGGTGGAGATTGGACCAAATCTCATATAGTGAAATGGAGGGAGTGCTAAGTAACTGGTGCCAACTATGTAGTTGGCGTTATTGAAGTAGTTCTGATTTACATCAATCCATCCAAACTGAGAGCGGAACCATCTATTTCCATTTTCTCGGTCAACACTCATAAAAGTGAAGTTTCCGAAATTTTTTAAACCTGTAGTTCCGGCAAATAGCCATGTGGTGTTGATTTGGTTGCCCAAAGCTAGGTACACACCTTTTGGATGGAAAGCTCCCCACAGATATTTCTCGGTGGCGAACTCAGAAAGGTTATTGTAGCCTTTCTTGCTAACCAGTCCGCCTTCGACAGTAAATTCTTTATGGCTAAGTCGAGCGATAACATAATCTCGCGGCGAATTAACCGCTGACATGCCGCGACCAAGCTCAATGAAATAAGAAAGGTCTTTGCCGTCCTTATTTAAGGTGAGATCAACAAAATATTCATCAGTTTTTTCAAAGTCGCCCAACTTAATAAAGCAAGGAATCAAAGAAAAACCTTTTCCTAGACTTACCGGAGGCGCAGTTAAGCTGATGACATCATCAACTGGTTTTTTAGCAGCCGATAAATCCGTCCGGTGATCACCCTTAAATTTGAATCCGTCTTTTTCAATTATGAGACGTTGAGTAGAAACTCCTTGTAAGTCCGGATCGGACTGGAAGGTGGTTTCACTCTGTACTTTATATTGGCCGTAGCCACTGCCTTGCCAAGCCAGCATAAGCAGTATTGCAAAAAAGCCATTGAGGATAGCTTTCATGAGGTATTCTCCTTTAGTTTATATAATATTTTTTAAAAAGCATTGATAGCTAATTATATCACAAATACTACTAAAAGTCAATAGATAGTCAGCTCTCCTCCTTTTTTGCGGCCACTCCAAGAATACAAAAATTTCCTAACAAAAAAGCGCCCTTTCGGACGCTTTTTCAATTTGTTAGACTACTTATCCTCTTCCATCGCCTTGAGGCTCATGGCATTTTTCTTATGAAGCAAATCATCAACCAGCACTGAACCGGCCGTGGCGACCGGGATCGAGAGCAGGGCGCCAACGAC
>CAYVHQ010000013.1:21622-22208 GCA_964451345.1 uncultured Gammaproteobacteria bacterium | reverse complement strand
TATAAGGAAATGGCCGGGGTCTACGGCTTCCTGCCACTTGGCCTGCGCGTTTTTAAAAAGATAGAAAACATCATCCGCGAAGAGATGGACGCGCTCGGCGCGCAGGAAATTGTTTTACCTTCTCTGCAGAACAAAGAAACCTGGGAGCCGACCGACCAATGGTCTGATATCAATGTTGATGTCTGGTTCAAGACAAAACTCAAGAACGATACTGAGCTCGGCCTTGCTTTCACGCACGAAGCGCCGATGACGAAAGTCATGATGAATTATGTCAGCTCCTACCGCGACCTGCCACGCTTCCTCTACCAGTTCCAGACGAAATTCCGCAATGAGACCCGTGCCAAGAGCGGCATCATGCGTTCGCGCGAATTTGTTATGAAAGACATGTATTCCTTCTGCCGCACACAAGAAGAGCATGCCACGCTCTACGAGTCCGCCAAGCAGGCCTATATAAAAATTTTTGACCGTCTCGGTCTCGGCGATATTACGTATCTAACCTTCGCTTCTGGCGGGGTCTTTGCGAAATTTTCTCATGAATTCCAGACGCTGACTGACGCCGGTGAAGATACGATCTATGTCAGTCAGG
>CAYVHQ010000013.1:0-21612 GCA_964451345.1 uncultured Gammaproteobacteria bacterium | reverse complement strand
CGGCGTGAAGGCTTTCGAGATGCCACGGCCCCCTCTCGCCGAACTCGGCCTTGATGCCGCTGAACTGACCGAAGAAAAAGCAGCGGAAGTTGGCAATATCTTCAATTTAGACACTCGTTTTTCGGCCGCGCTCGGCCTGTCCTTCACCGATGAAGCCGGTGATAAACACCCGGTTATCATGGGGTCGTATGGTATCGGTCCGGCCCGCCTGATGGGAACCATTACTGAAGTTATGTCTGACGAGCGGGGAATAGTCTGGCCGGAAGCAATTGCGCCGTTTAAGATTCATCTTTTAGCTCTCAAGTCAGCTGATGCCGCCGTTAAGGATGAAGCGGAAAAGCTGTACGCGTCCCTAACCGCAACGGGAATCGAAGTACTCTTTGACGACCGCGCCGAAGCGAGCAGCGGCCAGAAGTTTGCCGACGCTGATTTAATCGGTTGCCCGTATCGTCTTGTCATTAGCGACAAGTCACTGGCGGCTGGCGGCGCTGAATTAAAGAAGCGTTCTTCCGCCGAAGCGCATATCATTCCGCTTGCCGAAATTTCGCCGGCCTCTTTTTCATAACTATCCATGTTCAACAAATTCTTCGGAAAATTCAGCAAAGACCTCGGCATCGACCTTGGCACCGCCAACACCCTCGTCTATACGCCAGACAAGGGGATTTTGATTAACGAGCCGTCGATCGTCGCCGTCAACATGCGTACGGAAGAGATTCTGGCCGTCGGCGAAGAAGCTAAGCGCATGCTCGGCAAGACGCCAGCTCATATTCAGGTTATTAAGCCGCTCGTTGATGGCGTCGTTTCCGACTTCGAAGTAACCGAAAAAATGCTCAAGTATTTTATCGACAAGGCGCACACCGAACAGTTTGCCCTCTCGCCGCGCCCGCGCGTCGTTATCGGGATTCCGCTCGACGTTACTGAGGTAGAGAAAAAAGCAGTCGAGGACGCCGCTAAGTTCGCCGGTGCCCGTCAGGTCTATCTCGTTGAAGCGCCCATGGCGGCGGCGATTGGTGCCCGTCTGCCGGTTACCGAAGCGACGGCTACGCTGGTTGTCGATCTCGGCGGCGGAACAACGGAGATTGCCGTTATCTCGCTTGGTGGCGTAGTTAATTGGAAAAATTTGCGCCTCGGTGGGAATTTCCTGAATCATGAAATCATTCAATATATCCGTGAAGAATTTAACTTGCTCATCGGCGAGCAGTTAGCCGAAGAAATCAAGATTCGTATAGGTTCGGCAGCACCGCTCAAAGAATCGCTCGAGATGATGGTACGGGGACGCGATCTTATGAACGGTCTACCTAAAGAAATGCGTATTACTGACAGTCAGGTGCGCGAGGCGATCGCCCGTACGATTCATCAGATTATCGACAACATTAAATTAATCCTCGAAACCACACCGCCAGAGCTTGTGGCCGATATTTATGAACACGGCATTGTACTGACCGGAGGGGGAGCCCTCCTGCGTGGCCTTGATCAGGAAATCTCCCAGGCAACCAAAATCTCCGTCCGGGCGGCTGATGATCCTCTGACGGCGGTCGTGCGCGGCACGGGCCTTCTCTTGGCTGATAACGCCCTGCTCGACAAGGTAGTCGCTCCTAGTACCCGGGAACTTTAAATCCGGGCGGACCAGTCCTTTCCGCTATGCAAAAACGAAATTCCCTTGTTACGGTAGCTGCGGCGGCCGTAATCATCCTGGCATTAGCTATCCTCGGCCGTTTCGGGGCGCTTCGTCCTATCTTATCACTTCTTGAACGGGCGCTCGCGCCAGTGGCCCGGGTGGCCTACCGCGCCGGCGGACTCTTTACGCGCGAATCGACGGACGGGCTGAGCGTCGGCGATTTGACCCAGCAATTACAGCAAAGCCAAGCCGAAAACCGCCGCTTGTTAGCCGATAACATTCGTCTTAGTCAGCTAGAACAGGAAAATGCCACATTACGGCAGCGCCTCAACTTCTTTGATGCGACCGGACTATCGTATGTAATTGCCGCCGTTACTTCGCGCGGCCGAGTAGGGGACAGCTGGCGCCAGCATGCGTCCTTAACACTCAATCGCGGTTCGAAGGATGGCGTTGTAGTCGGACAAGCGATTGTCGACGGACAGGGTTCGCTGCTCGGAAAAATCAGCGCCGTCGAGGAGCATACCGCTGAAGCCTGTCTGCTCTTTGATACGGATTGCCGCGTGGCTGTCAGCTTGCAAGGCGAACCCGGCACGGCCGGCGTTATCCAGAGTGATTTGAACCTGACGGTTAAAGCCGACTTCATTCCACAAAATAAGAAGGTTAATGAAGGGCAAATTATGATAAGTGCCGGACTGGAAAGCGGCATGCCGGCCGGCTTGCTTGTCGGGCGCGTGACGCGTATTGTTTCCGAGGGTAATGAACTGTGGCAGCATGCCATCATTGAACCATTGGCTGATTTCGACAACTTAAACGTTGTTTCAATCATTAAATAATATGTATCCGCGCCTCCTCGGCTACATCCTCTTACTCCTCGCCATTGTTCTCATTGACGTGGCTTTTGTTACCTCGCTGCCCTTCGGCCTGCATCACCTCCATCTGGTCGTTATTGCTATTATATTTATCTATCTGCTGGGCGATATTCGCCAGGCCGCCTGGTGGGCAATGGGAGCCGGCTTCTTGCTCGAAGCTTTTTCATTTGCCGGTTTTGGTTGGCATATGTTCTCCTTGTTAGCTGCCTTGTCTGTGGCCACATTGCTTTTCCAAAAAGTCATGACTAACCGCTCACTTTATTCAATTAGCGTCGTAACGGCGGCAGCGATTTTGAGCTGTGACCTCGTTCTGTTAGCGGGCGGCTATGTCTCGGCTGATGTCCCTATTGTATCCTGGGGCAGCGCCTTGGGCGGCGAAGCAGTCGGCCTGCTCTATAACATTGCCTTAGCCCTAGCCGTCTTCTATGTGTCCAACAGCGTTACCCGCCAGCTTCATCCCGGCTTCCTAAGTGGCCGTTCCCGCGCCCTATGATGATTGTAAAAAAACCGCGCAACAGCATACACCCCAGCGATCCTTTCGTTATCCAGGAAGGTCGTCTTAAGTATGGAAATTTTCAGGGTAAATTCCGCCGTGACTGGGTTGAGGAAGCGTTTACGCCAGCCGGACGGGGCGAGGAAACCATTGGCACAACGCTTGATAGCGGTTTTATCAAGACCGTGCGCTGGAGCTTTGGTATCCTGATGGCAATTTTACTGGCCCGACTCGGCTGGCTGCAAATTGTCAAAGGGGCGTATTACGGCGATATTGCTAACGGAAACCGCTTACGTCTCGAACGCCTTGAACCGGGCCGGGGGATTATAAGTGATCGCAACGGCGTTGCCTTGGTTCATAACGTCGCTAACTTCCTGCTCTACTGCGTACCCTCCGACCTGCCTAAGGATCTGGCGCAGCGCGATGCTCTTATCGACCGTCTGGCCGCCCTCTCGCCGCGTGTTAATGCGACTGAAACCAAGGATGCTCTGAATAGTCTCAAGCCTTCGCAGCTCGAATATTATCAGCCATTGTTCATTGCCGATAACCTTGCGTATGAAACCGCCCTAAAGGTGTATCTGGAATCATTCTCGATGCCTGGCATAGTTTTGTCGAGCAAAAATCGACGCAATTACTCACTGCCCAGCCTGTCATTTTCTCACTTCCTTGGCTATACGGGAAAGATAAGCGAGACCGAGTTTGCGGCTGCTGCTGACAACTATAGTCGCATCGACTATATCGGGAAGACCGGACTGGAAAAGACCTGGCAAGATGAGCTCCGGGGAACACCGGGCGTCAAGCAAATTGAAGTTGATGCCCTGGGCAAGGAAAAAAATATTGTCGGCGAGACGACACCGGTTCCGGGTCATAACCTTCGCCTGGCCATCGATGCTGAGGCCCAAAAAAAACTCGAAGATCTGATGGCGGTTGAGCTAAAGAAATTGGGCCTGGATCGCGGTGCCGCCATTGTCATGAATCCGAACAACGGCGAAGTTATCTCACTCGTTAGCCTGCCTTCCTTTGATAACAATGTCTTTGCTCGTGGCATTACCCAGGAAGAATATAGCGCGCTGGAAGAGGCGCCTTCAAAACCGCTCTTTAATCGCGCGGTAAGCGGTGAGTACCCTTCCGGCTCGACAATTAAGCCGGTTGTGGCCGCTGCGGCCCTCCAGGAGCATGTTATTTCAGCCGATACGGCGTTCTTAAGCACCGGTGGTTTGCGTGTCGGTCAATGGTCGTTTCCTGACTGGAAAGGCGGCGGACACGGCATGACGGATGTGCGCAAGGCAATTGCCGAGTCCGTTAATACTTTTTTCTATTACGTCGGCGGAGGGTATGCTGATTTTACCGGCCTAGGTATTGACCGCATGGTAACCTATTTTAAGAAATTTTTACTTGGCACTAAACTGGGCATTGACCTGCCTAATGAAGCCAAGGGCTTTGTGCCGACAAAATCATGGAAGGAAGAGACCAAGAAGGAAGCCTGGTATATCGGTGACACCTACCATGTCGCCATCGGGCAGGGCGATCTCATCACAACACCTTTGCAAATTGCCGCCTACACCGCCTTCTTTGCCAATGGCGGAACGATGTATAAGCCCCACCTGGTAACGGATATTACTGATTCCAATGGATCTCTGGTGCGCCATATTGAGCCAGAGATTATCGCCAAGGACCTGGTTGATCCGTCGAACATCGAAATTGTCCGCCAGGGCATGCGTCAAACCGTCACCGCCGGAAGCGCGCGCAGCCTCTCTTCGCTTTCGGTAACATCGGCCGGCAAAACCGGAACGGCGCAGTGGTCAACTAAGAAAGCTCCCCATGCCTGGTTTACTGGTTTCGCGCCTTATGAAAACCCGCAAATTGTCATTACTATTCTTCTGGAAGAGGGGAAAGAGGGCAGCTCGGTAGCGACCCCCATCGCTCGAGAATTTATGCAGTGGTACTTTAGCCGCCCCAGCGGTCCGACTAGTTGACAATTACGCAATAATGTGATTAAGTATAGCTATTCATTAACAATTTAACAAGGAGATAGCTTGAAAAAGCTCATTACATTAGTCCTATTTCTCGTTATACTAGTTGCCGGCTGCGAGTCAACGCTTACGAGCACGACCGTCAGTCAGGCACTGCCATGCGACAAACCCGATACGACACAGGTTATTAGCCTTTGCGAGGCAAGTGTGCCAATCACGATGGATTCGCTGCAGCATACTGAATTACCTGAAGGATTTTCCATCCGCGATACCACCTGGGGAGTCTTCCCAAATTACGGTTTCCTGATTCTTTCCTATAACAATCAGGAAGTAAAGCGGTATACATATTTAGAGGCTCACGGACCAGGCGGCATAAGACCCGTTGTCTTGATTGGAACCTACAAGGAAACGAAAATAATAATGATCCAAAGCAGCCTCGCGCACGGCTTTGGCACCTCGGACAGCTACAGCTTTGTTCTGCTCACAGCGGGAATATGTACGGTTCTACCGAATACCAATTCATTGACCGGAACAGGAATACTCAACACCTACTCGATAACGGGCGTACGCGCTATCAACGATTTCCTCATTTTCACCGGCGATTATAGTTATTTCACTCATTATCAGACCTTTTGCTATTATTGTCTGAACGACGGAAAATTCTATAATTACTTCAGACTCCTGAAGTACGGAACTACAAATTGGATTTGGCAATAAATCTTGTTAGCTTCATACGTATTACATTGAATAATTTAACCTTGCTCATACAAGGAAAAGGAGAAAATAGTGAATAAAAAGTATTCACAAAACCCGCAGATAGCCGAGGCTATTATCGAAAAACAAAATAATGCGAAAACGCAAAACTTTCTTTTTTCGCTAACTGCCGAAGAGCTTGAGGAATACCTTCTGTATCTCATGTACGAAAATCATATACCGGCTCTTGATAAGGACAAAAAAATGTATGATTTGAATGTTACGCATTTTCTGCGCTACACCCGCACAAGCTCGCGTGAGGGGTCGGAAGACGCCGTATTTGATACTCTGCAGGCCGTGAGGGGATTAGAAACTCCGCAGCTTAAAAGAACATTTTCCGAAGCGGCCAGTAATCTTTTACGTAAAAACGTAGATGACGACCTGTTCGTGGAAGTACTGTTCCGTTCGCTGGGATATTTTACTGACTTAAGTCAAGAACGAGGTTTGGTCGCTTTTGACTTTGACGCCTTGCGCCTCGCTGTCGAAAGCAAATCGACTTCAATCATGACAAAAGTAAGAGCGATTCATATCATGAATGAGTTAGTTGGCAGCGATAAACCATCGCAAAAAATTATTTTCGACCTCATGATTGATTACAGGGACAGATTTAAAAGAGAAGACAGAATTCTATTAGCAATTTTTGATGTGCTTCGAAAAAATCATTACTACACCGAAGCAGTTCAAACGCTTACCTTCCTGAGCGATAATTCGGTTGACCCAACAGAGTTAGATGAGTTGGAAGAAAATCAGGAAGAAGAACAAGCGACGGACGCTGTCATCAGCTTAGAGTATTTTGAAAAGGATTTGGCGAACGTGTTTCAACCACATCGCTACAATAACCGATATGATGTATCGATTGACAAAGTCATACACGAAACGTTGGATCGCTTAGCCGATCCGGTTCGGGCAGCTGTCGTAAAAGTCCTTAAGAATCATTCAGTTAGTACTGGGGAATTTGAAATCGCTTCTGCTATCCTGCGTCTCAATTTTCCAGTTACTCCTAAGCAAAAAGAGCTTATATACAAGCTCTAAGATATTTCCATGCAATCCGCCAACTAGCAATAGGGGGCGGTTTTTTTATAATAGAGGTATAAAATTAAAAAAACGCAGAGGTATTCTGCGTTTTAACATCTTGAGATTTGAAAATCTATTTTTCCAAAGCCTCATTAAGGGTTTTAGCTAGCTCTTGACCGGTTTTATTCTTATACTCCTCCGCTCTTCGATATTTTTCATTTTCTCGGTCAGCGAACTCGAGCCAGGCATTGGGTCGGGGTTTATTATTTATTATGAAAAGGATATAGGAAACCGCTTTCATTTGTCTATCAGCCACACTAATCTCAAGGTCATTAGGGCCGTGATAGCATTCTTTTATCCATGCCTCTCGACTAATGTAATCGCCAATACTGGCAAGCGCGTAACGCGCAACCCTCTTACCCTGATAGCCTAATATCGTATCATTCTCTATGCTTCTGGCTATCTTGGCGACAGCAATAATCTTATTACAGTTATACGATTCGGATATAAAATCCCGAATGTACATTGGTTCGAGTAGCTGTCGATAAAATGAAAAATTCTTTTTGATCTGTTTGTCGATTTTTTTTAGATATAGATAAACGGCTTCATGGTTACCGCAGTTATGCGAAAGAATTGCTTCAAGAAATTTGCTGTACTCGAGGTTTTTTCTGCCTTTATACACCCGGGTGACGTAGGCGATTGCAAGCAAGCCCGCTACTTGCCAAAGGGAATCGGGATAGACGATGCCACATCCTAAAAGAGTCAGGGCAAGGAGTATTTCTACGCCATTTATTGTGTTTTGTTTTCTGTTCATATTCAGTTGTTAATTTTCGAAGATTACTTATCTTAATGCGTTTTGTGCATGCATGTCAAATGTGCTAATTAGCACTCTTGACACCTGACTGCTAATTTTGATAAAATGAAGCTATAACGATATGAATGAAAGAAAAAGGCTAATTTTAGATATAATTATCAATGACTTCATCGCCAGCGGTCAACCAGTGGCGTCGAATTCGATGGTAGAAAAGCACGATCTGCCCTTCAGTCCGGCCACGGTTCGTAACGAAATGGCCGAATTAGAGGCAGAAGGCTGGATTGCCCAGCCCTATACCTCGGCCGGCCGCATCCCGACCGAGAAAGCCTATCTGTTGCATACGGCCGATTCTGCCGCCGGTCCGTTACCTAAGCGGGAGGAAGCCCTTTTGAGCGATTGTTTTAGCGAAGCGGAAGCCCGGCAGACCGCCAAGAATCTGGCACAGCTCTCCGGACTAGCCGTAGTCTGGGCCTTCCATAAGTATCATGTCTACTACACCGGTCTTTCCAATCTTCTGCAGCAGCCCGAGTTCAACCAACCCAATCTAGTCTATGACATGTCAGCTATCATCGACCGGGTTGATGAAATTGTCGGGGAGATTTTTGATAACACCGAATTCGAGCCGCGCATCGCACTCGGCCGCGCCAGCCCCTTCGGTGCTTTCTCCGGCGCTGTCCTAAGCCGGTATCGCGGAACAGATTCGATTGGACTCATCGGAATTCTGGGACCGGTGCGTATGGATTATGCCAAGAACCTCTCGCGACTCGATTTTCTCATCAAGCGCCTAACAGCCAAGACTTCATTACCGAATTAAACACTATGCAACAAACAGATAACCACGACCTGAACGACGAGCTCCCGGCTGATATGCCAGAGGGCAGCGAGACCTCAGCCGCCGAGGAAAACCAGCCGCCGGCCGAAGACTTTGAACACAAATATAAGCTGGCACTGGCCGATTACCAGAACCTCCTTAAGCAGACGGCTAAGGACCGCCGCGATTCAATTCTCTACGCTAACCAGGCTCTCATCCTCGAAATGCTGCCAATTTACGACAATCTGAAGCTTTCCATAAAGCACGGCGGCGAAGAAAGCGGCAATCAATGGCTCTCCGGCATTACCTATGTCATCGCTCAATTTAAAAAAGCTCTGGAGGACGCCGGCGTAAAAGAAGTGCTGACCGCCGGACTACCCTTTGATCCCGCCACCATGGAAGCAGTCGAAAACCGCGATACGGACGATAAGAAAAACGACGGTCTCGTCGCCGAAGAGCTCAAGGGCGGTTATCTTCTTAACGAAAAAGTATTAATCCCAGCCCGCGTGGCTGTTTACAAACTAAGCTAACCATATGACATCACTCATCAAATGGGCGCCGTTCTTCGAACCGTTCGAGGACATGGATAAGGCTTTTGGCAGCATGCTGCCCACGCTGCGCGATACCAATGCCTTCATGCCAGCCGTCGATGTGTACGAAGACGAAGACAATGTAATTGTCGAAACTTCTCTGGCGGGCATCGATCCGAATAAAGTCGACGTCTCGATCGAAAATGATATTCTTTCCATCAAGGGCGAGAGTGAAAAAAAGAGCGAAGTGGATGAGAAGAATTACTACCGCAAGGAGATTCGCCGCGGCTCTTTCTTCCGCAGCGTCCAACTGCCGGTTCATGTGCAGAGCGATGCCGCTCGCGCCGTCGCCGGATCAGGCATCCTTAAGATCACCATTCCAAAAATAAAGGAATCCAAGCCGAACAAAATCAAGATTGAGACCTCTAATTAATTCTATAATTGTTTAAACTATACTACTATGTCCAAAATATTAGGCATCGACCTAGGAACCACTAACTCCGCCATGGCCATCATGGAAGGCGGCAAGCCGAAGATCCTCGAGAACATCGAAGGCAATCGGACCACGCCGTCCATTGTGGCTATTTCTAAGAATGGTGAACGTCTTGTTGGCGTAACAGCGAAGCGCCAGGCGGTTACTAATCCGGAAAATACCGTGTATGCGGTTAAGCGCTTAATTGGCCGTCGTTTCGGCGACGAAGAGGTCCAGCGCGACCTGGCTAACATGCCGTATAAGATCGTCCAGGCAGGGGATGGCGTTAAGGTAAAATTGCAGGACAAGGAATTCTCCCCACAGGAAATTTCTGCGATGATCCTTTCTAAGCTCAAGGCCGACGCCGAAGCCAAGCTCGGCGAAAAAATTACTGAAGCGATTATTACAGTTCCAGCCTATTTCGACGACTCGCAGCGCCAGGCCACCAAGGACGCCGGTAAGATTGCCGGACTCGACGTCAAGCGCATCATTAACGAACCGACGGCGGCGGCTCTGGCCTACGGTTTTGATAAGAAAAAAGGCCAGAAAATTGCCGTCTACGACCTCGGCGGTGGAACCTTTGATGTTTCCGTCCTGGAAATTTCCGAAGACACCGTTGAAGTAAAAGCGACTAACGGGGACACTCACCTCGGCGGCGAAGATTTCGACCAGCGCCTTATTACCTGGATTATCGACGAATTTAAGAAGGATCAGGGCATTGACCTGTCGAAAGACACACTCGCCCTACAGCGCATCAAAGAAGCGGCCGAAAAAGCCAAGATCGAACTGTCCACCGCGACCGAAACCGAAATCAATCAGCCCTTTATCACGACCGATAGCAACGGACCAAAGCACCTCGTCATGAAGATTGGCCGCGCCCAGCTCGAAGCACTCGTTGCCGACCTCGTTGAAAAGACAATTGAACCTTGCAAGAAAGCCTTAGCCGACGCCGGCATGACCGTCGCCGATATCCAGGAAGTTGTCATGGTCGGCGGCATGACGCGCATGCCACTCGTCCTCGCTAAGGTCAAAGAGTTTTTCGGCAAAGAACCAAACCTGACGGTTAACCCGGACGAAGTCGTCGCCCTCGGTGCGGCCGTCCAGGCCGGTATTATGCAGGGTGATGTGCATGACGTTCTCTTGCTTGACGTTACTCCGCTGTCCCTCGGTATCGAGACCCTCGGCGGCGTCGCCACTCCGTTAATTGAACGCAACACCACTATCCCGACTTCAAAGTCACAGACCTTCTCGACTGCCGCCGACAGCCAGACGAGCGTGGAAATCCATGTCGTTCAGGGCGACCGTCCGATGGCCTCGGACAACAAGAGTCTCGGCCGCTTTATTCTCGACGGCATCCCGCCAGCACCGCGCGGCATTCCGCAGGTCGAAGTGTCCTTTGATATCGATGCTAACGGCATCCTGAACGTCAAGGCGACCGATAAGGCTTCCGGCAAAGCTCAGCACATCACTATTACCGCCTCATCCGGCCTTTCCAAGGAAGAGATTGAGAAGATGAAGAAGGATGCTGAAATGAACGCCGCCGACGACGCTAAGAAGAAGGAACAGGCCGAGATCAAGAACCAGTCCGAAGCTGTCATTTTCCAGCTCGACAAGCTCCTGAAAGAATCAGGCGACAAGATGAAGCCGGAAGACAAGACCGAACTGGAAACCAAGCTCAATACGCTGCGCGGTCTTAAGGACAGCGACAAGTATGACGAAATGAAGAAAGCTATGGAAGACGTCAATGCTGTCGCTCAGCGCGTCGGGGCAGCGATGTATCAGAATGCCCAGGCGGCCGGAACCCCTCCGGGCGCGGAAGGTGCGGCTACTGAGACTCCAGCAGATGGAGCTGCGACCGAAGAAAAGCCGGCTGGCGAAACTCCAGTCGAAGGTGAGTTTGAAGAGAAGAAATAATTATTACATTAAACCATCCCCATGGCAGACAATAAGCCCAACGAAATCCAGATCAACGACCCAATCCAGGGCGGCGAATATGCTAATATCGCCTGGCTCAACCACAACGAAGAAGAGTTCCAGCTGATCTTCGGCAACATCGCCGGCCAGTCCGGCAAGATCGTTTCCAAGATCATGACCACGCCCGGCCACTTTAAGCGCATTATCAGCGCCATGACCGAAAATCTAAAAAAGTACGAAGAGAAGTTCGGTCCGGTAAAGACGGCCGAAGCCAACGAACAGGAGATCGGTTTTAAGGGATAAGACAGACGCATGGCCAAAGATTACTACTCCATCCTCGGCGTTCCGAAGAACGCCTCCGAAGAGGACGTCAAAAAAGCCTTCCGCAAACAGGCCCATCAGCACCATCCGGACAAGTCCGGCGGTGATGAGGCAAAGTTCAAGGAAATCAATGAAGCGTACCAGGTTCTCGGCAACAAAGACCGCCGCGCCCGTTATGACCAGTTCGGCTCCGGCTTCGAGAATGGTCAGGCTGGCGCGGGCGCGCAGGGTTTCGGCGGCTTTAACGGCGGCCAAGGCTTCAATATTAACATGGACGACTTCGGCGACCTCTTCGGCGGCTTGGGTGATATCTTTGGCTTTGGCGGCGGGGGACAACGCGGCAGCAAACGCCGACAGCAGCGCGGCGGCGACATCGAGGTTCGCCTAGAAATTAGTTTCCTCGAAGCCGTTTTTGGTGCGGAAAAACCTATTCGCCTTTCAAAGCACATCACTTGCGCGCATTGCCAGGGCATCGGCGCCGAACCGGGCTCGAGCGTCGAAACCTGTCCGACCTGTCAGGGCAGCGGCCAGGTAGCGCAAGTGCAGCGCACGATCTTTGGTCAGATGCAGGTACAGGCAGTCTGCCCAACCTGTCACGGCGAAGGCAAGAAAATTACCAAGCCCTGCACGAAATGCTCCGGACATGGCGTGGTAAACGACACTGTCGAGCTGACAGTTAAAATTCCCGCCGGCATCGACAAGGGCGAAGTCATCCGTCTGACCGGTCAGGGCGAGGCCGGCCCAAAGAATTCCCCGGCCGGAGATCTCTATATCCACGTTGTCGTCCATCCGGAAAAGCACTGGCGACGTGAAGGTTCAACAATTTATTCTCAAACCCACATTAGCTTCCCGCAAGCAGCGCTGGGAACCAAGATTGACATAAAAACAGTTGACGGTGACGTCACCTTGAAAATTCCCGCCGGTACTCAGTCGGGCAAGATTTTTATTCTAAAAGAAAAAGGTGTGCCACACCTGCGCGGCAAGGGCCGGGGCGATCATCAGGTAGAAGTAATCGTTAAAACGCCAACTGATCTTACGAAGAAGCAAAGACAATTGCTTGAAGAGTTTTAATAAAATGCATAGGTTTTGCTTGAACAGCCCTCCTCGCGGGGGCTGTTCGTATATTGACAAACCATAAAATTATTGCTAGAGTGTAAGATTCTTTCAAAATAAAATAGAGGACCAGAAATGAAAAAATTCACTCTTTTAGTAAGCATCACATTGTTTATTGTAATGGCCGTTCAGAATGCTTTCGGTCAGTGGCACACCTTGTCATCAGAAACATCAGAAAATATCCGCCTTATAAAGTTTATTAATACTAACACTGGCTTTATTGCCGGAACTTCTCAGTTACAACGGACTACCGACGCAGGAACTCACTGGCAAAGTATTACACTTGATTCGATTGAGGACAAAATTAATTCCTTTGTCTTCAGCGACGAGAAAACTGGATATGTTGCCTCTAATAACACTATTAGTAAAACAACAAATAGCGGCAGTAGCTGGCAAACAATCTATCACTACTCGGTACCTATTAATTCTGTTCAAACCTATCCTGACATGATGCTTGATGAAACGGGGCAGGGAATTTATGTTCTGTCAACAACCGTGACGGGGTATTATTCATATAATGGACAGTTGGTACACATACGCTTTAACGGCAACGAAATTCTTAGTGAAGCCGCGCCGCTTCTCGATATCAACGGGCATAATCTAATCGGAAACAGTCTCAGTCGTTTGTCGGATGGCCAATATCGCGTGCATGCCAGCGAGCATCCCTGGATTGTTATGCATGATGCTCTCAGCAGCAGCCTTATTGACTTCAGTGGGTTAACGGCAAATAGCGTAGTAGGCTTTCCCGGTCAAATTCGTTGTCTGTCTGGTGACACATATTTTCTTCACCAGTGGCACAATATTTACCCGAGTTCCGAAGTAAATACTTTGAAATCTCTAAATATTGCCCAAAGTAATAATATTTTCTATTTGCATTTGGGTTCCACAATATTCAACGGTCAATGGCAAGCAGATTCTACCTACGGATATAATTACTTTCCTAATGCGATTTCCAGAACACATAATGACAGAATATATTTCGTTGGTTCGTTTTCCCCTGATCGCGATAACGTCCAGCCGTCCGCGATAAAATATTATACGGTGTCTGGCGGAAGTATTCATAATGACAACAGCTACTCCAGTACAGCAACATTGCAATGCTTAACGGAAACCGCCGACGCGATATACGCCGGGGGAGAAGGTGGATTGTTAATCAAACTTCCCTTAAGCTATATTCCAAGTGCTATCGTTTTGGAGAATACACGTCCAGGGGATTTTAGTCTTGGTAATTATCCAAACCCCTTTAACCCTCTAACTAATATAGAATATACATTACCGCGTGACGGTTTTGTTTCTATTCAGATCTTTGATTCCATAGGCAGAGAAATACGTCAATTAGTTAGTGGGTGCGAAACTGCTGGCACCCATACGGTTGTATTCGATGCTTCATTGCTTTCATCCGGCACGTATTACTGCCGCCTTGAATACAATGGCAGTATTAAAACCAAAGCTATTGTTCTTATTAAATAAATACATATTTTATCCCGCTGCTAGTCAGTGGGGTTTTTTTATACAGCCGTCTTTTGAGGTTTGAAGAAAAAAATAAGCCGTCGCGTTGACGGCTTAAAAGTTATTTTGTCTTGATTACACGTTTCGTATACCCCGAAACGTTTCTTAGTTTTTCGACCACCGACTTTACGAGCACGGAACGAAATACTATTCTTTGTGCTTTCTGAAAAAAACAGCTTGCCTGAAATTCGGCGAATATTTTTTTCTTAAAGCGTTTTGAAATATTGTATGCTTCGAGGGCTATTTCGTACTCCTCCAAAGGGAAAAGACGGGGGATAGGAATATCACGAAGCATGTGTTTGCCGAGAGCACGAATAGCCGCATGGGCATCGAGCGGTTCAGGGGGCAAAACTGGGGGACGTCGGCGTTCACCAAAATCATGGAGAATATAGGGGATTGGATGAATACATGTAAGATGAGCCAATCCACTTATTTGCTGCCCGGGAAGAGAATTGGGCGCTATTACATTCATAAAACTTACTAAGAGCGAGGCTCTTTCGTCTATTTTCAAAGTACTCCCGTTTAAATTTGTCTATATCATAGCTTATTTAAGGAATTTTGTCAATAACTGGCTTTTAACCTTAAAATTGACATTATTTGATATATATGCTATAAATCAGGCAGTATCTTAACATTTCTTAATCGATAACGCCTCAAAGGGCGATTATCACAAACCACAAAAAATAATGAAAACAGCCTTAATTTTTTGTATCCTCATGCTTTTAAGTGTTAGTCTGCCACACAATGCGCAGGCAAAAAGCACAAAAGCTGGTAAATTTTCCTACCTAAGAATAGGCTGGGATGTTGCCACATCACAGCCAATAAGCGTCCAGTATTCCGACGACGGCAACTTTGAATACAAACAAATGAAAATCTTTAAAGGAAATATTATTCCTTTTACTATCATTGTCCGCGATGAAAACGGCTATTTGATTGCCTCTCAGACGTTTCACTCCATGGTATGGACAAGTGGCCCGGGAGCAAACTCAGCCATTATATCAAAGGAATATTATCTTAATAGGCAAAGCGACTGGTACAAAAACACTCCAGATTCAGCGAAGGAAAAATCCTATAAACAATGGGATGCAGATATCGCTAAAAAATTCTGCGATCACTCCTCAATCGGCTGGAAACTTAAAGGCTATGTCCAGTATGCTCGACTTCCACTAGAAAATGACTTAGGATCATTCAGCCGAGCAGCTACCGGTGAGCCACAGGTATTCTGTACAAGAAGCAAGCCTTGGGGAAAGCTTAGTCTCTATGTTACTAAGCCGGTAAGATAAGTGATTTATATTGCTTCCGTTTTGCGAAATCAAAACGGAAGCTTTTTATTTTCCGTCTTTTCTTCACTACAGCCAAAGTATATGAAAACCTAGTAAGATGGGTTTAATCCGCCTGTATCTCTCTTCTTCTGTTGAATTAGGCATAGTTCTGAGCATATACTCCCAAACCGGTAGAAAGCGCAATATATGTGTGGATATTACCTATGGATATTGACATATTGTTTAAAATATGCTATTATCTACTCAGTTTATTACCTGCTGGCTATCACCATAAATAAAGTGATATTTCAGACACTACCTTAACAATAATATTAACGAGAAGAATAATAAAATTCTTTTCATAAAATTTCATGACGGAGGAAAAGACTCATGATAAAATCTTATTTAGCGATACTATTAATGGCAGCTATATTTTGCCTACCAATAGTTGGTGCGCATGCCCAAGGAAATATATCTAAAAAGAATACTTCTTTAGACAAAACCTACGGCTCCACCTTTGTTGTCTGCAATGCAGTATTCTCACCTGGCGTTGATACTCCCAATTTTAAAGAAAACGAACTATCTTTAGAAGGAGCCTTTACCGACGAGACTGGTAAATATGATGCATGCGTTATTTTTCCTTCTGACGCAGGGAAGTTCAAGCCCGAACTGAAGATAGTATATAACAACTATATCGTCGCTATCGATTATCAGTCAGGCGGATCAGAATTATTCGAAGGCGGTCGTCCCAGTTTAACCGGTGCAGCCCCTCCAATCGATATCTTTTATCTGGATGATCCCACCGGATGCCTTGGCACAATCCGCGTGGTGAATATGACCACAGGAGAAATGCACGAGCGACGAATCGAGGATGAATCTGTCCGTAAAGAGACGCTTGTGTTGCAATGCGCCATAGATTGGGATAAGGGACTGGTTCCTTACTTGATTCTTTATCCTGATGTTTTGAGACCTAAGCTCAAAAAATTACTATTTCCGTTTATACCGTAAATATATTGCGGTCCTTAACCCATTTCATACTTTCTGGAATGGGTTCTTTATTTCCCGGATTTCCGCTACAATAACCCCATGAAAACGCTTCCGAAAATTATTGTAATTCTCGGCCCGACGGCCAGCGGCAAGACAAAGCTGGCCGTTGCAGTGGCGCGCGCCCTGAATGGGGAAATCGTCAGCGCTGACTCCCGGCAGGTGTATGCCGGCATGGACCTAGGCACCGGAAAAGACCTGGCCGAATACGGTGAGGGCCCAGAAGCCGTCCCATACCACCTTATCGACGTGGCCGCCCCGACAGACCAGTATGATGTAAAAAGCTACCAGACAGCCGCTTATGAGGCTATAAATGGCATCCTGAGGCGCGGAAAACTGCCTATTTTAGTGGGTGGCAGCGGATTATACCTGCAGGCGGTTGTGGATGGCTATAATCTCGCTCCGGCGGCGGCATCTAAGGGATTTGGGGCGGAGGAGAGTGACCTCAGTCTCGAGGAGCTGCACGAACGCCTGGGAGCCGCTTTCGTCAACCGCCTAAGCGAAAGTGACCGCAAAAACCCCCGGCGCCTGCAACGCTATGTAGACATACGACAGCAAAGCGATGAGGCGCACGAAGCGCTGCATGGCGAATCGAAACCCCGCTACGACTGCCTCGTCCTCGGCCTGGAATATCCGATCGATGAGCTGCGCAGCCGCATCCGCCAACGGCTGGAAGAACGCTTTGCGCAGGGGATGGTAGCCGAAGTCGAGCAGCTACAGGAAAGCGGCGTCAGCTGGGAGCGGTTGGCCGCCTTCGGACTTGAATATAAATTTATTTCCCGCTACCTCAAACAGGAAATGCTGGGACGCGGCGGGGAAGAGGCACTCGAAGACATGAAAGAAAAGCTGGCACTCGCCTCCGGCCAGTTCGCCAAACGGCAGCTGACCTGGTTCAAACGCTGGCAGAAGCAGGGGAGGGAGATTGTCTGGCTGCAGCCACAGGATACGAAAGATATGGAAAAAATTAAGCTGATATTGACATCCCGCCTTCACTAAGATAAAGTTACCGCAAACAAAAATTGGAGGTATAAAGAATAGGTAAGCTGGAAAGGATCTTCTTGTATGGCTTATTGGCAGGCATCCTGATTAATGCCTTAACTGACAGTAAGATAGCCGGATTAATCGCGGCAGGCATAGTAGATGTAATTTTATACATAACTCTTCCCGAAAAAAAATAGGTCGCAATTCGCCGCTATTTCTTAATTAGAAATAGCGTTTTTATTGTAGGCGAATACATATTACAGCTTTACTATATTGAATAACTCGCCTTTAGTAAAAGCAACTATGTTACCGATCGCCGTATGGGTGATACTCTCAACCACTTCCTCGCAACCTCTTGACAAAAAAGCATTTATAGTATAGGTTGGAGATAAGAAATGTTATTTCAAAACTAAATAAAAAAATGACAGAAAAGAAACCCTGGGTTTACATTGTCGCATTTTTCGTCTTCGTATTCGCGGTTTCCTTGTTGCAACGCAGCATGTATATACGCGACGGCGTGGTGATAGCTAAGGAGCATATTCCAGCGAGTTCTTACAAGACGCCAGGAATGACCCTTATGCCAGCCGGTGAAGGGATTCTCATCCCTCTCGAAACCGAAGATTCGACAACAACCTACGTTCCGGAGCAGTACATACTGTTTCTCCGGCCATTTGGCGAAGATACCACTCGCCGAGGAATGATCGTCAACCGTGCCCTTTACGAAAAGGTAAAGACCGGCGACGCACTACAGCTCACTGACGATGGCTGGCAGATTAGCCAACCGCAACAGTCGAGCCGAACACCCTAACCCGCTTCCGAATCTCGGAGGTTTTTTTGTTTTTGGGGATTAACGGACCTGATTGGCCGGCTTACCCTTGCTGAAGGCGATGATATTGTCGATGGTAGTATGAGTAATACGCTCCACTGCTTCCTGGCTGTAAAAAGCGATGTGGGGTGTAAAAATGACATTGTCCATCCTTAAAAGCTTATGGTCTTTAACGATTGCTTTAAGCTCCTTTTCATTTTTTCCGCCCCGCCGCAGCATATGCTTTTCTTCCATGAGCAATTGTTCTTCTTCAAGGACATCGAGGCCGACACCGGAGAGGCGGCCGCTCTTCAAGCCTTTAATTAAACACTGCGTCTCAACCAGTCCGCCGCGCGCGGTATTGATAAGCAAGGCGCCCTTTTTAATAGTTGAGAGATTCTTGCCACAAATCAAGTGTTTTGTGGCCGGAATAAGCGGCACATGCAGCGTAATGACGTCCGAATTCTTCAAGAGAGTCTTGAGATTCACGTATTTAAAATCAAGTGTTTCGGCGAGCAGCTCATTGGGATATGGGTCATACGCCAAGACGTTCATGCCAAAGCCACGAGCAATGCGAATAACATGCGACCCGATCTTGCCGGCACCGACGACACCGATTGTCTTGCCGTGCAGGTCAAAGCCCTTGAGTCCCTCGATGCTGAAATTATTTTTGATCGTGCGCAAATAGGCTTCATGAATATTGCGGGAAAGTGTCAGGATGAGACCAAAAGTATGCTCGGCGACAGTATTTTCGCCATAAGTCGGAACATTGACTACAGCAATGCCACGACGAGTTGCTTCCGCCAGATCGATGTGGTCAAAGCCGGTTGAGCGTGTAGCAATCAGTTTAAGTTTCGGCAGAGCATCCATCAGCTTTTTGTCTAGCTTGGAAGTGATAAACACCGAGAGCGCTTCAATATCTTTCAGGGACTTTAGTGCGGCTTCTTGAATAGGATTAGTGTTATAGACAAGTTTATGCGCCGACAGAGCTGCTTTAAAGAGCGGCTTTTCCCAGTCCTTAAGGTCAAATATAGCTATTTTCATAAATACTCTTAGAAATAATACTTTCAGTATACCAGAAAAATGCTGTGAATACAGGCCTTCCCATACTGGAAGCAAACTAGCGAGACAAAAAAACAGCCAGACGAATCTGGCTGTGACATTTCTATTCTCGAAGGTTTCGTAAGGCGCGTACTCGTGTGTACTGATCAAAACTGAGTTTAGCGGAATTTTTTAAGATGAAATCATTTACCGTGACTTTTACCCCATGCGAACGCGCATCGGCGAGTGCCTCTTCCAGCGCATCAGCCATAGGAAAGTTTTCATCCGGAGACTCAATATTTATTTCCACCTTATAGATTCTTTCTAACTCTTTAAAATTTGCTTTCGGAGCGGCCTCGAAAAGGCAAGTCCAAAAGCTCTTGCAGATTTTATCCACTATATTATTTCCTCCTTAGCGACATACTCTTTTGTGTTGGTCCAGCCTTTCACCGAAAACATTTCACGGACTTTAGAAAATTCGCCCTTGGGAAATATTACTTTTTTAGTTGATGTCAACGCCTTAACACCTGCCTTGACTATGAACTGGTTGTCACTTAGTTCATTTTCACCTGTTGTAACGCAGATAAAATCTTTTATGATGTACTCCAGAATTGTGTTAGTCGGCAGTGGCAGAAAGCCTTCATACTTTTTTTGTGTGAACAAAATACATTTTTCCGTCGGCTTTTCTTCATTGAAGAAAGGTACGCGTATTTCAATAAGTGTTGAGGTAACTTTATTCATAATATGATATGGGTTTTGTTAAGGAACAGATTGTGTAATTTACCAGATCAATACGTTTTTGTCAATAATTCATTTTTACCAACAGAAATAAAAAACGACTGAATTTTGAATTCAGCGGTAGACTCTCCTTATATTTCAACTACTTTATTTCACCTACTTGCTTTCCCTTGCTATAGGCATATATCGCAATAATTAGAAATAAGGCGCCTATGGCAGTAAGGATTGTGCCAGCAACAACCGCCTTGCTGTCAGATTGATCAGAGCCGGCATAGCTGAGTAAAATCATTATCCCAACCGGCATAAAGATTACGCACAATACAATACAGCCAAAAGACAGGTTTTTTAGCATCGCGTTTTTTATTTATTTTTGAAAGTAATGATATTACACAGCATACCGCGATATATGTCAATAAAGCCGAGGTATACTCGGCTTCGCTCAAGAAATATGATTATTCGGCTAATTCTTTTTCGAGGAGTGGCTTAACTTTTGCTGGATTGGCGCGTCCCTTTGTTTTAGCCATAACCTGGCCGATAAAAAACTGGATAAGGGCGGTTTTTCCAGAACGGTAGTCAGCCGCCTGTGCAGGCTTTTCGGCAATCACTTCTTTGATCGCCGCAATCAGCGACGCTTCGTCATCGAGCTGTTCGAGTCCGAGATTGCGCATGATCGCTGCCGGTTCGCCGCCCTGGGTAAACATAGCCGCCAGGATTTGCTGGCCGGCGCTGGAGTTGATAGAACCTTTATGAAGCAAAAGAATGAGCTCGGCCAGATTCTCGGCCGTCACCGGACAATCTTTCGGCGACTGATATTTTTCTTTGAGAAGCTTAGAGTATTCGTTCAAAAGCCAGTTAGCGGATAGCTTAGCGAGCGTCTTGTCCTGCCGTTCCCAGCTGTCATTGTCATCCTTAATACAGGCCCGCAACTCAGACATGACGTGCTCAAAAAATCCAGCCAGACTTTCGTCGAGAACGAGCGTGCGAGCGTCGTAGTCCGATAGTCCGTATTCCTCGCGGAAGCGGGCTTCCTTCGCGGCCGGCAGTTCGCCAAGGCTGGCCGTGATACGCGCAAACCATTCGTCATTGATAATAATCGGCGGGATATCCGGTTCCGGGAAATAACGATAATCAGCGGAATTTTCTTTGACGCGCTGACTGACCGTACCGTTGGCCGCATCGTTCCAGCCGCGCGTTTCGGCGGCGATGGTTCCGCCTTCGTCGAGGATAGCCGATTGACGCTTCATTTCGAATTCAATAGCTTTCTCCAAAGACTTGAAAGAATTAATGTTCTTAACTTCAACTTTAGGGTTGAGCGTGGCACCATTTTTTGGCAGGATAGCGCCCTTGGTATAACGCCAGGAACCCTTAATTTGCAGGCTGACATTGGCCTCGCAGCGCATCTCGCCCTTTTCCATATCGGCATTAGAGATATCAAGATAGCGCAGAAGCTGCTGATACCGCTGACAGAAAGCACGGGCGGTCGCAGCATCAGGAATAACCGGCTCAGTCACCATTTCGACGAGCGGCGTCCCGGCAC
>CAYVHQ010000012.1:19091-22438 GCA_964451345.1 uncultured Gammaproteobacteria bacterium | reverse complement strand
CTTTTTTATTTCTATGAAAAAATCAACTGCTCCCGCCACCGAGGAAGCGACCGGCTTTGCCGCCCTTCTGAAGGACGAAGGCTTTAAGATTCCACAGGTTGGCGATACTGTCGTCGGCACTATTCTCGCTGCCTCTAAGGCCGAGGTTCGTCTCGACATCTCCGGCGTCATGACCGGCGTTGTACGCGGTCGTGAACTATATTTTGAAGCAAGCGAATATTCCAAGCTGAAGCCGGGTGCCGAGATCGAAGCAACGGTTATCGCCGCAGAAAATGAACACGGCGAACTTGAACTCTCCTTCCGCTATGCCGGACAGGAAAAGACCTGGGCTGGATTGCTCGAGGCCTACGAAAAGAAGCAGCCAATTACTGTTAAGATTAACGCCGCCAACCGCGGCGGACTGCTCGTTACGCACGCACAGATTTCCGCTTTCTTGCCTGTCTCTCAGCTCTCGCCAGAGAACTATCCGCGCGTATCCGGCGGCGACAAGACTAAGATTCTCGAAAAACTGAAGTCGCTTGTCGGTCAGGAAACCGAAGTGAAGATCATCACCCTTGACCGCAAAGAAGAGAAGCTGGTCGTTTCCGAAAAAGACGCATGGCAGGAGAAACAGAAAGACGTTATCTCCCAGTATAAGGTCGGTGACACCGTCGAAGGCCACATCATTGCCGTTACCGGTTTCGGTGTCTTCGTTAATTTTGGTGGCAACCTTGAAGGTTTGATCCACATCAGCGAGCTGGCCTGGCAGCGCATCGAAGATCCGTCCGAATCGTATAAGGTCGGTGATGCCATCAAGGCGCAAATCATCGCGATTGAAGGCGCTAAGATTTTCCTCTCCGCCAAGAAGCTTATGGCTGATCCATGGGAAGGTGTTGAGAAGCGCTACAGCGTCGGCCAGACCGTCAACGGTACGGTTCTTAAGGTTAATCCCTTTGGTCTCTTTGTTGAGCTTGATGCCGATATTCACGGCCTGGCTCACGTTTCCCAGCTTGGTCTCAATGCTGGCCAGAAAATTGAGGATTCCTATCATCCGGGCGATAAAATGGACTTCGAGATCATCTCGCTTGATGCCGTTGAACATCGTCTTGGCTTAGCTATTCCAGGCAAGGCCAAGGAACGCAAAGGCAAGTCCAAGGACAAGCCAGCCGCCAAGGATGGCGAAAAAGCTGCTAAGGCTGAGAAGGCAGATAAGAAGGAAAAAACTGATGTTGACGCTAGCGATTCTGCGGCTGAAGCAGAAGCTAAGCCCAAGATCAAGAAAGAAAAGAAGGCCGCTAAATTAGAGGACAAAGACGAAGTGGCTGAGTAACCTCTGTGTCACTGCGCAATTGAATATTCTTGAAATTCTAAACCTCGCCTCTCGGCGGGGTTTAGTTTTGGCTATTATTGACATTTTCTTGTGTTATTTGTAAGGTGAGGGTCATCAAGTTCTTTTAAAATAAATGAAAATTAAAAAATGAAAACAATTGGTATTAATATGCAGGGGCCATACATGTTTGTCTATATGGCTTATCTTCTGCGGGACGCATTGTCGGGCGATCCGTATTTTCCTCCGAGTGGCTTAAGTGGAGGCCAGGGTCTGACGCAAGAAATATCGCTTCCGCAAGGCAAGGTTGCCATGCATTTGACGACAAATCATTACACGGACATATTTACTGTTGACGAGGAGGCAGAAGAAGGTATGAATAGTTTGTTTAACTTTTCCCTAAACTCCTCAATTAGCGTTAATAGTTTGGAGGTTAAACACTCGTCCGCTATAATCGGCGACGGGTTAAAGTTTTTACCGAACAGTCCTGATTATCGCAACGTCCACGATGCTTTTTTTAAGGCTTATTTTATGGCAGGCGTAGTTATTGAGACTACTCAGTTTAAGCAAATAGCTTTTTCGGCAATCATTAATAATTTGCAATTCGCCTTTCAGGTCAGAGATTCAGTTAGAAGGCAGGTTGACCCGGCAGATTTTCCCTGGGTTCAGAACTATTTGGCTAAAATGAAAAAAGCCATTATTCTTTAGATTCAATTATATCCGTCTTTCCAGCAAAGGCGGTTTTTTTTACTATAATCACCAACCTTTATTTTTTCCTCTATTTATGCTATATTTCAGCTATAATTATTCATTTTATAACTGTATGATGAACCCTCTCGTTGTCGCCCGCGAGAAAATGAGCGGATTGATGTGGACTTTTATCAGTGTTGGAATCGCCATGCTCATCCTGGCCGTTCTGATTGTCTGGACTGATGTTGCCATTAAGCTCCTTTTCGGCCTCATTGTCCTCCTGATCGCTTACTGCCTCTTCTATGCGGCATATAAAATTCACACATTACGCAAGCTTATTGATTAATTGCCCCTGGGCCGGTCCCCTATGAAAATAATCCTTAGAAATATAGGTCTATTGCTGCTCGCCTTTCTTTTTATTGGCGGTCTTTTTAGCATTTGGTCGGGCGAGGCTAAGAAACCAGAAACTATCGGCTTTGATCGCTTAACTCAAGAGATTAAAGCGGACAGCGTTAAGAATATCGAGGTTGAAGGAGAATCGCTGACGATTAATCTCAAAGACGGAAACAAGCAAACCGCTACCAAAGAACCTGGTCAGCCGCTTTCCGAACTGTTATCGAACCTGGGTGTTGCGCCGGAACGAATCGCTGCCCTGGATATTACCGTTAAATCCTCGACCGGTTGGCGGGCGTGGCTCGCCGCGCTCGTGCCGATGCTTATTCCGGTTATTATTATCGGTATCTTCCTTTATTTCATGCTCCGTTCCGCACAGGGAGCGAATAATCGGGCCATGAGCTTCGGGCAGTCGCAGGCCAAGGAAGCCGGCACGCCGACTAGCCGCGACAAGGTAACTTTCAAGGATGTTGCCGGCGTGAAAGAAGCTAAAGAAGAACTGGAAGAAGTAGTTCAGTTCTTGCGCGAACCGGATAAGTTTACCGCTCTGGGCGCGAAAATTCCGCGCGGCGTGCTTTTGCTGGGAAGTCCAGGAACCGGTAAAACGCTGCTAGCCCGGGCCGTGGCTGGTGAAGCTAATGTGCCGTTCTTCAGCATCTCAGGATCGGAATTTGTCGAAATGTTTGTCGGCGTTGGCGCATCGCGCGTTCGTGATTTATTCCGCAAGGCTAAACGCACCGCCCCGTGTATTATTTTCATTGACGAGATCGACGCCGTCGGCCGCAAGCGCGGTAGCGGCATGGGCGGTTCGCATGATGAACGCGAGCAGACCCTTAACCAGATTCTGGTAGAGATGGACGGTTTTGAGAATAACGCGGGCGTCATCATTATGGCGGCGACTAATCGCCCTGACGTACTTGATGCCGCTTTGTTACGTCCGGGCCGTTTTGACCGCCAG
>CAYVHQ010000012.1:0-19081 GCA_964451345.1 uncultured Gammaproteobacteria bacterium | reverse complement strand
CTTGATGAGCCGGATATCGCTGACCGCGAAGCCATTCTGGGAATTCATGCTCGGGAAAAGCCGCTGGCCAAGGATGTTTCGCTGCGCAAGATTGCCGAACGCACCCCGGGCTTTTCCGGCGCCGATTTGGCCAACGTCTTAAACGAAGGCGCCTTGCTGGCCGCTCGCCATGACCAGAAAATTATCAATCAGACCGAACTGCTCGAGGCGATTGAAAAAGTCATGCTGGGCCCGGAACGAAAATCGCGCATTATAACTGATCATGAAAAAGAGCTGACTGCATATCATGAAGCGGGGCATGCTGTTGTGGCACATTATTTGCCTCACACCGATCCGGTCCATAAGATTTCTATTATTGCCCGCGGCCGAGCCGGCGGCTATACGCTTAAGCTGCCGATCGAAGATAGGCATCTTCATACCAAGACGGAATTTATTGAAGAATTGGCTGTTTTGCTGGGCGGTTATTTGACGGAGCTGGCTATCTATAAGGACGTGACGACCGGCGCGACTTCTGACCTGCGTCGCGCCACTGGTTTGGCTCGTCGTTTAGTCACGGAATACGGCATGTCTGATACGCTTGGCCCACGGACTTTCGGTGAGCGCGAAGATATGGCCTATTTGGGCCAGTCCGGTTATGAGCGCCGTGATTACAGTGAAAAAACCGCCGAGGCAATTGATGGCGATATTACTGGCTTTATCGCTCAGGCGCGGAAACTGGCCGAAGGCATCATCAGCGACCATCGCGCCGAGCTTGATAAGATTGCCGCTCTTCTGCTTGAGAAAGAAACGATTGAACAAGCTGAATTTGATGCGCTCATGGGAGAAAAACCAGCGGCGGTTAAGGCTTAGTCTTTGGTCTTTGGAGAAAAAGTGGTATACTATAGTCATTAAGCCATAAGCGCGTCGCGCCAATCGTATGACCCTTTACCGTTCCATCTTCAAGCAGGCCTTCGTTACTGCTTGGCAGCATAAGTATCTTTGGTTTTTCGGCGTCTTCGCGACGCTGTTGGCCAGTAATTTTGAGATTGAGCTGGTTAACCGTTTCTTGAACCGCGGCGAGACACTCTTTGCCTGGCAGCGCTGGGCAGCACTAGGAATTTTCAATGGACAGGCCTGGTCTAATTTGCTGGAATTGGCGCGGACTGACACGTCGTCGTTTATTTCCCTTCTGGTATTTATCCTTATTCTCATCGCTCTCTTTGTTGCCCTCTTGTGGATTTCGGTTGTCTCGCAAATCGCCCTGGTTAGCAATGCCAATAAGGCCGTTGCTTCCGGAAAATTAACGGTTGCTGAACGTCGTCATGATTCAAGCGTAGGTTTTCAGGAAGGACGCAAGTATTTTTGGAAGGTTCTTTTGTTGAATCTTCTGGTTCGACTGGCTGTGTACGGCTTGGCGGCCCTTACGTTAATTCCAGCGCTATTCCGCACCTCGCCGGGAGTGGTTGATAATTTACTGTACCTCGTATTCTTTATTGTCTTCATCGCCATTGCCTTGTCGCTCGCTCTCATCGCCAAATATGCAATTGCCGCTTTGGTCATTAAGCGCCAAACGCTGGGCGAGTCTCTGGTTTCAAGCTGGAATCTGTACTGGAACAACTGGCTTCTCAGTCTGGAAATGGCCTTTATTCTTTTTGGTCTCAGCGTCGCGGCGAGTATCGTTATCTTGCTTGGCCTCTTAATTGTGGCCATTCCTTTTGCTCTGCTCTATTTGCTGAGCTTTGCCGTCGGTACCTTCTGGATTTATATTATATTTGTCACCTTAGCCATCATTGCCTCGCTCGGTCTCATTATCATCGGCGGATCAATTATTACGGTCGTGCAAACGACGGCCTGGGTGTCGCTCTATAATCAGTTGCTGGGACGCACTCAGTTGGCGAGCAAGCTTGAACGAACGTTTGGCGCTAAATAGCTTAGGGATTTCAAAACAGCCCGTTGCGGGCTGTTTTTTGTTGGCCTACTGTTTGGCTGATGTCAGAATTGTAATATCTTCTAAAAGCTGTTTGCGCTTCGATCCATTATAGAGAGCGACGGCCGGATGATAAAGCGGCACGATACCAACCCTGCCCCAGGTGGCGGTGGTGGCGTAGGTCTTGCCGTGTGCGGCGCTAATGGGCTCCAGTTTCTCGGCAAGGCCGAATTCGCTCATGATAACGTTCATGGAATAGCGGCCGAGTGTGGCAATGATTTTTGGCTTGATGATTTCCAGCTGGCGCAGGAGGAAGGGCGCATAGAGCTTTATTTCGGCTGGTGAGGGGTCGCGGTTTTCCGGCGGCCGGTCATTGACGATGCTGGTGATATAAACGTTTTCGCGCTTAAGATTAATGGAGGCGAGCAGCTGGTCCAGGACCTTGCCGGAAGCGCCGATAAAGGGCAGGCCGGTTAGCGCCTCGTTCTTGCCCGGTGCTTCGCCGATGAAGACAATTTTTGCGTTCAAGCTTCCGGCGCCGACGACGGGCTGGTAGTTGTTCTTGACCCGATAGGCGTAGAGCGGGGACTTCTTGAGATTGATGATCTCGTCGGTCAGTTGGCGGATGAGGCTGGCTTTTGAGGGCATATTGTAGTCATTATATCCTCTAATTGACAAAGAGAGAATACTGCCTTAAGCTGTAGAAAAATTGGACTTTAACATGGAAAATATACAAATAATTTCCTTACCGAACGGTAAGCTGCAGTTAAAATTCTTTCCGCCCTCTATCACCGAGAGAAAGGCACGTGATGAGTTTGTTGGTATTTTCAGAAAATGCCTGAGAACTTTAGCGTGGAATTTACCAGGATATGCTGAATTTGAAATGCTAACAGCGGAGATGGTAAGAAATATTAATGATCATGCCGGCTGTTTCGGAGAAGCGACGTTTATCAAATTTGATAACTGCGTTTATTTCAATATTAGGGATTATGGACGGGAAAGGCATAAGTTTTCTCTGCTTAGGCGAGCGCCTTCAAGCAAGGCCGGAAGCGGATTCAACCGCCGCCTTGGATTAATGACTATTCAGAGCGTATGTCGTAATTTCGTTAAAGGAGGGACGCCCTTTATTGATCTTAGGATTAACTCCAGCAAGGGTTTTTCTTATGATGGTTTCTGGTTTTATAAATATTAATACGGACCGGTTTAGGTTTAAGGGCAAGATTAATTTCTTGTCCTTTTGTATTACAAAAAAAACAGCCCCGTAAAGGGGCTGTTTTAGTGAGGTCGCTATCGGCTTAGAGAGCGTTCTCGAGGTTGCCACCGTCTTCAAGCTTGATCTCGGTGCTGCTGCCGGTGCAGGCTTTGATCTCGGTCTTATAAGTCTTCCAGGCGTTATTGCGAGAATCAACGAGTGATTTCAGATTGGTTTTCGCGGAAGCCTGATAGTCCATCGTACACTTGGCATTAGCCGACTGTTGTTCAGCAGTTGAGCCAAGGGCAATGGCATTGATCTGGCAACTGGTACGCGCGCTGATGGCGGCGTTGGTGTTAGTGGTAAAAGAACTGAGGGCGTTTTTAACAGTGTTGTCCTTTTTGGTAATGGCTGCTCCGACACAGGCGCGGGCTTCGACGGTTACCATGGCCGAACCGGACATCTTGCGGTAGCCCCAGAGACTGTTACCCATTTTGCGGATCCCTTCAAAGTTCTTCATCTCGCCTGGATTGAGGATGCGCTGTAGGGAAGCGGCGATGCGGAAGCCAAACATGTCCTTGCCTTCCTTGACGATATCCTTAAAGTTGCGGATTTCAGAAGGTCCGGAAATCTTTTCACGGCCGTCCGACCCGTCATGTGCAGAGGCGGTGAGCGATGTGCCGGCGATAAGCGATACAGCCGCGAGAGCGAATAAGAGTTTTTTCATACGGGTATGGTTTTAGCCGCCAGGCGAAGCCCGACAGTCATATGAATTAGATGTATAGTGTTACGTGGCCGGGGATGATATGTTTCAGTTATATAATTTTTATACCTAATATTAGTAATAATAAAAACACACTCAGGAAGAGTGTGTTTTCTTTTACAGGCTATTTAGATGGTTTGGCGATTTTCCATAAAGAATTGAAGTATTGCCGGTAGGCATCGGAAATTTGCTTTGATTGGATCACTATGGCGATGAATTGTTCTCCAAAAACTTGTATCAATAGTTTGTCCGCGTAAATAACCGAAGAGGAAGGAGTGCGAAAATTATCAGGCAGGACACGGACCGGGTTGAACTTTGGGTTTTCATACAAGGCAATACTCTTACTTTCATTCTTAAAAGTAACGGTCTTCATTCTGATGCCGCGCTTATAGAGGGCGTCATGATACTTTTTGTAATAAGGTTTACAGACTTCATACCAAGAGCTGCCGGCTCCGCCAATGGAGAAAAATTCTTCCTTATCCTTAAGGCTGGCGGCCCAATCTTTTTCTATTTCTTCTAAGCCCTCGGAGCCTTCATAAATTCTTACGGAGACGGGAGGCTGGGTATACAGCTCTGTCAGATAGGGCAACAGGGTCGCTGCCAGGTTGGCCTTGTCCTGTTCTTTTCGGGCGAGAAGAGTTGGATCACAGGCCTGGTAATGCTTGATTTTCTTTTTTTCCAAAGATTGCACAAGGCCTTGTTGTTCAAGACGAGTTAGCCCGCCATAGACGATTTCGCGGTGAAAGCCGGTCTGGGCGATGATAGCGCCGACGGAAGACTCGCCCAGTTTGAGAATGGAAAGATAGATATCGGCGTCTTGAGGAGAGAAGCCGAGTTTTTGGAGAGAATGTTTGATATTCATACGGTTAGTATAGCAAAATAGGGTCTTTTGGCCTATATGTATATTTGTCAGGTTTAATACTTGACAAAATATTACAGCTATGCTATACTTGTTTATTAAGCTCTTTTACAAATCAAAAAATATAAAATGAAAACAACTCTTCATATCATAAGATGCAGTACTAACTTAATAGTGACTATCGTATATTTCTGCATAAACTTAGCTTTAATACTCGCTGGTGGACTGATATTGTTTATTGCGGTGTGTGCTATTTTTTCTAAGCCATGGTTATTTGTTTTGCAGTTCTTGGTAATAGGTTCAGTCTTGGCAACTGTAGCAAAATTTCAAATTCTACCATGGACGCTACGCAGTATAGGAAAATCGCTTCCGTATATTGAGCCATCTATGCAGATTCTGTGTCTTATGTTGAATGGAAGGGAATATGTAGATGTTACAAGATTGAAAAACGTCCTATTAAAAGGAGGCTAAACAATGAGGATCGCCATAATATTAACTTTCATTCTTTGTTTCGGATCGTGCTGCGAAGCCCAAGATTCTGTAATCATAGCTGCTAAGGGGATAACAGATTCAGTAGTTTATACGCAACAGGAAAATGAAAATGATGGCGCTAAATCAATTCAAACTGAGAAGCTATCTGAAGTGGAGCTGTTAGAATTGAGAAGAATCACTAAACATGGGATGATAGTAGTGATATTCTTGTATGCGGTAATCATTACCCTCATAGGAGAGAGTAACGACTTTGAAGGTTTAAACGATTCAGAGAAGGATATTGGCGATGACATGAAAGCAGTTACGATTGCGTTTGTTTTATCAACCTTTCTGATTATTCCGGATGTTATCATAATGATATTCTTTTCATGGACAATCATCTTTTGGTTCATCGCGGCGCTAATTTTTGGGTTCAACGTGGGTCGTGGTCTTTACAGGTCGTTCGGCCCGGATGCTCGTCTCGTCTGGCTAGTGATGTTGAGCTTTTTCTTAGTCATCGGATCGTTGAGCGTTACCCTGTTTGGAATTACGGGTTTATCTGGTGTAAAGAACATAGGCACGACGTATTATTGTCCGTGATATTGATAGTCAAAAAAGCTTCATGAATAATCATGAAGCTTTTATTTTTTACGGCTTAAAACCTAGACCCGGATAATCACCGGCATCAGCAATGGCCGACGGCGGGTATTCTGGAACAAGAACTGGCCGATATCGGTGCGGATTTTATTCTTGAGATAATCATCTTCCGTCATGCCTGGTTGCGGCTGCGGACGGTTCTTGATGAGCGTCCGGATGCGTGTGCGGGTCTTCTGAATGAGGTCCTGGTTTTCTTTCATGTGGACGAAGCCGCGGGAAATGATATCCGGGCTGGAGATCAGCTCGCCGGTTTTCGAATCAATCGTCGCAATGACGACGACCATGCCGTCTTCCGACATCATCTTGCGATCGCGCAAAACAACGTTGTTGCTCGAATCAGTAACACCCATGCCGTCGACGAAGACGTAGTTGGCGGGAATCTTTTCCTTAGTAGATTTCAGCCCGTCTTTGCCGAATTCGATGACCATGCCGTTATCTGGCACGATGATGCGGCTTGGTTCAAAGCCGATTGTCTTAGCTAGCTTCTCGGCTTCTTTAAGCATGAAGTAGTTTCCGTAGACTGGGATGAAATAATCCGGGCGGCTGAGGCGGAGCATCGAAGCGATGTCTTCCTTGGTGCCGTGTCCGGAAATGTGGATGTCCATGATATTGCCGTGGATGACGTTGTCACACTGGCGATACAAGTTATCCTTGAGGCGCTGAACGGTGCGTTCGTTACCAGGAATGATCGAGGAGGAGAGGACAATCGTGTCATTGCGCTGAATCTTCAGCGAGCGGTGGCTGCCGTCGATGACGCGCGAGAGCACGGCATTCTCCTCGCCCTGGGCGCCGGTGCAGAGGACGACGATCTTATCATCTGGATACTGGCCGATCTGGTCGATTTTAATGAAGGCTTCTTTGCGAGTCTTGATGTAGCCGAGTTCGCGGGCCAGCTCGATATTAAATTTCATGCTGTAACCGTCGAGGGCGACTTTCTTGCCGAGGCGGTCGGCGATTTCAATGATCCAGCCGACGCGTTCGACCTGGGACGAGAAGGTACCGATGATAAGGCGGCCCTTGGCCTGTGATACCAGAACTTCAAGGTTGGCGCGCAGATCGGCGGCCGTTGGGCTGGCATGCGAGCTGACCATGCCGAGGCTTTCGAGCATCAGGATGGTCGGGCGAGGCAGGTTAGCTAAGTGCGAGTAGTCGAGAACGGGCTCGTTGGTCTTCTTATCGCGTTCCATGGTCCAGTCGCCTGGGTGGATAACCGTTCCGGCCGGAGTCGAAATGATAACGCCGACGGCGTCCATGATGGAGTGTTCGACTTGGAAGAAGCTGATCTTGAAGATGCCTAGCTGCAGCTTGTCTTCGAGTCCCTTGATGAGGATGGTCTTCAGACCTTTCGAGCTGTTTGGTTTATAATCTTCGACGCGATGCTTGACCATGGCCAATGTCATGTTGCGGCCGATGATCGTCGGGTTGCCAAGTTTTTCCAAGAGAATCGGCGCAGCGCCGATGTGGTCTAAGTGGCCGTGGCTGAAGATGACGCCGCGGATATTTTTTTCCTTGCCTTTTAAGTATTCGATGTTCGGAATGATATAGTCGATGCCGAGCATGTCTTCTTCAGGGAATTGGATGCCCATGTCGAGGATGATAATATCATCGCCGTATTCATAAATGGTCATGTTGCGGCCGACTTCTTCGCAGCCGCCGACCGGGATGACGCGCAAGCGGTCCGCTGGCGCTTTAGCCGAAGGATTGACGATAATCGGGGCCTGGCGGCCGGTCATACCGGCGGGCAAGCCAGAGGCGGAGCGGGGAGTCGGGCGGCGATTGGAGCCACCGGAGCGTTGAGTGGTCGACGCCGGGCGAGGTGCGCTAACGGCTGGCCGTGGCGCTACTGGCCGATGAGCGGGACGCTCAGGGCGAGCGCTTGGTCGTGCGGCAAAGGATGATTCATGGCGCCGTTCGCCGAGGCGGGGATTGGCGGCGGCTGGACGGGGTGATTTCATGCCAGCCGCAAAGTCGAAGCCGAAGCTTCGGTCGTCGTTGCGGGCGGGACGCGGCGGCAGTGGACGAGCGGTTTGAGCTGGACGGGCTGCCGGACGGGCAGGTCCGGATGATGCCGTGCTCTGCGGCGCGCGACGATCGTTTGAATTGTTTTGGGGGCGTGAGTTGGGGTAACGCGCTCCAGAATTGTTTTTGTATTTTGTGATCATACTAAATAAAGGGACTGAGGGTGTTTTTCCTAAGTCTGATAAGAATAATTAATTAAGTGAGTGTATACTCGAGATTAGGTTAGATTGCCAATCGCGCCCCATACCTTTCGATACTGCCCATTCCGGCGCAGGCCGGAATATAAAAAGGTTGGGGAAAACAGGATTGAGAATCGTATCTGTGCCGAAGGAGGGACTCGAACCCTCACAAAGTTGCCTTTACAGCGACCTGAACGCTGCGCGTCTACCAATTTCGCCACTTCGGCATGAAGCGGATATTATATTTTCGACTTAAGGTTTGAAATGCCGTTCAGTCTTGAGATACCAGTTGCCGACGCTATATAAGCGATCAACGGGCTGCCGCAAGAAAGAGGGCATAAAGCCTTTTAGTTTTTTTGTCTGGGGATATAGATAAGACTGCCAATAGAGCGGAACAACGGGGACATCCTGGGACAAAGCGGCGTTAAATTTATTGTAACGGTCGCTTTGCAGAATTGAATCGCTGTTTAAGCGGGCTTCTTCGAGCCAGGTATCAACATCGCCCCGAGTATATGATGAAAGGTTGACGAGGGAGCTGGAGTGCCAGTACGGGAATGGATCATCGTCATTAAGCGCCTCCGTGTATACTAATACATCATAGCTCTTTTTGGCAATAGTCTCATCGCGTACCGTGTTATCCGGCAATATCTGCAATTCAGCCTTGGCACCGATTTTTTTCCAGGCTTCGGCTACAGCTTCCGCGGCCGGCTTGAGGCTTTGCGGCGCTGTCAGGCTGACAATTAAGGCGTCTTTTCCTTTGAAATACCATTCGCCGGCTCCGAGACGGGCAAAATTGGCTGTTTCCGGTGAAGGGGAGGCGGTAGCGGCGGCAATGTCTGCCTCGCTGACGGTTCGCTTGTTCCAGCCGAGTTTTTCTAATTCGGCGCGAGTCTGTTCAACGGTCGCTAAGGGCAGTTCGCCGAGAGCGGGCTGACGCGGCAGGAAAATTGAGGAAGTTGTGACGCCCTGACCGCCCAGCGTCTTGTCGTTGACCGCATCGCGATCAATAACGCTCAGCGCTCGTCGAACATTTACATCGCCGATGACGCCTTTCGACTTTACATTGAAAAAGATGGCAGTCAGTTCAGGGCGGGAAAGACGATGATACTCCAGCGATTTCTTGGCGATGATGGAATCATTCCCTTCGGCCGGCAGAACGGTAATGCCATTTAATTGTCCGTTGTTGAGGGCGGCAATCATTTCTTCGGCGCTCGGGAAATATTTAAAGACGATTTCGTCGAGATACGGAGAAGCGCCGAAGTAATCCGGATTCCGCTCCAGGACATAGGAGCGAATAGTACCGGTTTTGCTTTTAACGAGCGATTCTAGACGGTAGGGTCCTGATCCGACGGGTTTGAGGTTAAGCTCAGCCAATGGAATAGTCTCTGGAGCGACTCCTTCCCATAATCCAGCGGGCAGAATGCCGAAGTCGAGAAATTGGGGAAAGCGTCCGTATTGTTCTTTGAGATTAAAAGCGACCGTCGCGTCATCTATCTTCTGGATAGTTACTCCGGAAAATCGATCGCGCAAGGGCGATTTGTACTCAGGGTTCTCAATGAGATTAAAGGTAAAGACAACATCATCAGCCGTCAGGGGATCGCCGCTGCTGAAGCGAGCCGGCTTAAGATGAATGGTGTACGTTTTTTGATCCGGCGAAAGCTCATAGCTGTCAGCCAGGTCATTGCGCAATTGTCCGGCGCCGTCGCTCACGAAGAGCCTCGAGAAGATTAGGCGCTCCAAGTCGGCATCCGCGTCATTGAGCGAGGAGTAGAGCGGATTAATATATTGAGGATTGCCGATAGCGCCTTCCGTGTAGCGTCCTCCCTGGCGCGGTACGAGTTCGACATGGTCGCGGTACAGTTTTGTGCCCATGAAGCCGAGGCTTATAAGCATGAGGCCGAGGCAGGCATAGAGCGACCAGCGTTCGCCTGGCTTCAAAAAGCGGCTGACGTATTTCAGTTGTCGTGGCGATGGTATGCGTGACTTAGACAACTGGAAAACCAGCTGCTGGTCAAGGTTTGGGGCGGGGGTGTTACGGCGACGGAAAAAGCGCATCGGTTTTATCGTTCCTTAGGTTGTTATCGTATATCGATGAATCGAGGGGCGTAACCGAGAGACAGGTTCCGCTCGTTGGGTCAATGGTGGCGTAGACGGCGCTGAGAATGGCTCGGCCGGTCTCAGGTATGACATGCGGCTGCTTGGTTTGCGTCAGGTAGGAGGCGATAATCGGTGCGGCCTCAAGTCCGATAACTCCATCGGCGAATCCGGTCATGCCGGCGTCGCTTAGATAACCAGTTCCCGCCGCGGTAACCTGGTTATCGGCGGTCTGAACGTGGGTATGTGTGCCAGTCAGGAGGCTAATTGTACCGTCAAGCGAGTGGCGCAAAGCGATTTTCTCAGAGGTCGCTTCGGCATGCATGTCTATTATTATAGCAGAAAATTTTTTATCTGTAAAGCTTTTGATGATTTCTTGGCTTTTCCTGAAGGGATCATCATAATTCTTTGCCATGAAGACGCGGCCAATCAAGTTGATAAGCAGAATATCGCCCTTGGCCGTAGCAATGACAGAATAGCCTCTTCCGGGAGCCTCGGCAGCATAGTTGGCCGGACGAAGGATTGGCAGAGAAGAGTCAAAGCAGTCCGCGACGCTGGCGGCCTGATCAAAGCAATGATCGCCGGTAGTGAGCCAGTCGATGCCAGCCATGCGAAGTTCCTCGGCCGTTGCGACGGTAATGCCTTTGCCGTGTGCGGCATTTTCGCCATTAGCGATGACAAGGTCCGGATTGAATTCTTGCTTGAGGCCTGGCAACAGTTCGACAACGGCCCGTCGGCCAATTGAGCCGACGATATCGCCGATAAAAAGTACGCTTAGCGTCGACATGAATAGCAATTAGCGGGCGTACTCGATGACGCGGGTTTCGCGCAGCAGGTTCACTTTGATTTCGCCTGGATACTTAAGTTCGGCTTCAATCTTCTTGGCGATTTCTTTGGCCATTTCATGGGCGCGCATATCGCTTACTTCGCCAGCATTGACGAAGACGCGGACTTCGCGGCCGGCCTGAATGGCATACACCTTTTCGACGCCGGGGAAAGACTGGGTCAGTTTCTCGAGTTCTTCGAGGCGCTGGACGTACTGTTCGAAGCTGTCGTGACGAGCACCGGGACGGGAGGAGGAAATAGCATCGGCCACTTTAACGATAACCGTAATAAGATCTTTCGGATGGTCTTCGTGGTGATTTTCGATGGGGGCAATAATCGCTTCGTTGAGTCCGAACTTACGCGCAATCTGTCCGCCGATTTCTGGGTGACTGCCCTTTACTTCGTGGTCTACCGCTTTGCCGATATCATGCAGCAGTCCGCCTTTCTTGGCAGTGCTGACGTCAGCGCCGAGCGATTCGGCGAGCAGGCCGCAGAGATGTGAGACTTCGACGGCGTGCTTCAGGGCGTTTTGGCCATAGCTGGTGCGGTATTTGAGGCGGCCGATAATCTGGACTAATTTCGGATCGAAACCAGTAATGCCCAGTTCATACAGGGCTTCTTCGCCGGCTTTTTTAATATCAATCGCCAGGTCGCGCTTAGCCTGTTCAATGGCTTCTTCGATTTTTGTTGGGTGGATGCGGCCGTCTTTGATGAGGTGCTCAATTGCCTTCTTAGCGATATGGCGGCGAATAGCCGAGAAGCCGGAAATAGTGATCGCGTTCGGGGTATCATCGACGATGATTTCGACGCCGGTCAGCTGTTCGATGGATTTGATATTGCGTCCTTCGCGTCCGATGATGCGACCCTTCAAATCATCATTCGGCAAATCAACGGTAGTTGTTGTCAGCTCAGTAATAAAGTTAGAGGACAGGCGCTGCATGGCCGCCGAAACGAGTTCGCGGGCCTTTTCGTCAATCGTCTCCGAAGTTTCGTTTTCCAGCTTTTTCAGACGGGAAGCGAGCGCTTCTTTACTGTCAGATTCGACGCGTTCCAGAAGCTTGTTCTGAGCTTCTTCGCGGGTCAGATTGGCGACGCGCTCGAGCGCGGCGACCTGTTCATCGCGGATACGGGCAATCTTTTCCTTGGCTTCTTCGACCTGAGTGACTTTTTCGTAGAGGGCCTGTTGCTTATCCTGCAGCTCAAGGAGCTTCTGTGAGAAGAGATTCTCGCGGTTTTCCAGGCGGGACTGAAGATCCGTTACTTCCTTATGACGGGAGGCGGCTTCGTTTTTGGCCTGTTCAATGATTTTTAGCGCCTTGTCCTGGGCTTCAAGGATGAGACCCTTTTCTTTAGTACGCGTTTCCGCCAGGACTTTTTCGGCCCGGCTTTCGGCACTATTGATTTCAGTCAGAGCGCGCTGCTTGCGCCACCAATAACCGGCCACTAGGGCGGCTATGGCAATTATGGCATTAATGAGATATGGCATAGAGGGAATCCATGCCGAAACCGAACAAAAACGCTAATTTTAGCAAAAATTACTGATTTATCTGGCGCAGACGGCCTGAAAAGGCCCAAATACGGGGTGAAGCCAGAAGAAGAATTTTAGTGCTAATATTAAACATAAAATAAGAGAAGCGTTTGTGTGGCCGGATCGGAATGGAACATTAATTATTAGGTTCGTCTGCATTTACCCTATCACGCTCGACCTGCCCTTGGCAAGCATGTATTCCATGGCTTTTTCGGTCATGCTGGGTTATACTGGTCAGGTAACGGGTCGTGAACGATTTTTTCTAAATGACACCTTCTTTTTATGATAAACGACATTGTTGACCGTCTTGGCTTGGATCGCCCATTGTTATTTTTTGATACGGAAACGACTGGTTTGGCCATCCGAAATGACCGTATTATCCAAATCGGCTACGCAAAATACTTCCCGGGAGGAGCTGAAGAGCTTGAGGCGAGTATGCTCTTTAATCCGGAGCAGCCGATTCCGGCCGGGGCAACTGCTATTCATGGCATCAGCGATGCCGATGTGCGCGAAGCGCCGCTGTTCTCGGAAAAGGCCCAGGAGCTGTTTGATCTGTTTAAGGGCTGTTACCTGAGCGGCTTCAATATCTCCGGTTTTGACCTTCCTCTTATAAAAGAAGAGTTTGCTCGTGCCGGACTGGCTTTTTCCTATAAGTCGGAAGATATCATCGATGCCAAGGTGATCTATCATTGCCTTGAACCGCGTACGCTCTCGAGCGCCTATAAGTATTATTGTGGCAAGGCGCACGACGAGGCGCATGACGCGTTGGGCGATGTTAAGGCTTCGGCCGAAGTTCTCTACGCCCAGCTCGAGATGTATGGACTGGAAAAGCTGAAGAAAGCGCAGAGCGAAGGATCGGTTGATCGCGTCGATAGCGAAGGCAAGTTCTATTGGCGAGATGGCCGCGCTCATTTTTCTTTCTCGAAGTTCCGGCATCAGCCGCTCGAGAAAGTCTGGGAAAGCGAACCGGGTTTTCTGGAATGGATGCTGACGGCGGATTTCTCCGATGAAGTGAAAGGCATTATTAAGGACATGCTCGCCGGCAAAGCGCCTAAGAAATAACGGAGACCGCCTATGGACATGATCTCCCACATTCTTTTGACGAACCTCGTATTTAAGGACGCACCGACGGCCCAGCGTTTGACGGCCACCGCCTTTGGCATCCTGCCGGATATTTTGAGCTTTGGCGCAATGTATAATACCTCTTTTTTGCGCAAGGTACTGTTCTTCAAGAAACCGCCGCCATCAATCTTCCCGCCCTATACGATGCGGCTCTATAATTTTTCTCACAGCTTACTCGTTTGGCTGGCGATTTTCTGTATACTTAAGCTAACGGGTCAGCATTGGTTAGCGATTGCTTTCTGCGGCTGGGGCTTTCATATTCTGATCGATATTTTTACGCACAGCGGTAAGTCGTTTCCGACGCCGATCCTTTGGCCGATTTCAAATTTTCATTTCTCCGGCATCGCCTGGTCTAACAAATGGTTCCTGCTCTTCAATTATCTCATGATCCTGTTTCTGTATCTGGTGTTTTACTTCTAAGTCACGTTACATAAGCGATTCCCATGCCTGAAGATTTTTCCACATTCAGCGAAGAAGACGGCGCCGTCGAGGCGGTGCTGTCACCTTTGAGTCGGGCGGAAGACGCGGCCGAGGCTGGTTTGCGTCCGCGTTCGTTTGATGAATACATCGGGCAGGACGGTGTCAAAGCTAACTTGGCGATTTTGATTGAAGCAGCCAAGCAGCGTAAAGAAGCGATTGATCATGTACTGCTGTACGGTGCGCCTGGTCTGGGTAAGACGACGTTGGCTCATATCATCGCCCGCGATCTTGGCGCAAACTTGCGCGTCACCTCCGGGCCGGCCCTCGAGAAGCCGGGAGACTTAGCGGCCATTCTGACTAATCTAGCACCGGGCGATATCTTATTTATTGATGAGATCCATCGTCTGCCGCGCACGGTTGAAGAAGTGCTCTATCCGGCCATGGAAGATTTTGCCTTGGATATTGTTATCGGTAAGGGACCGTCGGCAAAAATCCTGCGCCTTGATCTGCCGAAGTTTTCGATTATCGGCGCAACGACTCGCGTCAGCTTATTGTCTTCGCCTTTGCGTGACCGTTTCGGCATGAGTTATCACCTGGATTTTTACGAACCAAAGGATCTGGAAAAGATCCTCGAGCGCAGCGCTCGGATTTTCAATATCGGACTGGATAAGTCTTCCGGTGAAGCGATTGCTGCCCGAGCACGGAGGACGCCCCGCTTGGCTAATCGTTTGCTGCGCCGTGTCCGTGATTATTGTGAAGTGAAAGCGGCTGGCGTTATTGATGCTGAACTCTGCGCTCAGGCCTTAGACTTATTGGAAATCGATCCGATGGGACTGGATCGCATTGACCGCAAAATTTTGGAAATTATTATCGATAAGTTCAACGGCGGACCGGTCGGCGTCGGCACGATCGCGGCGGCCAGTGGCGAGGACCTCGCGACGATCGAAGAAGTGTATGAGCCGTATTTGTTGCAGATGGGCTTTTTGAATCGCACGGCCCGGGGACGGGAAGCGACGCCGCAGGCGTATGAGCATTTGGGAAGGAAGAAGCTAAACGGGTAAAATCAATCCTTTTGATATTTGTTTTTTTGCCTAATATCGCTATACTTATTGTATGTCTTTCCCCCTTATCTACCTCCTCGTCCCATACTTCATCTTTCTTGGCGTCTGGTTCATCCTGAGCTTGGTAGCGCTCTACCACGTTATTCGTTTTGGCGGAAAAATTATCGGCAGCATGTTTCTGGCCGTCATTTACATTTCGGGTGCGATTGTCTTATCGGTTATTTCCTATACGTATCTCAACGAAATAGACTGGCGCAGTCAGGCGACTTTTCTGAACAGCCCGGGCGCTCTGCCGTCTTTTGAGATACCCTACTAAACGTATGTATCATTTGCCTAACCCATTGCCCGGTGAAATCGTCTTGCAGGTCATCCATCGCGATGCCTTTGTGGCGCTTAAGCGCATCGCTTTGTTTATCCTTCTTATTGCCCTGCCGCTCGGGTTGCTATACATGCTTGATCAGCTATTTCCCGGGCTGCGTGTCAGTATCATCGCCTGGCCGATTATTGCGCTTTCGGCGAGCGCATACCTTTTCTTTGTTTGGTTGTTGTTTTTCTTTTCGATTATCGATTATTTGCTCGATGTCTGGGTTATTACCAATGAACGTATCATCGATATCGAACAGAACGGCTTTTTTTCACGCAGCATCGCCGAACAGCATATTTCAAAAATTCAGGATGTTTCCAGCGATGTTCATGGCTTTTGGCCTACTATGTGGCAGTATGGCAATGTCACTGTTCAAACGGCTGGTGAGTTCGGAAAATTCCATCTAGAAGAAATTCCTCATCCCGAACGCATACGCGATATGCTTATCAAGATGTCGTCGCAGCACGCGCAGCCGCGCGAGGAGCGCACAGCCAGCGCGACGCCGCCTTCCTCTGTTCTGTCATGAAGCTTTCTGATTTTAGCTACAATCTGCCTGAGGAGTTGATTGCCTCCGCCCCCGCTTCGCCGCGCGATCATTCACGCCTTTTGGTCGTCGACCGCCGCAGTGGCCGACTCGAGCATCGGCGTTTTTTTAATATTGTTGATTATCTGCGGGCCGGAGACGTGCTTGTCATTAATGATTCAAAAGTGATTCCGGCTCGGCTGCTCGGCAAAAAAACGAGCGGTGGAGCGGTGGAGATTTTTTTGTCCAAGCCGCTGGCCGTAACTTCAACTAAAAAGGCTGCGCCGTCCGAAATCTGGGAATGCCTTATTAAAGGCAAACACATGCGCCCCGGCACGCGCGTTGATTTTTCTAAAACATTTTTTGCGGTTGTCGGCGAGAAGACCGGTGAAACCTGGACCGTTTCATTTAATAAGAGCGGAGCGCAATTCCGTCGCGCCCTGGCGCGATATGGCCAGACGCCGCTGCCGCCTTATATCAAGCCGTCGGCCAAAGCCTCGGCCGCGCGTTATCAGACAGTATATGCCGACGCCTCCCACGCCGGTTCGGTGGCGGCGCCGACGGCTGGTTTGCATTTTACGCCTCGTTTGCTCGCCGCCCTTCGTAAAAAAGGAGTAGTTATTCAGAAAGTGACATTGCATGTCGGTCTCGGCACCTTTCTGCCCGTGCGGGTCGATGATGTTACCAAACATCGCATGCACGGCGAATGGGTTGAGGTAAGCGCCGCGGTTAAGCGGACGATTAACGCCGCGCGGGCCAAGGGCGGCCGCATCATTGCTGTTGGCACGACCAGTGTCCGTTCGCTGGAAGCGGCCTTTGCTGATTCGCCTGATAAGGCGTTTAAGAGATCGGTCGAGATTTTTATGTATCCGTCCTATCGCTTTCGGGCAGTGGACGGGATGATAACGAATTTTCATCTGCCTGAGTCGACGTTGCTTATGCTTGTCTCGGCTTTCGCTACTCGTTCCATCATTCGGCGGGCGTATGCCGCGGCGATTAAGGAACGCTATCGTTTTTACAGCTTTGGTGACGCCATGCTCATCATCTGAGCCTCTTTCGCTCGGGAAGTTGCGGCGATTGACGGAACGCTAGGAAAACCGTAAGCTGAGGGCAAATCGTTTTTTCAAAAATAATAAAGAGTGGAGGAAATTACCATGATTAAAGAAGCTATGGCTGTTCCGGCGCTTGTCTCTCCGCCGCCTTACCGTGTTGAACTGGCTGAACGCGACGAGACCTGCAGTCTGGAATGGTGGAATCGTGTTTTTGTCTTTCAAGGCAACCAGGGTAGTTGGCGCCAGGTGGCCAAGCTACAGCGCAAGGCATTCAATAAGAAGTTCATGTCGCACCCCATGAATGCGTTCTTGTCATCAGCCGATCTGCGGAAGCTGTATGTTTCGGAAGATGAAGCGCTACTTATGGAACGAGTCTTCGCCGCGGCAAACCGGGTACTGGCCCGCTGCGGTTTTCCTTTTTTGCCGTTCAGTGGCTCCTCTGTTCATATTCTTGATCAAGAGGCTATGGAAAAGCTGTCCGGGAAATATATCAATGAAGAGGACACAGTCAAGTCGATGTATATGTACGGCCGAATCTATATTAATCGGCACCACCTACAAAGCAGGGATGCCGCGTACGTATTGGCGCAGACGCTTATCGAAGGGTTGTCGCATATAGGCGCGTACAAAGAAATCGTCATTTTCCGCGACGGCCGCTGCGTTGGTCGTAATGGCATTCAGGATGTCGTAGAAGACGATGTCAATAATGAAATCTTCGATTGTGGCGTCAGAACGCTTTTTGCGCATGCCGTGTATGATGAGCTAGCTAAGGTTGATGGACGTTTTGCGCCTGGCGCGTACGGATTCTATCAGTCTATGCAAGCTACGGCGTTTGTCGTTTTTCTTATCCACCAGCAAGCAGGTCGCCATAAAGGTATGGCCTCGGAAATATTCCGTCGGTTACTTCGGGCCTATATTGGCGGTCAAGGCGAAGCTTGGCAGATTCTGGGCGTGCGCCCCGTGCTTAATGATGATGTGACCCGCAATCTTTCCCTCCAGGAGGATTATTGGGAAGAATGCCTCTTCCTCTGCTGGCCGGAGTTCAGGAATTTTCTAGCCTATTGGCAGAATTTTTTGCCGGCGCTGTGATGCGAGAAACTAAAAATAGTAGGTGTTCCCGGACTGTAATGGTCCGGTTTTTTTTACATAATACGGCTATTTTATTGACATTTTTAAAAAAATCTTGTAATCTTAGATTATATTAATCAATTAGCGCTTATCTGACATGAACCTTACTGAACTGGCCCGAATTTTAAAGATTACCCCACAGGAGCTGCGCGACAACTTGCCGCGGCTCGGTTTTCATATCGGTCAAAAGGCTATTAAAGTCGATAACCATACCGCGAACAAAATTGTCCGCAACTGGCCGGTATTGTCCCGTCGCCTTTCTTTAAATAAGCCGGCTGAAGCAAAGGTAAAACTAGTGGCGCCGGCTGACGTTACTTCGATTAGTTTGCCGCCCTTTATCACCGTCAAGGATTTTTCGGCTCTGGTAAAACTGCCAATCAATAAGATTTTAGGCGAGCTGATGAAGAATAATATCTTCGCCTCCATGAATGAGAAGATTGACTTTGAGACGGCTGCTATTATTGGCGCGGATCTTGGCGTCGAAGTGAAGCCGGCTTCAGCCGACACGGCCGATGAAGGAGCAGAATCCGCTCAGGATAAGATTAAAACCGCTCTGGAGCAAGGCGACGCTGACCGCCTGGCTGTTCGTCCGCCAGTCGTTGTTATTATGGGTCACGTCGACCACGGCAAGACTAAACTGCTCGATAGCATCCGCCAGACCAATGTTGTCGCCTCTGAAGCAGGCGGTATCACTCAGCATATTGGCGCCTACCAGATTACGCATAACGAAAAGGCCATTACCTTTATCGACACTCCGGGTCATGAAGCGTTTACTGCCATGCGCAACCGCGGCGCTAAGGTCGCCGATATTGCCGTGCTGGTGGTCGCGGCTGACGATGGCGTTAAACCGCAGACTGTCGAGGCGTATCGCATTATCGAAGCGGCTAAGCTGCCCTTCCTGGTCGCTATCAACAAGAC
>CAYVHQ010000011.1:0-23137 GCA_964451345.1 uncultured Gammaproteobacteria bacterium | reverse complement strand
ATGACTTATTCCATCAAGAAAATTTCCTAAGTTGTTTCTTATTTAGAAAACAGCCCTCGGGCTGTTTTTGGTATAAAAAAACGCCCCAGATTGTCTGGGGCGATAACTAGTGAGACAGTGTCTCTTATATCATGATTCTTAATATGCGCTCGGCTTTGCGAAGCGGTCATAACGCTTGCAGTCGCGGCGATGCATATTGTTCAAATAGTTAGCTCGGTTGATCGGTATAGTGAAGAGTCGGTAGTGGTTCTCTTTTTCGATTGGAGCGCCGCTGATGTGATTTGGGTAAAACACTCCCGGATCTTGTGTTGGTATTAGCCTTGGCAAAGGACCGCGCATGACATTGGCCATCGGGAATTTGCCGTCGAGTGAATAGGTGACATAGGAGCGTTTAGAATCGCCCGGTCTGACAAACAGCCAGTATGACACGCAGTCGGCAGTGACGCTCTGCGCAAAAACATCAAAGTATTTCTTATAGTCGACTATCTTGCGATTGCAGATTATGCGTCCTCTCTCTTTGATCGTAGCGGGAAATTGATAATAGCTGATCTTCTGTCGGACCATCTTTTCCAGGTCGAGAACGAGACGTTGGCGGACCTTGATGTAATCCTCATAGATCGCTGCGATTACTAGACAGTAATAGTCCAGCATTCTTGGTTCATCCTTCCAAATGTCGATGAGCGCCAGGTAGCATTCCTGAACCTTTTCGTTGCTTGGAAGTATCTTTTCAATGGCAAGACAGACGTAGGGGAAGAGTTTTCCGGCAGTGTCCGCTTCCGTGATCTTTTTCAATTGAGGAAGATCGACGGATGTGTTGTTCATATACGTGTAGGTGAGCTTTTCTTGGAAGTATCTGTCTAAGCCGCTTACGCTGTACTCTGATGTTGAAAGCCAATCGCTTAGTCCGGCGTAGTCATCTTTGTCCAAGAATTCATTGACTTGCTGAAGAACTGCTTTTTTAGCAGCATCAGCCTCAGCCTCTGCTGAACTTTCCTTGGCTGTTTTCCTTGCCTTCTTTATGTCATCGTAAAGTGCGATTGCACATACAGCGACCAGGGTAAGAAATATTATTCCTCCCCATGCGTCTTTATTCATGAAAAATCCTGCGGAAAGTATAGCGCTTGCTATCGCTATGATACTATAAAGATAGATGCTTCTAGGTATTTTTTGTTTTTTCATCTCTTGTGTTTTATTTTACGAAATTAGTTAGTTTTTTCTGTGCTGCCAGGCTCGAAGAGCAATCCAGAAAACACTAACTAATCTCTTATTTTCAAGGTACGCCGATAGATAATTATATCATATTTGCCATATAAAGTCAATAGCGGGGTAGGGGATAAAAAAAGCCCCCTTGGAATCAAGAGGGACGAGCCAGTCGCCTAATAAGCAGGCTGCTGCTCAACGAAGTCAGGGCAAAGATAAAAAGCTCGAGCAAGAGGTCATCTTTGATGTAGAAGGCGATGAATTCCTTTGCACAGACGCCGACAAAAAAGGCGATGAACCAGAGGGCTATTCCTTCGGCTGAATTGCTTTTTACCCTTTCGGTTTCTTGATAGGGGATAGAAAAGCCTTGTTTTTCGACAATGTTTTTGCGATGTGATATAAAGGCTTTTTTGACCCCGACGCCGAGCATCAACAAGCAGGGAATCTCGATAACCGTGAGCCAGGGCTGCGGCAGTTTTAAGGAGATTAAGCCGATAATTAGGCAGATTGCTATTACAAGGTAATCTGTATCATATTTTGATTTTTCCATGATGATCGGGTTTGTTTAAAGAACTGTATATATTCTAGCAGAACATCATGGGGCAATTTCCTGATAAAGTCAACGGATACTTCTGGCCTTCTTTTGACTTTAAGGCGGCATTACGCTAGAATTTACCTATATTAAGCCTATTTCCGTATGTCTGAAACAAAAGTCAGCGAACGTTCCGACCGTCTCGCAAAACTAGAAGAACTGAAAAAGCTGGGGATTGATCCCTATCCGGCGACGACGAACCGTACGCACCTCATCGGCGACGTCTTGTTGTCTTTTGATGAAATATCGTCGGCAGCGACTGCGATTACGCTGTCCGGTCGTCTGCGCAGCCTGCGCGAGCATGGCAACCTGTGTTTTGCTGACCTGGAAGATGATTCCGGAAAGCTGCAGTTGGTCTTCTCGAAAAAGGATTTGCCGGAAGGGGAGTTCAAGCTGCTGACGAAATATATCGACACTGGTGATTTTCTTGAAGCCACTGGCGTTCCATTCACGACTAATGCCGGACAGCAGAGCCTCAAAGTTTCCTCTTGGAAATTGCTGACTAAAGCGTTGCGCCCCTTGCCGGACAAATGGCATGGCCTGCAGGACGAAGAAGAAAAGCTCCGCAAGCGTTATCTCGATATCCTGACTAATCCCGAGTTGAAGGATCTTATCCGCAAGCGTGCCCGCTTCTGGCAATCCATGCGCGAGTTCTTAGTGGCGCGCGATTTCCTGGAAGTGGAAACGCCGGTTCTGGAAACGACGACCGGCGGTGCTGATGCCCGGCCGTTCATCACTCATCACAATGCCTTGGACATCGATGTATATTTGAGGATTTCCGCCGGGGAGCTCTGGCAGAAGAAACTGATGGTCGCCGGCTTCGATAAGACCTTTGAGATCGGTCGTCAGTTCCGCAACGAAGGCATGAGCCCGGAACACCTCCAAGACTATACCCAGATGGAATTCTATTGGGGCTATGCCGATTACCAGAAAGGCATGAAGCTTGTCACTGAGCTCTACCGCCATATTGCCCAGGAAACGTTTGGCACGCTGCAGTTCACGATCGGTGAATTTTCCATCGATCTGGCCGCCGACTGGCAGATGTATGACTATCATGACATCATCAAGGAAAAAACCGGCATCGATATCACCACAGCCACGATAGATGAAATTGAAAAAACGTTGCAGAAGCTGAGCGTGAAATATGACACAGACGGATTTAATATTACTCGCGCCATAGACAACCTCTGGAAATATTGCCGCAAGTCGATTGCTGGGCCGGGCTTCCTTGTTAATGTCCCCGTTGTTATGGAACCGCTCGCTAAGCGCCAGGAAAATAATCCAAATATCGTGCAGCGCTTCCAGGTGATTTTAGCCGGTTCGGAAATGGGCAAGGGCTATAGCGAGCTTAACGATCCGATCGACCAGGCTGGCCGTTTTGCCGACCAGCAGAAGCTGCGCGATGCCGGCGATGATGAGGCGCAGATGTTTGATGAATCGTTCGTCGAAGCGCTTGAATACGGCATGCCGCCGACCTGCGGTTTCGGTATCAGCGAGCGCCTCTTCTCCTTCCTCGCTAACCGTTCGATCCGCGAATGCCAGATTTTCCCGTTAATGCGGCCGAAGCAGAAATAGCAACAACGAATTAATTAAAACGACTCCCTGGGAGTCGTTTTTTTTGTAAAAAAGTACCCAGGGCAAAAGTCCTGGGTCAGTGTGAATCAATCGAAGTTGTTAAAATAGTTGAGAATTGAACAGGATTCGTTAAGAACACCCCGCGCTTTTAGAACTTTCAGTTCGTTTCCGGAAAGTTGTTTCATGGAAACGAGTTTTTCGTTGCGCTTATTCAACCACTTCGTGACTTCTTTAATGGGCATTGAATAGGGCGAACTCACATACGCTTCTTCTGTTTTTTCCGGCCAGTGGATGCCGGCACATTTAAACTCGGGGATTTTATATATCACATGCCAGTGCTTTTCCCAGAGGAAGAAAACAAACATGGTAACAAGAACTAAACCGCATGTTAATCCCATTAGAAGGTCGAGATTTATTGGAATAATTTCTGACTTCTTCAGGTAAGATGGGATAAAGATGGAAATAGTTAGTAATATAAGAACCATTTTTCTCATTGATGTCCTATTGTTGTTTTATTTTGAAGGAAGATATTATCATATTCAAGCATAATATCAATAATAAGTCAATCGTGTACTCCTGATAATAAAAAAAACCTGAGAAACTTCTCAGGTTTTATACATCGATTTATTTCAAGCGCTTCGCTACTTTCAGCGCAAGGCCTATAGCGAAGAGGTATCCGAATGCGAATATCCATCCGAATACGGCGGTAATCGTTGTGCAGTCGATGACTTCGTGGTCTGCTTCGCATATCACTGACACGATCAAAAAGATCGTGCTGATAATAGCAATGGCAGAGGATATCTTGAATTCATTAATGACCTTCTTTGGAACGTCTACTTTCATGACTACTCCTTATCAATTAAATTTGGTTGCATTGCTGTTATTTGTGACTTGAACTGTTCCAGGGCTTGTTTGCGCAGCGCGTCAGTTTCTTTGGATATTTCCGTCTCCAGAAGGGGAAGGATGGCAATCCTTAGCTGGATGAATCCAGGACTTTCTTTCCTTTTTTGTGACAAGAGGAGAATCGCTTCCCGAAACTTCGCATATTTCAGCGGGTCGCTCTCGACCGAGGAGATGAGATGCTGGCTCAGTATCACTGGATCGTTGAAGAACAAATCAGCTTCGGGCGTGTTCTTGATCAGGTTGCCTGCGTGCTTCTTGGTATAGGCTTCCATGAGTTCTTCTAAGGAAAAATAGATGGATCTGTTTTTCGCTATTGTCAGAAGGCTGTTTATACACCGTTCAAAGATCATCTTTAATTCGGTAAATGCCTCTGACGGGAAGTTGGAGTCCATTTTCTTGTTCTCAAGCTCATCGGTTGCTGGTGAAGCAGCACGATTAAGATGAAGATATAAGAACCCCATTGCAGCCAGTGCCGCAAATAGCCCTACGATTATGCTCGCAGTGCGCAGACCCTGGGAAGCATTGTCCGATATGTTAGGCACAATACAGAGCAATGCCAGTGCTGCGCTTACGATACAACAATACACGTAATTTATTTTTTTCATGCGTTTTTTGATTAGATGGTTATCCTTGCCCTGATATGAGGGCACAGAAAACCATCCAATATCCGCACATAATTTTAAAGACCGTAATCTTGTATTATATCATATTTATAACAAAAAGTCAATTGATTGCGTATTTTTTAACAAAGGCTAGCAATTCTTTGACTTTTGGCGGTCTGTGGGATAAAATTGACATATGCTAGATATTAAATTCATACGCGAAAACATTGATCTTGTTAAGAATAACAGCGCCAATCGCTTGGCGAAGGTTGATATTGACGAGCTGCTCCAACTTGACGAAAAGCGACGCGCCTTAATTACCGAAGCTGAAGCCCTGCGCCAGGAACGCAATGCCGCCTCGAAGTCCAAGCCGGATGCTGAGCAGATTGCCGCCATGAAAGCGCTGGGCGAAAAATTGGCCGCTCTGGAAAAGGGAGAAGGGGAGATTGCCGGCCGTTTGAAAGAATTATTACTGACCGTGCCGAGCCTGACCCACCCCGACGTAAAGGTCAGCGATGACGAAGATGATAATCCGGTGCTAGAAACCGTTGGCGAAATTCCAAAATTTGATTTTACTCCAAAGGACCATATCGAGCTGGGAGAGGCCTTGGATATTATTGATCTTGATCGCGCCACCAAAGTCGCCGGCGCTAAGTTTTATTTCCTGAAGAACGAATTGGCTCGCCTTAATCTGGCGCTGGCTAATTATTGCATCGACATAATCTCCAAGCGCGGTTATCAGCTTTTCACAACGCCGGACATTGCCAAGACGGACATCATCGAGAACCTTGGCTATAATCCGCGCGGCGAATCGAGTCAGGTGTATGAATTAGCTGGCACAGACCTCAGCCTGATTGGTACGGGCGAGATTACGCTCGGCGGCTATCACTCCGACGAAGTCTTGGACAAAGAAAAATTGCCTCTGCGCTATGCGGCCTACACGCATTGTTTCCGTACCGAAGCCGGCGCCTATTCTAAATATTCCAAGGGCATCTTCCGCGTCCATCAGTTCGACAAGGTAGAAATGTTCGTCTACTGCACGCCCGAAGACGCCGAGAAGCTGCATGAGGAATTGCTTGATATCGAAAAAGAAATTTTCTCCGGTCTGGAAATTCCCTTCCGCGTCATTGATCACTGCACGGCCGATCTCGGCAACCCGTCTTTCCGTACCTTCGACCTCGAAGCCTGGATGCCGGGCAAGCCGAATAAAGATGGTGGCATGGGCGACTGGGCGGAAGTGACGTCGTGTTCCAACTGCACCGATTACCAGTCCCGTGGCCTCAATATCAAATACAAAGATGCCGACGGCAAGCATTTTGCCTATACGCTTAATGGTACCGGCGTCGCTATTTCTCGCGCCCTGATCGCTCTCATGGAAAATCACCAGCAGGCGGACGGTGCGATCAACGTGCCTAAGGCCCTGCGGGCGTACGTGCCGTTTACGGAAATCCGCTAGAGTTTCACTAAGGAACCAGCTGCACAGGCAGTTGGTTTTTTGTTACCATTGACAGATGAATAAAATTATGTTAATTTAGCCTCAGTCTTTTCGTATGAGAAGAAGGCCGCAAGGCTCCCGGAGAAGTCCTAACTCCGGAAATGTTTAGGAAAATAGTTCATTAAAACATTGTATAATGTTAAAAATAAAAATATCTCACGGACCAAGTCGCGAAGAGCTCTTTGATGCCTTGCGATTGTCCACAGACGAGAAAACCGTAATGTTTACGGTCGAAGAAGAGGGCGCTAAGTCTTTCGCAGTACCGATGCAGATATTAGGCATCGCCTCTCATTATGATTACGTGGGAGATTTATGGAATATTTCCCTGCGTCTACGTAAGCCATTTAGTGCTCCCTTTCTAAAAGATGATTCGGAGTACTATCAAGACTACTGCGAATACGGAATATTAATGGCAACCTATTCGACTAAAACCCGTAAAGGAATATTTACCGGCATAACTGAGCTGCCGTATCGTCCCGTCTACAGCGAAAAGAAATTTACTCTGAGTCCAACGGGTATCTCTAAGGGATTGATTAAAGACGCACTTTTTAGCCGGGTTACTCTTCATCTGAAAAAATCCGTGTGGAAAAAACGCGTTCCTTCTTCTGCCTCTCCGGGAACGGATGTCAATATCTATGAAATGGTGGCAAAGATAGACGTCGATGGATTGTTTAGCACACTGGATATGGAAAAATCTCCGTATTATCAAAATCTTGAAAAAGTGGTTTTGAGTGAGGCGCAGATACGGCAGTTTGTGGAAAAGTACGGAAAAGACATGAGCTATAAAGTGACGACATATTTTCTGCTAAAGATTGATTGTCGTCAAAAGACAGATCGTCACGAAGTCCTATATGTTGGTATTCGAGCTAATGGGTCCCTAAAGGGAACATTTTCAGTCGATATATATGATAGTCCTTCTGGTATGATAAATCCTCATATGAAATGGATGCCGTTCAAGCCCGATAAATTTAATTTTGTTGTTCAGAAAGTCTTTCAATAAAAAGCTACATACCCCTCGTTTCGCCTGCCGATTCGAGGGATTTTTTTGACCATTTTTTGTATTGACTGAAGAACAGATTCGTGGTAAGGTGGGAAAATTCATTAATTAAAAAATAAAAAAAGGCGGAAAAAGCCATGACAAAAAAGAATTTAGCCGAGTGCTATCCGGAACTTACCTATGACGAACTGATCAAGGTCACAGAGGAGGATGTTAAAGCCTTGGGCGATGACGAACTATTAGTTCTCAAATCATTACTGGAAAAAGATACCAGCAAATTGACGGCGCAGCTCAATGAGGCGAATGCCCCGATGCTTGACCCGGAAAATAAGCTCAGAGGCTTCGGACACATACGGATGGTAGCGGGGGCTGAACGAAAGGTCAGGAACAGGATACTGTATGTCGTGATCCTGGAAATTGCTCAAAGGACAGAGGGCACGGAAGAATACTGGCAGCACTTTGCCAATTCCGTCTGCCAGGCCATGACGCTGTTATTGGGCGTTGAGGTGAAGAAGTCGGTGATTGCTAAGGCCAACGAACTACGTACCGGCGTGAAAAGCCCGGAAGCAGTAGCGGTTTCCCCTAAAGAAAGACCGACGTATAACGGACCGTATTGAAGAATTATGTTCCATTGCGTATTATAGGTGTTTCCCGAATCCTTTGTAGATTCGGGATTTTTTTTATCTTTAACCTGGAGCATGGCGGTTCATTGTTATCCCAGCGGTAGGCGTACTGCGAAAGGCGAAAATATGCTATTATATCTCAATAATCCTAAGTCTTTTTCATGTTCCACCGCACCAAGGATATCCAATTAAGCGTCATCAAGCAGATGGAACTACTGGCGTCGCGGCATCTTGATGTCGTATCGCTGGCGCAGGGCATCCCTAGTTTTGACACTCCGCCGCCGATTAAGCGGCGGGCGGAACGTGCTCTGGCCGATGGCCTGGTTGCTAAATATTCGCTGTCGCCCGGATTACCGGAATTACGCGAGCAGATAGAAATCGCCTGCGCCCGTGAAGGAATTTTTTACGACTGGGAAAAGGAAATCATCGTCACCGCCGGCTCAATCGAGGGCATCACTGCCTCTCTGCTCGCTTTGACTATGCCGGGCGATGAAGTGCTTATTTGTGATCCGACGTATACCAGTTATCGTGAAGCCGTTCGTTTGGCTGGCTGCACGCCCGTGCCCGTACCTCTCGACGAAAGCCGCGGCTGGACGCTTGATATTGAGGCGTTCCGCCAGGCTATTACGCCAAAAACAAAAATAATTTTTTATTGCAATCCCAATAATCCGACCGGCACTGTGTTCTCCCGGGCGGAGTTAATCGCTTTGGGCGAGCTGGCCCTGGAGAATAATTTGTATCTAATCTCGGACGAGGCCTATAAGGATTTCTTATATGACGGCCAGGAATATTTTTCCTTGGCTCAGGTATCGCGTTTTCGCCGCTGCCTTATCCGCGTTTTTAGTTTTTCCAAAAGCTACGCCATGACCGGTTGGCGCGTTGGCTATGTGCAGGCCGACGAATCGCTTATTCGGGAAATTCTGAAGGTTCATGATTCGCTTGTTACCTGCGCTCCGGTAATTTCGCAGTATGCCGCCCTTGGCGCGCTCGAAGCAGGAGGGGAGTATGTGGCGAAGTATCGACAGGAGTACGCTGCCCGCCGTGATTTGATGTGCCATTTTCTTGATGAGCTGAGTGCCTATCTGGAATATGTCCGTCCCTCTTCGGCCTATTTCACGTTGCCGCGGATTAACGGATGTACCGATAGCTTGGCGCTCGCTACGGACATTCTTGAAACAGTACATCTGGCCACTGTGCCGGGCGTTGCCTTCGGGCCGAGCGGCGAAGGACATCTGCGCTTGAGCTTTGGTCGGACCCCGTCCGATATTGAAGAGGGTTGCCGTCGCCTCAAGCGATTCTTTGCAAAGAGTTTTTAGATATATGAAACGTATTCTACGCCATCTGCTTTACTGGTACCTGGCCGGATTGGCCCGGTTGCTTATCTGGCGATTTAGGCCGGCTGTTATTGCCGTGGCCGGGACGATCAATAAAACCTTTGCCAAGGAGGCAGTAGCCCGTATTTTGGCTCAGAATGGCCTTAAGACGGAGATGGCATACAACGGCTTTAATACCGAGATAGGCCTTCCCCTGGCCATTTTAGGGCTTCCTAGCGGGTATGAGTCCTATGCTCGCTGGTGGGTAATCCTCGGGATGGCCATTCATGCCTTTTTTCAAAAAAAACTATCCGATGTTCTTATTTTAGAATTGGGAGTTTCTCGGCCGGGTGATTTGAAAAAACTATTGCGCATCGTAAAACCCCGGGCAGCTATTATCACCGATCTGACGCAAAGGTACCGAGAAAATTTTTCCGACATTTCGGCGATGGCCGGGGAGTATGGTAGTTTGCTCGCTCATTTGCCTCCGGACGGACTGGCGGTTCTAAATTATGATACAATACTTGTGAGAGAGCTGGGCGCACGATCGGCCGCTCCGGTTTTTTATGTTAGCTTGGAGCCGCAGGCACGCAGCGAAAATATTTGGTCCGTCAGTCGTCGCGAGAAAACTGTTAACGGCCAAACTATTGTTTTTCAGATACCAGACGGACAGATAACGGTGTTGTGCGAACGTTTCGGCCGTCACCATGCCGCCGCGCTGCTCATAGCCGAAATCATCCAGCGCAATTTTAAGATTTGAGTATGCCCATTCACCAGCCGCCGCGCAATTATCGCCCGGCAAAAGTTTCGCGTGATCGTTTCGCCAATCCATATTTCAAGGCAAGACAGGCAGACAAGGTGTCTGCCTCGCGCTTCAAAAATTTTTTGGCCAAAATTCCGCCGCGTGCCTGGCTGACGTTTTTTGCTGCCCTGATTCTTGCCGGTGGGCTCATCTGGCTCGGGGCGTTTTCGCCGGTTTTTCAGATTAAGGAAGTGACCGTTCAGGGAACAATTGAGAGTGAACAGGAAACGGTGCGTGATATAGTTTGGCGGCAGAGCGAAGGTAATCGTCTCTGGCTGCTGCCGCAAAATAGGCTCTTCGTTTTCGACAAATCGGCGCTCGAGCGTACGCTTACTGACCGCTATGCGCTTGATGGTTTAGCTATTCATAAGCGCCTTCCCGGCAAGATCAAGGTGATTCTGACGGAGAAGGTTCCGGTGGCGACCTGGTTTGAAGCTGATGCGTATTATCTTATCGATCGCGAGGGCTGGGTAATTCGTTCCCTGAGCGCGCCTCAACCCGGCTTGCCGGCTTATTATAACAACGGATCAGTTCGCTTGGACGGCAAGCAGGTGCAGGGACAGGTCAACGCCCTGGCCCAGTCACATGAGTTATGGGAGCTGTTGGGCGGACGTTTTGCCAACCTGAATTATCGCCAGATTGTGGTAGATAATGATCGTGAAACGGTTAAAGTCGTTCTGCGAGACGGGGCTATCCTACTACTGGCGACTGATCAGCCGCTGGCCGGCCAATTCGATCGGCTGGAAGTTCTTCTGTCCGGAGATTTGAGAAATAAGCTAACCAGGCTCAGCTATATTGATTTAAGATACGGGGACAAGGTATACTATAGATAGTATCATTAGCTAATTTTAGCGATATTTTAAGGATATTTAATTATATTTTTGATTAATACCCCTGGAAGTCCTTAAATATTCGCTAGTATTAAGGAAATATGATTTCTATAACTTATCCTTATTCATATTTTTTCTCTCTCGTAGCTCTACAATATTAGAATTCGAAATAGACTCATTGTGGACAATGTATCTTTAAATATATTTATATATAAAAAAATAGCTAAAGTTAGCTATTAAAAATCTATTTAAATATGGTTGCATTATAGTATATTGTGATATACAATTATGACTGATAATAATCTGGCGGCAAAAGACCGGTCGCTGACAGTCAGATTAATGATCACTTACTATTATAGTTTTCACACTAGTTGCGTCAGAAATAACAACATTTTACCTCAAATATTATTATGTAACTTACTTGTATTAAATAGAAAACTCTCGAGGATTCTATTTTTTGTTTCTTAAAAAGAAAATCGCCTATTTATAAAAGATAAAGAATGATTCTTTACTTTTATAAGCAGACGATTAAGTGTTCATTCACTTTCTCTGTCCTGCTGTTTCAGCGAATTGACCAGATTTTTTGTCTGGTCTTTTTGTTATACGGAGATACGGTCGCGATATGTCGTTGCTGGGTGAGCTAACGCGTACGCTTCCGTTACGATCTGGCCGGTAATTGATGATCGGTAAATGTAACGATATGCCATATGTAGCACCTCCTTCTAGGACCAGTCAACGGTCGTTAGTGAGTAAGATGCAGGACAGAGAAGGTGAATGAAATTTTTAATCAGCATTCCAGTCCAGGCGGTTTTTCCCCCTGGTGGTGTTTGGAATCTTTTTAGTATACTACATATGGTATGGTCGAACAAGCGGAAAATTTTCGGCTCATCTTAGGCTAAAAATCGATTTGTTCACAGGGTGGGTGAGCTTTTTAGTTTTAAAATTATAAGGATAGACATATGATTTTACGACAGAAAATAGAATAATAGACAATCAAGTGGTATTTCCTATAATTATATCGGTTTTTTAATTCAAAAGTGACAAATGCTCATTAGGGAAATGATCGTGGTATAATAATTGTATATGTTAATATATTTTGATGAATCATATGACCGAGAGCATAACTATCTAATTTTAGGGGCTCTTTTTAATCCACATCCTACTTTCTTACATAGGAAACTTCTGGCTTTAAAACATAAATATACATTTTACGATAAAAATGGAGTTCCGGGAGAGTTAAAGTATTATTTATGCAACAATAAATACAAACTTGATTTGTCGTGTGAAGCTATTGATATCTTTATTAAAAGTACGAGTTATTTTAGGTGTATAGTAGTCGATCAAAGTGTTTTAAATCTAGATTATTTTGGACAAAAACACGAGGATAACAAAATAAAAATGGCTAGAGCATACAAAAAGTTTGCCGAAATGCTTATAGCGCATAACACAGAGAATATATATAATGGAGTTCTATTGACAGATGAGCTAACTAGGTGTGAAGGTGATAGATTTATTGAGATTATGAAAGAAGACTTTTGCCTGCCTGATGGAAAGTATTGTGATATGCCGAATCGCCCAACTTTGAAACATGTAAAGGACATTAAATCTCACATAGTGGATTATCATGTTTGTCAAATTAATGACTTGTTAATCGGCTGTGTATTGAATAACTTAGTTCCTACGACAAAATCATATAAGAATGATCTTAGAAAGCATTTGATTAAATCTTTAGATGTTCCTGATCTCTTGCCTCAAACTTGGGGAGGGTTTTCAAGATCAGGGGCTGAGGCAGAGTATCCTAAATTCAATATTCAGTACTGGAAACCGATAATAAAATAAAAAATCCTCCATTACTGGAAGATTCTTTATTAGGTCCAAGTACTAATAGGAGTGTTAGCGGTAGTTAAACATAATTCAACACCTCCTCCTATTACTCTGACCTATTTAAATCCTATCATAGATTTTCTAAATAGTCAATATTGATATACGTCTAATATTAGCAAAATCCTATTAATATTTATTATGTTTTCCCCACAATATAATATGACGCCAGAAAAAATTTCATCGCTAATTAGTCTTTTTGTTGCAATACTGATCCTAGCATCCAGTTTTCAGCAATGGTGGGACATTACGTGGGATGGGGGGATGAAGGCAAGAAAATGGCCCAAGGTAATGTTTTCGGTTTGTATTGTTTTATTAGTCACGGCAGGGGTACTTCTTTTTATCTAACATCACACAAGACGCATTATTAATCTTGATGAACTGAGGGGGGATAGGGTATACTATAAGTAACTCTAATCCCAAACCGCTATATGGAATCAGCCTTTAAATTTTTATTCACTCTTGGCGTTCTGCTTTTCGGCCTCATCAGCATGGGTGTCTTCTTGCTGATAATCCGGATAATTCTGGTTTTTACGCCGGTCGTCCACTTCATGGGTCTGCAGCTAACGGTGTATTAAATTATTCTTCGTATATAAAAAACCTTCCCGCTCGGGAAGGTTTTTCTTTTACTCACAATCGCTATTGTGGCGCCAGACGGTATATTTTATCATCGCCTGGCCGCTGCTTGCCCCGGCCGTCCCGATTAGAAGTCGTGATATAAATCGACCCGTCCGGGGCCTGCATGATTTCTCGTACTCGTCCCACGTTGATATCCTTCATCTTTTCGAAGGCAGTAATCTGCTTCGGGTCTTTCGAATCAATTGTCATACGGAAAACGCCTTCTCCTTTAAGTCCGGCGAAAAATAAGTTGCCGGTAAATTGCGGCAGCAGAGTTCCAGAATAATAGAGCATAGCGGACGGAGCGACGGCCGGAGTGAATTCGAGAAGGGGAGTGATGAGACCGTCTTTCTTTTGCTTATGATGAATAAGCGGCCAGCCGTAGTTGAGGCCTTTTTCAATAATATTTATTTCATCGCCGCCGCCGGGACCGTCGAAACCGGATGGCCCATGCTCCGTTTCCCAGAGAATATTATTTTTTGCATCATAGGCCAGACCCTGCGGATTGCGATGACCGAAACTCCATACCGGTGAACCGGAGAACGGGTTATCTGCCGGAACGCTGCCGTCTCGATTGATACGCAAAATTTTGCCGCCGAGGGAGTTTTTGTCTTGGGCAATCTGGCGGTTAGTGGCTTCGCCCGTCGTAACAAGCAAGGTATTGTCCGGCAAAAAGAGCAGGCGGCAGCCGGCGTGGTTAGTCGCTGCCGGGATGGAATCAATGATGGTCTTTTCGTCACGTATGGAATCTCCGCCATCGACAAAGCTAATTACCTTGTCGTGCATATCGCCTTTCACGCCATGGGCCAGACAGGCGTAGACACGCTTATTGTCGGCATATTCCGGATCAAGCGCCAGACCCATCAAGCCCTCTTCACCGCCGCTTGGTACGGCAAAGTCCGCCAGAGAGCGATCAAGGAGCTTTCCATCCTCGACGATACGCAGATGGCCGTTGCGTTCAGTTACTAACAAACGGTTAGGCGACGTAAACACAATGCTCCAGGGAACATAAAGGCCGTGCGCTACTTCGCTTAGTGCGTAGGCGACCGGGGCGGCGGGAGTAGCTGGCGCTGTGTACGGAGCTTGTCGGTTGGGCAGTGAAGCGGTGTAGCCTTTGAAATAGGCAAACGCTGCGGCGAGCGCGATGAGAACTATGGCGGCGATGAGGGCGAGACGGGCTCGTGTCAGTCGCATACGCATTACTCGAAACGAATCGGAATAATAATTTGACGGGCGTTCTTTTCAAGCCCTGAGGGGTTGTCTTTTTCCAGCACGAGGCGGCCGGTTGTCGTCGTTGGCTTTGTATAGCCAAGCGACGCGGAAAAAGGAACAAAATCTTCTGTCATCCATTCTCCGCTGGCCATAACTGGTCCTTGGGCCAATACTTGGCCATTGGCATCCTCTAGTCGAGCCGGGAAGCTTGCTTCGAAATACCAGTTGCCGCGCGCCTGGCCCTTGATGATGAGCGGGTTGGCTACGATATCATTGGTACGGGGCGAGCTAATCTGGATAATATCGCTTAGTTCGTTATCTGACGAAGGAGAAAGTTCGTCTGGCGGCGGGACCGGCTGCACAAAGGTCCGGCCATCTGGTCCGACACAGCGGGCTGGATATGATTCCTGGATTGGCAAACCAGCGGCGGCGCAGTCGGCAAAATTATTGATTAATCCCGGAGTGGTAACTTTTCCGGGACCGACCAGATGGCGGCTTTCGCGGTAGTATATTACCGCGACAATGAGCGCGATAATAAGAGCGTACAGAATGATGAGGTGAGCTTTTTTCATATATGCACAGTATAGCACAAATTGCCATCTTCTTCCGTTGGCCGTAGAGCCATGGTACAATAGGCTAATATGAATCGAAAATTTGTCCTGACTACGCTATTCATCCTTTCTCTCGCGCTGGCGCTGTGGTATTTCCGCGAACCGTTATTTGCGCAGCTGCCCGTTTCTCTGCGGCAGAAGATTCAGAAAGATATTGATGATGAAGCGTTCTTGCCGCCGCCGTTGCGTCGGGCTAGTCATGGCGTTACCGGCATACTGACATCTGCCGGAACGGTCAATGAAACAAATCGGCACCGGGCCGCCAACGGTCTCGCCCCACTGCAGAGCAATGACCAGTTAGTGGCTGCCGCCGAACGCAAGATCGATGATATGTTTCAACAGCAGTATTTCGCCCATCGATCACCGGAAGGGAAAGGTCCTTCTGACCTGGCTAACGGGGTTCATTATGCCTATCTGATAGTTGGTGAAAATTTGGCGTTGGGGGATTTTCGCGATGACGCCGACCTCGTTCAGGCCTGGATGGACAGTCCTGGCCACCGTGCCAATATTCTCAATAACAAGTATTCGCAAATCGGCGTGGCTGCCCGCGTGGGAAATTTTGAGGGAGAGCCGGTCTGGTTAGCCGTGCAGGAATTCGGCCTGCCGGATTCGGCCTGTCCGAGTGCCGACGAAGCTACTGGCGCATTAATCGATGTTAATAAAAAACGTCTGGTTGTTCTGGAAAGCGACATTGCGGCGCGCAAGGCTGAGTTGGATCGTTTGCCTCCGCAGGACCCTTCGTATAACACGAAAGCAGCTGCCTATAATAAGATGGTTGCCGAATACAATGACCTCGTCGAGCGCACTAAGCGCTTGGCAGTAACGTATAACGAAGCCGTGGAAAAACATAACGCCTGCCTGAAGAAGGCCGGACAGTAAGTCTAGCGGCGAATAAGACGGAGCAAGAAAGCGGCTATTTGTTGGCGCGCTTTTTTGTCGCGCAAAATATGGAAGGCTTGCGGAGCAATTGATGCAAAAACAATGAGGAGGACGATGGGGAGGATATACTTTTCGGCCTCAGGAATGATTCTTCCGAGAAAATAGCCGAGAAAGAGCAGGCCGGGTGCCCAAAGCAGCCCGCCGATAATATTATATGTCAGAAAGGAGCGATAGCGCATATTGCCGACACCGGCCAGAATCGGGGCGAAAGTCCGGATAACCGGCATAAAACGAGCGAGAATAATTGATTTGCCGCCATGCTTTTCAAAAAAGGCCTGGGCGCGAAGGATGTGGTCTTTATGAAAAAACAAGGAGTTTTCCCGGGCAAAAACCTTTGGCCCGAAGCGCCGTCCAAAGGCATAGCCGGCGCTGTCGCCTAGCACCGCCCCGACAAAAAGCAGGGGAGCGAGAATGCGAATATCGAGAAAGCCTTGTGAGGCAAGGAAGCCGGAGGTGAAGAGCAGGCTGTCGCCCGGCAAGAAGAAGCCGATGAGCAGACCAGACTCGGCGAAGGTAATGCCGAAAAGTCCGATGTAGCCGGCGCTTTTGATAAGCGGTATTAATTCAAACATGACTTGAGTATAGCAGAGGCGAGGGCCAGGCGCTATGGGGACAAAAAAACGGCCGGCTGGCCGTTTTTGGGAGGGAGTATATTATTCGTCGTTGTCTTCATCATCATCGTCCTCTTCCTCGTCGTCAGTCAGAAGAGAACCATCTTCATCTTCATCTTCTTCTTTTTGAGTATCCTCTTCGTCGTTCTCGTCAAGCTCGTCTTCCGAGCGGAGGTCAAGATTATCGGTCATAGTGATGCGATAATTAATAAGTTTGCTGACGGTCAGGCCAAGAACCGTCGGCGGCGCACCGTGGTGCGTTCTTTCATTTTACCGCTCCCTAAAAGATAGTCAAGACATTGTTGACAAAGGAGCAGGGGAGGGGTATCGTAAGCGGTAATCAACACATTTAAAATGGAAAAGAAGATACAATGCCTGTCCCTCACGCATGATTGCCTGGCTGAAACTCTCTTATTAACCGTCCCAATTTCAATTCTTTCCTCGGTGTCGCTCGCTAAGATTCGTTTTGACGAAATCTCAATTGACGAGGAAAGCGGTTTGCACCGTTTCACTATCAAACTGCCGGCCACTGATGCGGCGCGGATTTACGGAACGTTGCATGTCTTGTTTGAAAAAGACCGTTCCGCCGGACAGCTTATCGCATACGTTGACGGAACCTGGTTTGTGGCGGCCGCTCTCAAAGATTTTTTTAATAAACTTGACCGGCGCGGCCAGCATACACTGAACTATGCGGCAATCGCCATGTCTCAGGCGATGAAACCAGAGGAAATTACGAGCAGTTTCCAGCTGAAGTTAGGCGGAAATTTTTTCGCCCGTTTAGGCGATGCCGAACTGCGGATGGCCGATGTCTTTGGCGCGTTAGCGGAAGGCAAAGAACATAAGCAGAACTGGCACCCTTTGGTAATGACGGATGCGACGACGCCGGAGCTGAAGCTGGGTCTGATTGTTGGCCTGGCGAGTGCCTGTGCCTCTTTTAATGAAGAAGAAGATAATTGACAGCGCGCTCTTACGTGCCGCTGATGTTTTAAAGCCATTATTTACGGATAATGGCTTTTTTATGTCTGTCGAGATACTTGATATGTCAAATATTGCGATGTGCCTGTGGGCGGGCTACAATAGGGGATATGGCATTTTCACCCGACCGACAATCAGGCTTGCAGAAACAGCGCGATCTGCCGCGCGACCTTGAGGAATACCGCAAGGAGTTTGGGGCGGGACTGGAGGCGATGGCCAAAAGCGTAAATACGGACTTAGCCCATAAACTGCTGACCGGAACCGGAGCCGTGCGCATGGAAGGTTTCTATCCAAAAGAAATTCTGGCTGATGATCGCCAGAAAATGGAGACAAAGAAAACTTCCTGGATACAGAAACATTTTTCAACGGCCGAAGTTAGTGATGAGCAAAGGGAGCAATGGGAAAAAATGGAAGCCGCTAAGCCTCGCAAAGGGGAACTTTTGGAGATGGTTGTTACCGTGCTTCTCCATAAGGTTCTTAAAGACCGCTATGTTATCGCCCGTGCTTCGAAATTCGACGACTATTTCGGCTTTGACAACATTATCGTCAATAAGGAAACTGGCGCAGTTGTCTGTACCTTTGACGACGTGCATGACCAGGCCTACGGCGATACGGTCCAGGAGAAAATTCATGAGATGAAAAAGTCAGCCCAGAAAGGCGGCGCTCGGATTAAGTATGGCTTTACTTTTGAAAATGGCGAATTGGTTAAGAAAGAAATAGACCATGTTCCCAAGCTCTATAATCCATTTAGCGTCAGCGAGCTGGATGATGCCTTGCGGGTTGTTAATCCGAAGGATCTTGATGCTGTGTCAGCCGAGGAGCAGGTGATCTACAACCGCATCATCGACAAGTTCGCTGAATTAATTCCGCAGCTGCAGGCCAGCGCCCAGGGCGATGAGTATAAGAAGAATCTGGCTGACTTCGCAGCGGTCTTGCCTAGCTTGAAGCGGTAATATTTTTTTGTACTAATACTTGATTAGTCAAGTATTGTCTGTCGTATCTTGACAGGTGGGTGAGTGGGGCGTACACTAGACCCAGTTCCTTATTTAGTCATGTAATCAGGGAAGAGACTAATCTAGCCTTAGGCTGCAACCTAATAGCGTGGGAACCAGTACAACGGCCGGCTCAAACTTCTTGGCCCTGTACCAGGGCAAAATGTAAAGGATCGATGTACCGCCAAGAAGAGGGAAAAAAACTAAGAACGCTATACGACCCCGCTCAAGCTAAGCGGGGTTAATTTTAACCAATCTAATGTCGTATAAGTTATATTGTGCGACGTATAGTATATCAGAAAATACAAGCCTTTTGGGCTATCTTGGCCTCTCCCCCGGCTTTTGAGCAAATAAAAAATCCGGTATCATGTACCGGATTATTTTTTACAAAGCGCGAACAGATTGGTTTTTCTGCCAGCTTGAAATTGCCGTCTTCAGGCCGCGATGAGCCGCTTTTTTAACAATGCTCCGTGGAGCCTGCTTTTTGGTCAGCGTATACTCCCCTGTCATGTCGTCTTTTTCTTCGACATAGACATCGAGAGCTACCTGGTATTCCCGCTCGATTTTTTTCTTACTGGTTAGGAGCGTGTCATATGCCTTTTCAGGGACCGGCAGAGCCATTAATTTTTTGCCTTTATACTCCAGGCTAACGAACTCCGGGACTGTATCAATATTTCTATCGATGAGGCCCCAGGCTATCTTGTTTTGAACTTCGGTGTCTAGGCAGACGATGTAGATTATTTTTGTTTTCATGTACCATTCCCCTTTTCTATATTATATAACGAATGAGATATAGTGTCAATAAATAAAAAAGCCGGAAATTTTATCCGGCTTGTTAAATTTATCTCGGCTGCGCAATGATGACAACCTCTTTGTCATATGTAGGGATTCGTATCCCTTGGCATTGCTTTGCACGGAGTTCTACATCTTTTTGCTTGCCGACCAGCACTTTATAGAGGGGCTGGGCGTCTTGGTCGAGACAACGGGCATAGAGGGTTTTATTTCCTACGCCGATAATGCTGAGGTTGTGTCCGTCAAGGTTCTCTTCCACTTTCTTTTTGAGATCCTCATTCAGCCACTTTAGTAAGCTTGTATTCGTGCCCATAGGTATAGTTTTTGTTTTATATTAATTTTTTTTAATGTGTATTTGTATGTCCCAGAAGCGCAGGGCGAACGTCAAGGGAAATTCCCGTGAGGAACGCTGCAGTGTCTGTCACCCGGTTTTTTGATGGAAATCGCGGTCTTCTCGGGTCTCAAGTCTGAGCCGGATGTCGTGCAGTATCCAATGGTCCGTGTCGGGCAGGTTCGAAGGGATGGCATTGTACAATTCGCGTAGTTCGTGAAAGGAGTTTAAATGCGCATCGAGGATTGATAGTGCGGCTTCATGAATTTCTTGTCTCAACGTTGCAATTCTTTCTTCAGATAGGATTGGGTATGCCCAGAATAGCAGCGTTTTGTTCTCATATATTAGTGATAACGCTTTTTTTCGCTGGTCTTGCTTATGCAGGCGGCCGGCGCGTTTTTCCTGTTCTATGAGATGTTGTTCGGTCTTTTCGGCTTGCGCTTTTTGAGCGGCGCGCACGAATCCCTGGTAATCGCTTTCAAACTGTTTAGGAATCATGTATTTTTTAATTTACTTTGCCCCTATTGTACATATTTTGCTTATCTTAGTCAACTAATGGCAGAATACGGCATTCATGATATACTATGCATATAAGAATTGAGCTTATATTAGATAAATATAGCCATTTCCCCTATGATCACTCCCCTGTCCGACAAAACTACTCAGCCGCTTAGTAAGCAGCAAAGTGACGTTCTAAAAAAGAAAGGAACTGAAGCCCCGTTCAGCAGTCCTTTATACACCGAAAAACGCCCTGGCACCTATTTGGCGGCGGATACCAAGGAACCAGTTTTCCGTTCCGAGCAGAAGTATGAATCAGGCTCGGGCTGGCCGAGTTTTTGGGCGCCGATTTCACCGGAGGCGGTCAAAACAATTACTGATGAAAGTTTCGGCATGGTGCGCACTGAAGTCATGTCGAAGGCGGGTGGGCATCTCGGGCATGTTTTTCCTGATGGCCCGGAGCCAACCGGTTTGCGTTATTGCATTAACGGCACCGCACTTATTTTTGTTCCGGATGAGGAAGTAAAATAGCTGGCGCAGGAAATAAAAAAAACAGCCGATAGGCCGTTTTTTTAGTGCCAATTTATTTTTTGCTCCACTCAGTCAGCCAAGCTTTCATTTTTGCTATCTCGGCAGTCTGCGTGTCGACAATCGACTGTGCGAACGTTTTGACTTCTGGCCGTTCGGATTTTTCCAGAGCCTGGTTAGCCATGTCGACCGCTCCTTGGTGATGGATGCTCATTTGCAGGAGGAACTCCTTGTCAAAATCAGCTCCGGTTTTTCCCTTGATGGAGTCAGACATATTTCCCATCATGCGCTCGAGGACTCCATTGTTAACGCCGGTGCTCATTGGGCCGTCGGGTGAACAGAAACGCTTCTGAGTCATAAGGCGCTCGAGAGCCGGATCCATCTGAATGTGGCCCGGACGTGTCGCAATCATTCCGAGATAAAAGCCAACCCAGAGAACGAGGAAGGCGCTAAAGAGAACGATGAGCGACTTAAAGAGCCAGCACATCCAGCAATGACCAATATCGCCGGCGTGGGTGCACATTACGCCGGGGCGGCATTCGGTCGCTGGTGTTTCGCTGCTTCGGAGCGCAGCTTTGGCTCGCGGAGAGCGAGCTTTTGTTTTTGTTGCCATACGAATGAACGTAGTAAATTAATAATACTCAGATTATACCATAGAAATAATTTTTTGGAAAACATCTGTGGGATATTTTCTGTAACTTTCGCTTTAGGGTCACGTATAGTATACTGAAGGTATCTTAATTTATTAAGCAACGCATATGGCACAAAGCAAAATGGGTAATTTTATTAAGATTGTCGGACTGCTGACATTTGTCGGGACTATCCTGGCAAAAGTTCTGCCGCTTTTTCAGAAGGAGCATCCAAAGCTTAAAAAGAAAATCGGTCACATCGGAGAACTTTTGAACGAACTGAAGGATGAAATCGTGGATCTGGCTTCGACGACTGAAGTTAAAGGCAAGAAAACAAAGTAGTCGTTAGTAAAAAAACCCGCCGTTGAGGCGGGTTTCTTGTTCCGACTTATTTACTAACAACTACCATGCCCGTTGGCTGGCCGCTGACCGGCTCATGATGTCCGGTCGGGTAAGCGAGGATGGCGTTCATGATTGTTTGCGTGGAATAGCGGTAGCCCTCTCCCCGTTTCGTGCCTGGGTCATTGGTTATGAACTGATCTTTCTTCGGGTCGTAACCGCGGATAAGCAGCATGTGACGTTCTGGCCCCGCACCGGAGAAATAGGGATTGCCTAGTTTCTGTCCATTCATTGGCACGACGAGGACATGTCCAGCTGCCAGTTCTTTGATGATATCCGTGGCACTGATGTTGGTTCGGACCGTCGTCTTATCGTATTTGAAGTAGCCGCTGAAAATCCATTTTTTTACATCATTCAACCCAATGTCCCGGAATTCACCGTAGGTGTTTTGTTCATAGTCGGAAATGGCAAGAATTTCCTGTTCGGCCTTAGTGCTACTAATGCTGTCTCCTCGCACCCAGAGCATGGCCATGAGGGCGGAGGCTTCTTCACAGCCGTCCTGCTGACGCTCATCATCCCAACCGCCTTTTGGTGCCTGGGATGTGAATGGGACTTTATGATCGACAAATGCGAAAGTACCCATCTCTTCCTCTTTCGGTGGGGTGGTGGCAGTTTCGGCGGGCGTGGCCGGCGTAGCGCTCGGCGTAACGATTGGCACAGTGGCCGTTTCGGTCGGCGTGGCGGGAGTGGGCGTTGAACTGCTTACGGGGGCCGTGACAGGCTGTTCAGGCGTTCGGCCTGTCCCCTGCCAGGCCCAGGTACCGAGACCGGCTAGGATAAGAAGTGCGATAACCCAGGCAATAACCTTGTTTTGTCGGCGCATAGGAATTGTCTTAGTGAGTAACTCTTATAGCTAATATACGTATAATAGCGCATACTATTACTAAACATAACCCCTATGAATATTCAACGGTTTTTTAGGATGCGCGCCGTCGTAACATGCGTCGTGATAGGAGTCTTATTAGTAATCGGCGTAGTGATCTTTCTGCGTCCATCAGGCAACGAAGGTGAGGCGGCTGAGCCTGCACCGGTCGCCAAGAATCTTGACGTTCCCTTTACGCCGCAAGCACCCCAGGGAAACTGGAGTGAACCTTGGCAGAATGCCTGCGAGGAAACATCAATTATCATGGCGAGTAATTTTTATAAAGATAAGGGCGTGACGCCGGAGCAGGCTAAGCAGCAAATTCTT
>CAYVHQ010000010.1:0-24483 GCA_964451345.1 uncultured Gammaproteobacteria bacterium | reverse complement strand
TTAATAAGTGCTCCAAGTGCGGTAAGGCCGTCCAGCCCCATCGCGCCTGCCCGGACTGCGGTACCTACCGTTTCGTAGAAGCGGTTAAGACCAAGACTCCAAAAGCTAAGAAATAAGCCGGCTAGCCCAACAATTTAACTGAAAAATAAAATCACTATGGCAAACCGACACCTTTCCCGGACGATCGCCATGCAAACATTGTTCGCCTGGGACTTCAACGACCGCGACAACCAGCAGGTCGATGAGCTTGTAAAGGAAAATTTTGAACAGTTCGCCCCCGGCTTTGACGACCACGGCTTCGTCGTTAACCTGGTTAAAGGCGTTATTGAGCACGTCGAGGAAATCAATGCCTATATCGTTAAGTTTGCTACTGAATGGCCGCTTGACCAGATTACGATCGTTGACCGCAACGTTCTGCGTCTCGGTATCTACGAACTGGTTTATGACCAGAAGATTCCAGCTAAGGTAGCAATTAACGAGGCAATTGAAATCGCCAAAGCTTTTGGCGGTGATTCTTCTGGAAAGTTCGTCAATGGCGTCCTCGGCGCGATTATGAAAGAAATGCCGCCAAAGACAGTTGACATCGAGAACGAAAAGAAAGCCAAGGAAGAAGCCGCCAAGCCAGCTGCAGAAAGTGCGGAAATAGCTCCAGCAGAAACAGCCGCACCCGAAGCAGCCCCCACTGAATCACCCGCTACGGAAGCCTAGCCTAAATTACTTTTGTGAATAAGGATTTTGCCAAACTCGAAAAGACTATCGGCTATTCCTTCAAGAACAGCGATTTCCTGAAGCAAGCCATGGTCCACCGCTCGTATATCAACGAGCATCCTGAATTTCCGCTCGGCCACAATGAACGTCTCGAGTTCCTCGGCGACGCCGTCCTCGAGATCATCGTTACCGAACACCTCTACCACGCCTTTCCGCAAACACCGGAAGGCGACCTGACTGACTGGCGCGCCAGCTTAGTTAACGCCAATATGCTAGCTGAAATCGCCCGCGGCTTATCTGTCGAAGAAAATCTCTATCTTTCCCGCGGGGAAGAAAAAGACAGCAATTCTAAGGCCCGCCATTATATCTTAGCCAACGCCATGGAAGCCCTCATCGGCGCTATTTATCTCGACGGCGAACTCTCCTCGGCCAAGGTATTTATCGACCGTTTCATCCTTTCCCATCTTGATCATATTCTTAAGCACCGTCTCTATCTCGACCCAAAGTCGCGCTTCCAGGAAAAGGCCCAGGAAGTCACCGGCATCACGCCACATTATAAGGTTCTCGGCGAATCCGGCCCGGACCATAACAAAACGTTTGAAGTCGGCCTGTATCTCAATGAAGACTTAGTCGCCATCGGCCGCGGCTCCTCCAAGCAGGAAGCGCAGGTCGAAGCGGCCAGCCAGGGCCTCCTTAACAAGGAATGGAACTAGATTGATTTTCCCGTCCGCCTAGGCTATCATATAAGCATTAACAGAGCTGCATTTAACTATATGACCAACGAAACCCTGCAGAAAATCAAAGAAGATCTGCTCCGCCAGAAAGCGCAGCTCAACGACGAACTGACCGGCATCGGCCAGGACGAAGAGGGCCATCGCAATCCACAGATGCCGAACTTCGGCGATGAAAGCGATGAGAACGCCCAGGAAGTCGAACAGTATACGACCAATCTGGCAACTGATAAAGTTCTAGAAAGCACCCGCGAAGATATCGAAGCGGCTCTACACAGTATCGAAAACGGCACCTACGGCATCTGCAAGTACTGCGGCAACGAGATCGAAGAGAAGCGCCTCCTCATCCGCCCCTTCTCCAGCTCCTGCGTCGCCTGCAAGACCAAGCTCCAGCAGAACTAATATGGCCCGCCTGCGCGGCCAGAAACTATTCAACACGGCACTTATCGGTGCCGTGTTTGTTGTTGTGTTGGATCGGTTGGCAAAATCCTTCTCTTTAGAAGTATGGCAACGTGGACCGAGAATACTGTTGGATGATTTCCTGTCGCTCGGTTTTCTAGAAAACACTACTATCGCTTTCTCTCTTCCTCTGCCCGTGCCCCCGACTTTTATTGCGCTCCCAATAATATTCGTAGCCGCCTATTATTTTTGGCGACAAGTACATAGAAAAAAACAACACGAAGCAGCAGCACTCGCCTTTATCATATTAGGTGCCGCTTCTAATTTGTATGATCGACTGGCATACGGCTATGTCATCGACTACATCGACGTGCACTACTTTACCGTCTTCAATCTAGCTGATACTATGATCTGTTTCGGTGTCGCCTGGCTGCTTTGGCGCCTTTCAGCCGCAGCCGAAGTTCAGGGAGAGCTGAATAACCTTGACAAAGAAATACATTAATGCTAGCGTACGGATGAACCAATCGTCCTTATAAAATTGACGGTTTCAAAACAAAAACGAATGAATAGCGCAGTAGTAGCAATGGATTTAAATTTAAGCAAAAGAACCCGTAAACGGCTAGAGCTCCTCTCTGAGAAATCACCAGATAAATGGCAAATTTCAAATTTAAGAGATGTTTGCCGATTAACAGAAAAGTCGATCAACGAAATTCGGCGCGAAATGCAGAAAAAGGGACTTGAGCTTAAAAACTAAAACAGCCTTTTGTCACAAGACAAAAAGCTGTTTTTTATTTTAACGAAAATTACGCAGCGTTCTTTTTCTTGTTCAAGTACGAATGTTTTTCACGAATCTGTCGAAGTCTTTCCTCGGGATCTACTTTTGGCTTAGCAACATCAATTTTCGTCCTCATTAACGACAAACCATCAGTGATATGCTGGAAACCCGAATCATACTGACTCCGTACGTCTCCGAATTCTTTCTTTTTCTCCGCAAGGAGATTAGCAACAATTTCTTTAAGATTTTGGTACGTGTTGGCCGTCTTTTCATTTTTGACTACAAAACGAGCATACTCTTCAAACACCTTTAATTGGTCAACAATTTCATGAAGAAGTTGAACTTGAATTGGATGTTGTCCGAGCGTAGTCTTATCACCCATGGTCCATAATTTTACCAACTCTTCAATTGTTTCGGGGGCGCAGCCAATAACAATGCGGGGCAAGTGCTCCAATTTCTGAGGCTTTGATCGCTCCGATTTAAAATACTTAACTTCGCTTAATAGGCCACTCTCTATTTCTTGGACAATTCTCTCGAATTTTCCCCTAAGGTCCGTACCAAAAGAAACATCAACCGCAGTACCGAGTCGATCGAATGATTCTGCTTCATGCTCTAGAGGATCCTCAAACTCAATAACCATGTCAACGCCATTCACAATATCATCAAACTCAGAAGTTTTGATTGTCAAAGCATTGGGACCAAACCATTCGCTGAGCTCACTCTGTTCGAAGATAATGTATTCTAAAACCTGTGCCATCTTCAGCTTCAGGAGCCTTCCTTCTTTGTTCATGTCAGCAAAATTCTTCTTTCTTTTTGCGACAAATTGAGCATCCTTTTGAATGTCTTCTTTAGAATACAAAGCTTCAAAATCAGGGTCACTTTCTTTTAAAGAATGCTCCTCTATTCCACTCTCCGTCCAGGCAACTGCTTTTTCCATGCCTAAAATTGAATCGTATCGGTTGTTAAATATTTCTTTCATAATTTTATTGCATAGCCCGTAGGCATCGCTTAGTTATTAATAATAACCTTCCTCTTTTTTCTCCTTTTTGTCAACGCAGTATTTATAATTCTCTCCTCAAAATTTTTATGGATAATAGAAATGGCTAGTACGTTTTTCGGCAATATCTTTTTGACCCGCTCCGCCCATTCAATCAAGACTACCGCCTCAGAACTTCCGATATAATCAAGTAGACCGATGGCCTCTAATGATTTTGCGTTTTTCAAACGATACGCATCAACATGCACAAAGAATTTAACTAATCCATTTTTTATTGGGTAGACCTTCATCAAAACAAACGTCGGGCTAGTTACGGTTTTTGTAATTCCAAGCCCAGCGGCTATTCCCTTGGCAAACGCCGTCTTGCCTGCCCCAAGGTCGCCGCTCAAAGCCAGCACTTCGCCGCCCTTGAGCTTCTTAGCCCAGGACGTCGCAAAATCGTATGTTTCTTTTTCTGAACGAGTGACCTTTCTCATACATACAGTATGCAATGAATTTATATATTTTAAAAGTGATTGACAAAATCAGTATTTCTCATTAGCATGTAAGCATTCTATTGAACCTTAACATATCACATGGGCAACGAACCAATTATTGAGCTGGCAAAAAAAGCCGTCTGTTTCTATGTCATTCATAACAAAACCGAATGGCCGACAGAACTGAAAGAAAAAGTTCTGGAAATAATAGAAGCGGAAAAAGAACGCGAAACCGAACCTTTTTCCATCCGCAAAGAAACGCGACTAGATGAGCTATATAAGGACGCGATTTATTTTTTTCAACTTGAGGGAGCGCCCGAGACTCAGGAAGTTGATTTCGCTTACCTGCAAGAGGTTATTGAACTCGGCTCCCGTGTTATCGTCATTCTGTCAGACAAAGCCGTTTATACATATTTTATGTCTTTGTATGGCGGCGCAAAAAATGACCGCATCCATCCTTATCCGGACTCGACAGCCATGCTGCGCGATCTACACTTCCGTCTTAAGGATTATTAAATTCCTAACCCCGCACGCCGGGGTTATTTTTTTTGCTAAGCGCACGAACCAGCTCATCAGCATGAACCTTAATTGCTTCAAAGATATCCCGGTCGTCCACTAATTTCTTTTTGCGAATCGGGATGAGCCACCACCAAAAATCCGGCGGGATGTCGCCGACGTGCCAGATCTCGTATTTTCTCGGAACCATTCGTAGCTCATTCTTAACATAGTCAAAATGCTTTTGCGCCATAAAAATAACCAGGTCGGCATTATTCAATAATTCCGGTGTTGTCCGCACTCTTTCCGAAGAAGCATAGTCCAAGATATGAGCATCCCCCAAAACCTTTTCAGCATATTTAGAAACAGCGCCATCATCACTTCCGGGAATAGCCGTGATACCGCTCGAACTGGCACTGACCCCGGGCATTTTTTTTGATTTCAGATACGCCTCGGCCATACGGCTGCGGTTGGTGTTACCCGAACAAACAAAATGAATACGCATATTTCTAGAAAAGAATGGATGATTAATGAAGCTTTTCGCCTCACTAGTATATCAAAAGCCGAGTATCGCGCCCAGTCGCTTGGCGACTGACGACCTTTATAATACAATGACCACAAAACTTAATCTTAGATACAATAGTATGATTACCCGCATTCCCGCTGCTGCACGCCACGCTGCCGACCACGGCTGGCTCAAAACTAAGCTTCTCTTTTCCTTCGCCGACTATTATGATCCGGCCAATATGCATTTCGGCGCCTTGCGCGTTTTTAACGATGACAGCATCGCGCCGCATAACGGCTTCAGCGAACACGAGCATGACAACATGGAAATCGTCACAATCATGCTCGAAGGCGAGTTAACCCATCGCGACAGCCTCGGCAATACCGAAGTTATTAAAGCCGGCGAAGTGCAGCAGATGTCTGCCGGGTCAGGCATCACGCATGCTGAGATGAACGAGTCCGACAAACCAGTGCGCCTTTATCAGCTCTGGATTTTTCCTTCCGCCCTCAGCTTACCAACGCAGTATGGGCAAAAAGATTTTTCTAAGAAGCAAAAAAACGCGCTCGTTCCCGTGGCTTCCGGCGAAGGCAAGGCCGGCGCGCTGCCGATGCAGTGTGACGCGACGGTCTATCTCGCCGAGCTGGAAAGCGGCGCCTCAGCCAACCACACCATCCGTCCCGACCGCGGAACATTTGTTTACGTAACCAAAGGATCCATCACTATTAATGGCACAACCTTCGAAGCCGGCGACCAGGCGCGAATAATTTCAGAAACTCAAATAACTATTTCGGCGACAGAAAATGCTACATGTGTCTTAACCGACGTGCCACTCATCGACGGAGAATAAACGCGTTCCTCATAGAACAAAAAACTGAAACCTTAACGGTTCTAGTTTTTTAGTGGTGGGCGCACAAGGATTCGAACCCTGGACCCCTTCGGTGTAAACGAAGTGCTCTAACCAGCTGAGCTATGCGCCCTAGATGAACTAGGAATATTCACTGTGCGGATAGAGGGACTCGAACCCTCACAAGGTCACCCTTACAAGCCCCTCAAGCCTGCGTGTCTACCAATTCCACCATATCCGCAAAGAGCCCGCCTTACTGATCAACTCAACAAGACGGGCCAATGCTCTTACGCGACCTTCGTTTCTTTCAAGCGCTTGCGGTAGTTGCCCGACTTGAGGAAGTAGAGCTTAGCGCGGCGCACGGCGGCCTGCTTTTGAATTTCAATCTTCGTGATGGTTGGCAGATTCAACGGATAAATCTTTTCAACGCCAACGCCGTCAGTCACTTTACGAACAGTGATGGTAGCGCCGCTTTCCTTACCATGCTTATGGGCGATGATCATGCCATCGAAATACTGGACACGTTCTTTCTCTTCACCCTTCGGATTCAATTCTTTGATCTTCTGATATACGCGGATAGTCATGCCCGGCTTGAGCTCAGCCTTGATCTCTTCTAGAGTCTTGGTGGAGGCAACCTGCTTGACGGCGCGCTTTACGGTTTTCTTGGCTGCTGTCATACACGATTAAGAGTTAATAAACAATATCGAGATTTTATAATATTCCTGGCCTATTGTCAATAGTTTCGGGCTTTTCCCATTAACAGCTGCCAGATCAAACTTATTTAGTAATAATCTTGTCGATTATACCGTATTTCTTTGCCTCATCGGCGCTCATGAAGTTATCGCGATCAGTATCCTTTTCGATGGTCGCGATTGACTGGCCAGTATGCTTAGCCATGATCTTGTTGAGCTTGTCCTTGATGCGCAGGATATGCTCGGAGCGGATCTTGATATCAGAGGCCTGTCCCTCAAAACCGCCCATGACCTGATGGATCATGATTTCCGAGTTCGGCAGCGAGAAGCGCTTGCCTGGTGCGCCGGCCGAGAGCAGGAAGGCGCCCATCGAAGCGGCCAAGCCGACACAGCAGGTCGACACATCAGCCTTAACATGCTGCATGGTGTCATAAATTGCCAGACCGGCCGTAACCGATCCTCCCGGGGAGTTTATATAGAACTTAATGTCCTTATCCTTGCTTTCAGCATTCAAGAAGAGGAATTGGGCAATAACAATATTGGCAACATGATCAGTAATTGGCTCACCGAGGAAAATGATACGATCACGCAAGAGGCGGGAATAAATATCGTACGCGCGTTCGTAGTTTCCGGACTTTTCAATAACTGTTGGAATGAGTGGCATATTATTTCGCGTTAATGCTAAAAGGCACGACAGTTCCTGTACTATAGCAGGGCGGGCGGCTTTTTTCAATCTTGACTTTACATCATAATGTTAGTATACTGCGGAGGTCGTTCATTACAAAACCATAAATCATCTGACGAAATGCTTCCAACAAACCAAAACACCCCGCAGGACAGTTCTACGAATTACGCAAAAAATTTAATTACACCATCGGCCGTAAATGCCAAAACTACATTCTCTCATTTGCACGGTATTAGTTTTGCCGTCGGGACGAATGAAATAACGGTTTTACGTGAAAACAAACCATCTTCATCATTTAAGAAGAAAATCTCTTTAAAAAATTTCAAAACAGCCGATATTGAAAAAAATATCACCAAGGCCCGGAATAAGATTGCCGAAATTGAAAAGTTTCGAATCAACAAAAAGCTGCCTGTAAAAATTACCATTCAAAGAGTTTCCTCAATTTGTTCTATATATACAATTTTGAACGAGTCATATAATAATATAGAAGAAACGCTTTTAGAAAATGAAACGTATGAATTCAGAGGCTTCACTTTTCAAGAAACACTAAGAATTAAGATAATGGGGGTAGCCTTTCTTTTTCAAGAAACAAAAGATTCGCCCTATCCCTATCACTGCTTAATGAATGTTGAAAAGAAATACGCCGTCATCTCCATCGACCCGCTAAGCAAGCAAAAAACCATACGTGAAAGAAAAAAAATAATCGGGTTTATTATCCCCGACTAACCGACACTTTTTAACCTCTGGCATCAGCCGGAGGTTTTTTAAAAATTTCTCTCTTTGCCGACAATGACTGATAAGGCCTTTGGAATCAGCCCGACTTTGGAGACTTTCTCAACTGTCGACTGTCCGTCAATCACTCCGTCACAGGGACCGGAAAGAAACTCAATCTCCCGACAAACGATAGATGACTGAGAAATACCTTTTTTTAAAAATCCGCTTTCGGTCTTTAGAATATAGGCATTCAATCTCCCATCCTCCGGCGAAGGCCGTGAGCCCCGATAACCATATTCGTCCGGCAAAACGTTCACAATCTGAACTTCGGCCTGGCCCTCGGTTGACGCAACAATTCCGCCATCTATACGCAACTGGGGATTGCGCATCGCAAAAGAGATTTCCGAAAGAAAAATCGCGCCAGTATTGGTCTGCCCTAGGTCGATACGTACGATGCGGCGAGCCGCCAGAATACGACACGCACTCTCAAGGCTAATACCCAAGGACAATGCGCAGGAACTCTCTTTTTCCAAGGGAATAATTGCCAAAGGAATGTCACAGCCCGCCATCAGGCCGGCGACTTTCGTAATTAAGGCGTCTCCGCCGACGACCGTAATCGTTTTGGCCTGTTTACGAATCTCATCGCGCACAATTTCATTGACGCGCGTCATTGGCCCAAGCCTATATATCTTGCCGCTTAGGCCAAGGTCAGTGAGTCGAGTTTCAAGACGCTCGAGTGTTTTCTGAAAACGCGGCCCAGACAAAAGATGATCGTATATATATACGTTAGTCATTGTCGTTAACTACCGCCTTTGCGGAAGGTTTTGCTTTAAGGTCAGTGACGGCAATAGAACATTTACCCTTAATGAGGGCGCCACGAGCCACAGACAAGCTCCCCGCTTCAATATCTCCAATAATTTTTGCAGAAGCCGTCAGCTCCAAATCCCCCTCCACTTTCAGATTGCCCTTGAGCTCTCCGGCAATCTTCGCTTCACGCGCGCTGACATCAGCCGTCACGGACGCATGATCGCCAATCTCTAAAAATCCGGCGGTGGAGATCATTCCCTTTACTTCGCCCTCAATAACGATTCCACCCTGACAGGCAAAATTTCCCTCTATCTTAACCGATGGCCCAATAATTGTTTCCACACCTTCGCGCCCGGCCCCTCCTGGAATATTCTTATTAAACATAAGCAGGAATAATTACTTAATAGTCATATCTGTATTGTAGCGATATTCTGATATTGCTGACAAGGGCGTATTTGTCAGATGCCCCGTCGCATTGTATAGTTGCCTTAGGTATAGCGTTGCTTCAGGCTTCTGTAGTTCAATGGATAGAACAAATCCGTCCTAAGGATAAAATGGGGGTTCGATTCCCTCCAGGAGCACCAAATTATTAATTAAATAATTAATACATTAGTTAATATACATATCTAGTTATTGCATTATAAATGCTCCTGCTGTATATTATCCAAGTACGTTACACAAATTGATTAATTCTTTACCTTGATAATTTAGAATTTGCAGTACGGGCCATTAGCTCATTTGGTAGAGCGCTTCCATGGCATGGAAGAGGCGACCGGTTCGAATCCGGTATGGTCCACAACTCTCAACTAGCACCCAGTTATCACCTCATCCTACATCTACTGACTCTTTCGTAAAGCTCCCCCAAGAAGCCTGATTGAGCTAATTATTGTAAGCCTCTCTGGTAAGCAAAAATTGCAATTAATAGGTATATATTTTCTGCAGCAACATGATGTTTTAGTCCAGAATATAATAGACTAAAACATTTCTACGCGGCGTGTTAATAAGTATAGCCGTACAACTAATTATAGCTATTAATTATTTAATATTAGCCATTTAATATTTTGGGGATAACTTGTGTATTAGACTAAATTTATGCCAATTTTACCAACAAAAACATCACTCATATCAATCGATCTTATCCTGGAAAAAGGAGAGGTAGAAGAGGGAGATAGTGTCGCTGATCTCGGCTGCGGAAGATCGATCTTCTTCCTCTATTCCCTAGCCTCCCTCGTAGGTATAACCGGAAAGGTCTATGGAATAGATATTTTGCCCGAGGCGCTTGATTCTGTCAGTCATGATGTTACACACCACCGTCTCTCGATGATAAAAATTATTCGAGCCAATCTAGAAAAGCCGCATGGCGTTTCCTTAAGCGACGATTCAATCTCCAGCGCCTTTCTCGTAAACACTCTTAGCCAATCGACTGATAGCCTGGCGATGCTGCGGGAAGCAAAACGTCTTTTAAAGCCAGGCGGCCGCCTCATAGTTGTTGATTGGACCACCACTGACTCTCCTTTTGGGCCTGATCAAACAAGACGAATCTCAGCAGGCCATGTTAATGATCTCGTTGAGCTCTGCGAGCTAAAAACCCTTGACCATTTTGACGCCGGACCGTACCATTACGGTATCGTAATAACTAAGTAATTTCCTATGTCCCAATTCCTTTCACTTGTCTACTGGTTTAATCCACGTCCCGAACCGCTGTCCGGTGATCAACGCGAGCTTCTTATATACATTGCTATACTAGGAATCCTATTAGGCGTTCTTATGGTAACTGGCGCATTTCGATTATTCTCCTCTCTCTCACAGAGAATGCAGAGTCTTGCGGCGTGGTTCTTTTTTAGCAACGCCTTTATTTCCCTAGCGCTTATCTTCTTCAACTACGAGCTAACTCCATTCCTCAGGTCCTATTTTTGGTATCCTGTCTGGGCAATTGTAGCCATTATCTGGTTCATCCTTTTAGTTCGAGCGAAACTAAGCAGCAAAAAGCGTGCCGTTCAACACTCCTCCCGAGAGAAAGAAATCAAGAAGTATCTCCCATCCTAGCCTCTTTTAGTAAAAAACATCCCCTCTATCAGGGGGTGTTTTTGTTTTTGATAGAACAATTACTATGTAAACCTTATGTTCCAGGTAGAACAAGTAGCTCATTCTATTGATATTGGCCGGATTGGCCAAAGAATTGCTCGCAAATATCTTGAAAAGAGTGGATATACCACAATTCAGGAAAATGTTCGAATATTCCATGACGAAATCGATATACTTGCCATGAAGTCGGGTCAGCTATGCATAATAGAAGTAAAGACTCGCAGCAGCCAGAAATATGAGACAGCTGAATATCACTTCTCAAAAAGCAAAATCAGCAATCTTAAACGGGCCGCCTTTGCTCTCTCTAATGTCCACTCTGTAACCGAGAATATCTCACTACAAGGGATCGCCATCCAACTTAATTATGCGAATAAAATAGCTAATATTAAGCATTTTTTATCGTTAGTGTAGATTATTTTGCTAATGTTAGCCATATTTTTAGTCTCTTTTCTTGCCCTAGCCTATTGACTTATTTGCCGTGCCGTGGTAAAGTGTTGTCACGAAATTCCCTTCATGCTTAATTGGGAATTTTTATTATTTTAGAAGATATGACACATAGTAATCTTACTAGCCTGCCACTTTTATCTAAACGAACTAACAAACAGCTCGCATTCTTTTTAATCGCCTCATTTATTTACTCTTTCATAGTAACGCCGGCCCTCGCCGCTGAAACTATTATTACACCTGACGAAAACGGCGAAAGAATTATCTCTGAGCGACAAATCATCAAAGCTCCAGAGAGTGAGACAAAGCTTAATGAGCGATTGGTCAGTGGAGAAAAGGAATACTCAGCCAACCTCCCTCCTATTGGCAAGAACTTTAAATTACTCCCTCCCTCTGAACGAGTTCAGGCCGGCAAGATTATCAAGGGAAAGCCTTTATTCTTTAGCAATAGCCCAGTTCCTGCGGGTGGACGCGTCGTAACTATGACGGCATATAATTCTTTAAAGGGTCAAACAGACGACGATCCTTGCACGGCGGCGAGCGGTTTTAATCTCTGCAAGCACAATGTCGAAGACTCTGTGGCTGCCAACTTTCTTCCAATGGGAACTGTTATTAAAGCTCCGGCACTTTTTGGTGATCGAGAATTCGTTGTGCGTGACCGCACGCATCCCAAGTATGGCGACCGGGTAGACTTCTGGTTTAAGACTCGATCCGATGCCATGCAGTTTGGCAAACGTCGCTCCGCGATTGTTGTCGTCTCTCTTCCGGAAAAAGTCAGGATTGCAACCACCCAATAATCCTTACCACATTAAAAGCGAAAAGGCCTCCGGGCCTTTTCTTGTTTTACGCAATAGAAACTGATATAGTGTAAAAGTTCTAGAACGCAACGTTCGGTCACGTCGCCAAGTGGTCCAAGGCCGTGGTTTGCAAAACCACTATTCGTGGGTTCGACTCCCACCGTGACCTCATCTGCCCCGCTCTCTTTGGAGCGGGTTTTTTATTAAAAAAGGTTACCCAAATAAATGGATAACCTTATACTTCATATCATTCGCGTAAGAAAGCGCCGACTACGAGTGGTAGATCGCTTATGGCTGAAAGCACATAGCCGACTTGATTAAAGAACGAAATGAATGATACAAAAATACTCTACCATTGTCTTATTCTAAAGTAAACACCGTTCGTTAAGTCTATATTAAGGTAGACTAATCTCTAAAATAATAAAATCTGTGGATAAGTAGTGGATTATGTGTACAAGTTTTTATTTTTAGTCTACGAATGCGTAGACTTAACCTGTGCACAACTACAGCCGACCACATTCGTCTCGTATTTATTATGACTAATATTAAATACATTTGACGTATATAAAAAATTGTTGACTATGAGCATTGAAGAGATGTTAAAAATGTGCTATACTTAAGGTATCAGTAAATAGTTCATTACAAAAACAAGAAGGTCCTTTTACAAGACCACAATACCTTGTAAGAATTCCTTCCTTTTTATCCTGTCGATTTAATTATGGCCCAAAGCCAGGGTGCTGATAACACCTAAAAAATAAAAATAAAATAAAGGATTAGTAGCTATGCTATGAAATCCAATCGATGGTATAAAAAGTTTGGTCTTGAAATCAAACTTGACCGCATTATTCCTAAGAGGATTGAATCAAATGATTCAAGGACTCCGAGGAATGGAGTCCAACACGGAAACTATAAATTAATTTTTACAAATAATTGAGTTTCTATTGGACTCCTTTTTAATACCCAAAACGCCTCATCAGCGTTCTTTTTTTACCGTATTTAGTTGACAAAAACTTGAAAACATAATAAAATTGCAAATTACGTTTTTTCAAAATATAAACTCAAATATCATGAGAAGAGTGCTTCTTTATGGCCTAGCCGTTGTGTTATTTATCGCTTATTTACTATGCGATTGGCCAAATCCTACACCTAAAAACCCAGCAGGTGGTGCTACTAATACCACCGTCTTTATACCGACCAACACACCAAGACCTCTATTAAAGGCAGTTGATAGTCCGCGAAACGATAAGCGCTGGACGCTGCCAGTCGACGAGAGTGTTTTTAAGAACATACGTTCATTCATCAAGAAAACCGGCTCATACCACAAAGCATCAAATGGGTACGACAGCTATTATGAGCGGCTTATCACGACAAGAGGGTATGAGTATACCTTGACCCTGCAAAGGCGCCGATCAAGCAATTATCTCGACACGGTCGATGCAGTATTAGTAGAAACCCATCTGCTTGCCGATACATCGATCGACGGTTATCATGACTACCTAATCTATGAGGGCGAAGCTCGTTCATTGTTGTTTGATGAACAGTATGAAAAAAAGTACTTCAATACAATGATCGACTCGTATGCGGTGATACGTACGCGAGCGGCAAGGTTCTAATAATTTTTGATATAAAAACAGCCTTTTTACAGGCTGTTCTTTTTTTTACTAATTTTCCTTAGCTATTTGATAATTTCGCCTTCAATAATTGTTGGCGGGGTGCTGTTTGGATCCTTGTGTTGGCGGAAGATCCACCACTGCTGAGCAATCGTCAGGAGGGTCGAGATGAACCAGTAGAAGGCTAGTCCGCTCGGCAGCTTGTAGCAGATGACAATCGTCAGGATAGGCATTAAATAGAGCATCTGCTTGTTCATAGCGGCCATCATATTCTCATCCTTGGCTCCATCGCTCTTAACCGCCGGCTTGGCCACCGGCATCATCTTCGCCTGGGCAAATTGCGATAGTCCGGCGAGGATGCCGAGATAGATATTCGGCTTAGAAAAGTCCAAAAAACCAAAAGCGATTGGATTCAAGATGCCCGGATTATGAATGAAAGGATAGGCTAGAACAAGCGCTTTACCGAGTAAATCGTCGCGGAAAACGCGGAAGATCGCCCAAAAGAAGGGGAGCTGTATAAGAAGAGGTAAACACGAAGATAAAGGGTTGACCTTTTCCTGCTTGTACAATTCCATCATTGCCCGACTCAAAGCTTCTTTGTCATCTTTATGTTTTGCCTTGATCGCTTCTAGTTTCGGTTGTAGATTCTGTAGTGACTTCTGACTCTCAATAGACTTCTTAGATAACGGATACAAAATAAGCTTAATAATCACCGTCAGGATAATAATCGTCCAGCCGATATCATGACCAGGCAGCCAGTTATAAATAACCAAAACTAAGTTAAGGATTGGTTGATAGAAGATTGTTGTGAAAAGTGTAAACATAAATACAAATTTAGCAATTGACTAATAGACAAATTAATTAACTAAGTATTTAATTAACTAATTTATCTATTCGTGCTTTAGATAACCGGATCATGCCCTCCGGGGCTCCAGGGATGACAACGTATTACTCGCCGTGTCCCTAAATACAAACCCTTCCAGAAACCATAGCGCTGCAAGGCCTGAACCGCATATTCGGAACAGGTTGGATGAAAGCGGCAGTAGCCATAGCGGAATAATCCTTTTAAAACACCATGATCAAGTGAAAGTGTTTTTTGATAGGTACGAATGAGTCCGATAACGAGCAACGCGCCCCAGGCAGAGAACTCTTTCTTCATAAGACTTTTCGATAAATTCTACTAAGCGATGCTTCTAAATCTGCCTTGAACTCAGAGAAATCAGCTTTTGCCGCAGCCGGCAGACAAATTACCACTACATCACGGGGTGGAAGCAGTTTTGGTGACAGTTCGGCAATAATTGATCGAACACGGCGACGTAGCTTATTTCGCACTACCGCCCGCTTGCTGACCTTCGTACTTATTACTATACCACAGCGGCTATGAGGCTGCTCAGAATTAACAAAAGCGAGACGCATAAAGCGTCCCGAATAAGATAGCCGGGAAGCAAAAATCCGTTCAAACTCGCGGGTAAGGCGAATTCGCCCGGATTTTGGCAACATATACGCTTAAGCGGTTAGCTTCTTGCGTCCCTTGGCCATTCGGCTCTTAATGACCTTGCGTCCGCTATTGGTAAGCATGCGCTTACGAAAGCCGTGCTTGCGTTTGGCGCGCTTAACATTTGGTTGATAAGTTCTCTGCGGCATATCTCAATGATAACAATGATAAATAGGTGTACTGATACGTTCTTCACCGTATCATTATTGCGGCTTGACGTCAATGCCTCGGTCTTATCCCATGCTTATCAACAGATTATAAACATGTGGATACTTTTACTAAAGAGGCTGCCTTGCTATACTATCAAATATTACGCAGCGGATTATTACTTAATACCCTCCCCATGGACAATGAGCAACTTTGGCAGGCGGTGCTTGGCGAAATCGAGCTAAATCTCTCGAAAGCCACCTTTACGACCTGGTTCAAAAACACCTACATCCACTCCTATGAGGCTGGAAAAGTGACAGTATGTGTTCCAACTGCCTTTGCTCTCGACTGGCTCCAGAAAAAATACTATCAAGAAATTCTCGCTGCCCTGCGCAATGTCACCAAAGAACAGGTAAAAGAAGTCGCTTATAAAATCGAGAAAAAACAACACGCCGCTCCCGTCGGCGCTTTTGCCGGCAGCGGACACCTTAGCAAGAATGCAGCGGCGGCCGTGAGTGAGGCGGCCAAGAGTATGGGCAAGAACCGTTTCGGACTTAACAGTTATTACACCTTCGAAACCTTTATTGTTGGTAAAGGAAATGAATTAGCATATGCCGCCTGCCAGGCAGTAGCTAATAATCCCGGCAAATCATACAATCCTTTGTTTATATACGGGGGAGTGGGACTGGGCAAAACCCATTTACTGCACGCGATTGGTAATGAGCTTTCCAAGAAAACCGACAAGATCTTATATGTCACCTCAGAAAAATTCTCTAATGACTATATTAACGAAGTTCGTTCCGGACGCGCCAAGCAGTTAAAGGAAAAATACCGAAACGTCGACCTATTGTTAGTTGACGATATTCAGTTCATGGCCGGTAAAGAAGGAACTCAGGAAGAATTCTTTCACACCTTTAACGAACTACACCAAACCAATCGCCAAATAGTACTTACCTCCGACCGACCACCAAAGGCTATTCCGGCCCTGGAAAAAAGACTCCTCTCACGTTTTGAGTGGGGGATGATCGCCGATATTACCCAGCCAGATCTGGAAACAAAGTTGGCAATTCTCGAAAACAAGTGCCACGAGAAAAATTTTCCCTTGCCCGCCGAGATACTTATGTATATTGCCCACAATATCCAGACGAACGTTCGTGAGCTGGAAGGGGCCCTTACGCGTCTTATCACCCATTATGAATTTAATAATCTCCAGCCGACCCTTGAAACAACAAAAAACATTCTAGCAGCCACTCTCACCGAATTCCGCGAAAACTCCCTAACCAGTAAAAACATCATCGAGGCGGTTGGTAAATTCTTTGATATCGAACTGAAGGATTTAATTGGAAAAAGCCGCAAAAAAGAGCTTGTTGTTCCCCGCCAAATTACCATGTATCTCATGCGTGAAGAAATTAGCGCCTCTTTTCCTTCTATTGGACAGGAAATCGGCGGCCGCGACCACACTACCGCAATTCATGCTTGCAATAAAATAGCTGAAGATCTTAAAAATAACCAAAAATTAAAACAGCAACTTCTTTCAATTAAACAACAGCTTCAGACGAACGGATAAACTGTGTATAAGCCATTACTTTTGGTCGGATAAGTGTTTAACAACATTGGGGTAAATAGACTGATTTATAAAACCGCTACCTGCTCCCGGAACTTATTAACTCTCCACTCCGCTTTCCCCCACAACACCATCCACAGCTAATTTACAAAATTTACAATGCCAGCTTAGTTTTTCAGACTTATCCACTCTATCCACTCCCTTATTGTTACTGTTATCTATTTATATATTTTTATTTAATACATAATACTCTTCTTCAACCTATGAAAATAATTACTCTGCAGAAGAATCTAAAAGCAGCGGTTCATGCGGTGAATCACATAGCACAGAAGAATACTAATCTGCCTATTCTTAATAATATTCTTATTTCTGCTCAGGAGGGTAATATAAAACTTATCTCGACAAACCTTGAGATTGGAATCACTAGCCTCTTAAGGGGAAAAATTGAATCAGAGGGATCATTTACGGTTGATGCCCGCCTCCTCGCTGACTATGTTGGACTCTTGCAGAACGACAAGGTTTGTATGGAATTAAAGGAAGGCGAGCTTGAAGTAGAGTGCGGTGAAAATAAAACCAAGATTAAGGGGCAGTCAGCCGAAGAATTCCCCTTTATCCCAGTGGTTGAAAGAGTGAATCCTTATACCGTAAAGGCGGATGACTTGCGTCGGGCAATAAGTCAGGTGGTTTTTGCGGCGGCGAATGATGAGGCGCGCGCCGAGCTTTCTGGTGTCCTGTTGGTGCTGCGGGAAAAAGAGCTTGTGATGGCCGCCACGGACAGCTATCGTCTCGCGGAGAGGATTGTAGGGGCTCAGGGAAGCGAATCAGACGAGCGTCGCTGTATAGTTCCAAGTCGAACACTACAAGAGCTCTCACGAGTGCTGGGGGCTGATGCCGGCGAGGATGAATCGCCTTCTGAGGTATTGTTGTTTCTCTCGGATAACCAATGTCTTTTTGTTGCCGGGAACACGGAAATCGTTTCTCGTTTAATTGATGGCCGCTATCCTGATTATCAACAGATTATTCCCCAGCAATTTGTTAGCCGTTGTGTGGTTGATCGCCAGGAACTAAGCCGAGCCGTAAAGTCCGCGGCAATCTTTTCAAAAAGCGGGGTAAATGATGTAATTTTTGCCTTTAATGCATCTGAAAAGAAGTTAGGAATATCGGCCGCCTCTGGATTAGCCGGGGAACACCACAGCACACTTTTGGTATCAATTGAAGGAACGGACGTTGAAAGCACTCTTAATTCCCGCTATATTCTCGACGCCTTAAGCGTTATGAATGAAGAAACAGTTGTAATTGAGGTGGTGGATGGCGATACGCCCTGTATTCTGCGGGATGGTGATAAAAAGGACTATTTCTATATAATAATGCCTATCCGCAAGTAAAAAGAAGGAAAACAGTTAAAACCACCACGGCCACGCGTCGTGGTGGTTTTATAAAGCAAAAGAGAGTTTCTGCTATTGACAATTAGCAAGAAATATGATATTTTACGGTAAATACGAAAAATTAAAACTTAAAACTATAATGTGCATTGAAAATGAAATCAATAAACTAGGCAGTCAAGAAAGAGACTTGTTTGATTGCGTGCCTAGCAATAAAAAAATTATTGGAGTAAAAAAGGGTAAGGCCTTTGATTTAGTTGTCACGGAGGGAAGGGGCTTATTGTTTGATCTGTGGCTTAAGGATAAGCCTAACGCGACCAATGAATATGGAAAGAAGTTTGCCGAAGAGCTGATTCATATTTCACACACGAATCACCAAGCAGCAAAGCCGCATATATCTAAGACTGAAAAAGATACAATAAAGCGTATCAGAGAATTTCTTCCAATTGACATAGCGCGCAATTACCCGCGGGCGGTCAGGGATTTCTTACTGCGAATTGCCATAGGTCGCCGCACCTTGCTTGTGCTGAGGCCGCAGGATGATATGGATGTCTCGGAAGCGCACCAAGAACTTTTGGTATTTATAAAAGGATTTGAATCCTCGGAAAAACTTATTGATGATTACGATGTGCTAGAGGCAATAATCAAAGAATTTCTCGAGAAAAGAAAAAGCGTTTTTGACCAGGAGATGTTTCTGAAAAACACGGCTGCTCTAAATTTGTATAGTAATGAATTTCCCAAAGCTGGACGCTTGGTTGGCAACAGTAAAAAGGCCAAACGACTAAGAGCCTTTTTGGGTGAAGACTCAGGAATTGACTAATAATGAGTTAGCAAAAGCCGTCCCCAGGGAACGGCTTTTTTATTGCTAAATTTTTTTAATTGTTTAATCTTTTTTGGCCACTACTAAGGAAATTGAAGTTAAATTTTTGTTCCGAACAATTATCAATATCATCACAAACTCGTATGGAGAGCTCGTGATAACCAGGCGATGTCCCGGCAATAGACTTTTCGAGACCAAAAGGCGGAATAGTGATGGTATCAAGGGGGCTGCCGTCGAGCTTATATTCCGCTCGGTTTACGCCGCGTGGTGCGCTCGCCTGAATCGCTATACTGAGATAGGGTTGATTGACTGATTGCCCTTCCTTGAAATTTCCAACCGTAAACGTTGGAATATTCTCCGGGATGTGAACATTGTCCTTTTCGGTTGGCGGCTGACTTGAGATGATGTTGTTTTTCTTTGCCCAGGCCTGTACCCGGCTTTCCCATAAATTAAACTGTGGGTCATTAGCTGGGTTGCTGGGAGCGGGTCCGCGCGGGTCATTTTTGTTTACGTAATAGAGGATGTCGTGGACGTCTTGAAAGGTTTTTTCCTCAACAAAGCTTGGCGGCGTAAGATCTGTTGCTAACAATCCTGAGGCCTTGTCGATTTTTACTTTTGTTTCGCCGGGCTTACCGCCATCAATAACCGACTTACCACTTATCTCAATCTTAGGGGCGTTAAAGTTTTCAACATTCCCATCACCCAAGACACGGCGCATATATTCATTCCAAATAGGTGCTGCCACAACGCTGCCGTCAGCACCAGCCTTCATTTCTGTGTTGGCGTTGTTGCCCACCCACACCCCTGTTACTAAAGAGGGGGTGTATCCGATGGTCCAGGCATCACGGTTGTTGTTGGTGGTTCCGGTTTTTGCGGCCACAGGTCGGTTGCCAAGCGTGAGGAAATTTTTTCCGCCAAAGATATAGGCACGAGCATTGTTGTCACTGAGGACCGAATTGATTTCACGGGCGATATTGCCATCGAATACCTGGCGCGGTTCATCTTTAAATTCTTCTAATACCTGGCCATTGCGGTCTACAACCTTAAGAATAAAGGAAATAGAGTGGATTGTTCCCTCGCGAGCAAAAGCGCTAAAGGCATTGGCGTGTTCCAGTAATTTTACTTCGCCACCCCCTAATACGAGTGATAATCCGAAGCGATCCTTGTCTTCGAGAGTGCTATAGCCTAACTTACTGGTCATTTTTTCAACATTGTCGACACCGGCCAAGTACATGGTTTTGACGGCGGGCGTGTTAAGCGAACCGGCTAACGCCATTCTCATGGAAACCGGTCCATATTCCTTGCCGTTGTAGTTATGTGGTTCGTATGGAGCGCCACCGGCGGAAAAATTAGTCACAACGTCATATAGCATTGTGTTTGGCGTGTAGCCTCGTTCAAAGGCAGTCGCATACACAATTGGCTTTATGGACGAGCCTGGTTGGCGTGGCTGGAGGGCGACGTTAACCTGGCCGTCAATCGCTTTGTCAAAATAGTCGCGTGAGCCGACCATTGCTAAGACTTGCCCGGTCTTAGGATCTATAGAGACAAGCGCCGCGTTTGAGGCACGGAACTTTTTTTCATTTTCCAAAGCCTTCTTTTTAACTACTTCCTCGGCAATATCTTGTTTATATGTGTCGAGAGTTGTATAGATCTTGAGGCCGCCTTGCTCGATGGTTTTTTCGCCATATTTCTCAGCCAATATTTCTTTGACATGCATAACAAAATGAGGGGCAGTGATATTGTCGGACGGGTCCTTGAAAACAAGTTTGGCCTGTTTGGCGGCTTCCGCCTCATCTTGACTGATCATGTTCTGACTAACCATCTGGTCGAGAACATATTGCTGGCGGGCGATAAGAATTTCTCGGTTGGGACCAAAAGGAGAATAACGGGAGGGGCTTTGGACAATAGCGGCCAGGATGGCTGCTTCAGGGAGATTGATATCACTTACCTTTTTGCCAAAATACTTTTGGCTGGCCGCTTCAATACCATACGCATTTGATCCATAAGGAATTTCATTAAAATACATCTGCAAAATCTGATCCTTACTGAACTTCTGTTCAAGTCGATAGGCGAGGATAAGTTCTTTTAATTTTCGGGTGTACAGTTTTTCGTTGGTAAAGACGGCGTTCTTAATAAATTGCTGAGTAAGGGTGGAGCCGCCCGCCTTGCTGTTAGTAAAGACGTTTTTTACGACTGTGCGGAAGATTGCCCACAAGCTAAAGCCTTTGTGGTGATAAAAGTTTTTGTCTTCAATCGCTATGGTGGCATTGCGGACGTTGTCTGGAATTTGATCAAGTGTCACGAGCGTGCGCTTCTCTTCGCCATGAATTTCGTACAAAATTGTTTCGCCGCTACGGTCAAAGATCTTGGTGCTTTCGGCAACTTCGCGGTTAATGAGTTTGTTTGGGTCAGGCAGTCCGCGGGAAAGCCACAAGAATGCGCCAACTAATAATACGACCAAGCCTAGGGCAAAGAAACCAACAAGCGTGCTGCCCTTTTTTGAGAATATCCAATTCTTTATAAAGAGGACGAAACCACGGCCGGAGTTACCCGAAGATGGCCGCCGGGAGGCGGGTGAGCGCCAGGCGCGGGCTGGCGGACGGTTGATGGGCCGGTGTTTTGTGTGGCGCCAGGGCTGTGGTGAAGTAGGAGTATGCATATGACGGAATTGTATACAGTAATATAGCTTTAGTATATCATATTATTATCTTGTTATTATTGCGTACATGAAAGACAACTCTTGCCCCAAAATAGTCGTCGTAATACCCACGTATAACGAAAAAGACAATCTAGAGTCCTTGACCAAGGCTGTTTTTAAGCAATCCTTTCCTGGCACACTGGAAATGATTGTTATAGATGATAATTCTCCTGACGGGACGGGCCGCATTGCTGATGATTTAGCTAAAACAAACCAGAATATTAGGGTTTTGCATCGACAGAGGAAGTTGGGGCTGGGCTCGGCATATATTACTGGTTTTGGACATGCGCTCAGCTCAGGAGCGGATATTGTTATACAGATGGATGCTGATTTTTCACATGAACCAAGCGTAATTCCTGGTCTTATTAATCTTGTTCAAAGCGGGGCGGACCTGGCAATCGGTTCACGGTATGTTACAGGAGGAAGGCTTGATGTTGAATGGGGCTGGGCGCGCCGTTTATTGAGTTGGTGGGCGAACAGGGTGTGGATTAGCGCCGTGCTGGGCTTGCCTGTCCGTGATGCGACGGCGGGTTTTCGTGCCTGGTCAGCCTCCGCTCTGGAGCGCATTGGACTAGCCGGCATTAAGGCTAATGGATATTATTTTCAAATTGAAATGACTTTTCTGGCGCAGGAAGCGGGCTGTAAGATTGTTGAGACGCCGATATATTTTCGTTCGCGCCGCCAAGGCCGGTCAAAGATGGATTTGCGCTTACAGTTCGAGGCGGCTATCGGTGTTTTGCTTTTGCGCTGGCGCCGTCATTCATCGAGATAATTATTATGTATATGCCCAACGAGACAAATTCGAACGTTCAACACAAAGAGATTGAAGCTCGTTTTCTGGAAATAGACAAAGCCGACCTCGTAGCAAGACTGACGCGTTGCGGAGCAAAGGATTGTGGTGAGGCAATGCTTAAAGAATCAATTTTTTATGATCAGGCCATGACCTGGAATAAAGAGAATAAGTTTATTCGGGTTCGCCAAAACGGAAAGAAAATAACTATTACCTATAAGCATCATGCCGCCTACACCATCGACGGAACAGAGGAAATAGAAGTTGAAGCTGATGACTTTGAAAAAAGCTGTTTACTATTACAAAAGGCGGGCCTCCTACTTAAGCGTCGGCAGGAAAAAAGGCGGCACACCTTTCTGCTTGATGGAGTTGTAATTGATATTGACACCTGGCCGCGCATTCCGACGTACGTCGAGATAGAGGGGGCGAGTGAGTCGGCGGTGCGGGAGGTGGCTGAAAAACTTGGCTTTACGTGGAGCGAAGCGGTCTTTGACAGTGCCGGAAGGATTATTGAGGATCGCTATGGCGTGCCGGTTTTATCACTGGAACGCTTTACTTTTGATTCTGGCGAATAAAAATTACGCTACGTTCATCCTCGTAGACACGTTTCCAGTCGGTCGATTCCGTAAGATACGAAACCAGAGCATCGCCCGGGTATTTTCGCAGGCCATAGCCCAGAATCCATTTTTCAAACAAATCAAACTCCGGCTCGGGGCGTGGCTGTGCATAAAGCACCGTAGAGATATCATATTTTTTCAACTGCTCAGCGGCCGTGTCTTTATTATTAAAAAGATTAAATTCAGCGAGAGCGCTTTGACCGCGCAGTGGATACTGAGGCAAGCGGCCATCAATAAAGAGACGTAGGTCTGGCCAGGCACCAATCAAAAAACCACCAAAATTATAATGATTAAAAAGCTGGCCACGGTTGTACTCTGGATGTTCTTGAAGATAGCGCATGGCCGCACAGGGATAATTAGCGCAATATGATTCAAAGGGAGTGTTGGTAGGGCGGGTTGATATAACAAGCACGATGCATACAACGCTTAGGCAGATAAGACAGATGAGAGAAATGAGGCGCCGTTGTATGGTCGAGAGACGCGGCGCGAGTTCAATAAATGCCTGAGGAGCGACTAGCACGAGGGCGGCAATACCTAATAAGGGAAAGTGTCTTGTAGAGCGTAGGGCTAAGAACGAGAAGGAAAGCGTGACGAGGAAGGGAAGCCAGGCTTCGCGTTTTCGGGAAAAGACAAGCCAGGCGGCTAGCGCTAGACCTAGAGTGATCATTGCTAATTGTGAGTAATGAACCGGGTAAGCGTAGGGCGGCAGCCATTCCTGAATATGGGACATAAAATAATTATCCCGATAACCGCCTAAGAAAGAGTAGAGTTCTGCTCCGTAAGGAGTGGCGAAGGTAAGAGCGATGGCGCCGCAGGTAATGCCACTAAGCAGCCAAAGAGTTTGTTTAGGTAGGGCGGATGTGTACAGGTAGTCGGCTAGTTTAGGGAAAGAGAAAATAAACCATTCGAACACCAGCCAACTTATAAGGACGATGTGGGCAATGAGGAAGCCGCCATGCAGGCAGGCCCAGAAATAACAGAGCGGCAGGGTCCAAAGCAAATAGCGCCAATTCCTGTTGCGCCGTATTGAGTCGATAATGATAAGCAAGAGAATTAAGAAGAGAGGGGTGAACTCTTGCATGCGGACGCCGATATGTCCGCGCATGGCGAATAAGATGGCAATCTCAAAACAAGCCAGAAGAAAACCGCTCTCCGCCGACAGGCTCCAGCGCGCCTGGGCGTAGCGGTTGGCGAGCCATATGGTGA